>JAEUSW010000297.1 GCA_016788285.1 Flavobacteriales bacterium
ACGGGGTAGTAGCCCCCGGCCCAGGGGTTGTGCAGGCTCGTCTGGTCGCTGCCGAGGTCCACGTGCACCTTCCGCGCGGCGAGGCGCTCCCACAGGTCCACCACGTTGCCGAGGTAGGCGATGCTGTGGGCTTCACCCTTCTGCTGCCAGGCGAGCGCAGCATCAATGCAGGCGTCCACGTCGGTGATCACTTCATCCACCCAGCCCTGGCCGTGGCGCTTGTAGGCGGCGGTGGCGTTCACTTCGGCGCAGATGGTGACCACGCCCGCGATGTTGCCGGCCTTGGGCTGGGCGCCGCTCATGCCGCCGAGGCCCGCGGTGACGAAGAGCTTGCCCTTGGTGCCCGGCGACGACCTGATCATGCGGCAGGCGTTGAGCACGGTGATGGTGGTGCCGTGCACGATGCCCTGCGGACCGATGTACATGTAGCTGCCGGCGGTCATCTGGCCGTACTGCGTCACGCCGAGCGCGTTGAAGCGCTCCCAGTCGTCTGGGGTGCTGTAGTTGGGGATCATCATCCCGTTGGTCACCACCACGCGCGGGGCGTCGGGGTGGCTGGGGAAGAGGCCGAGCGGATGGCCGCTGTACATCACCAGCGTCTGCTCGTCGGTCATCTCGCTGAGGTACTGCATCACCAGGCGGTACTGCGCCCAGTTCTGGAACACCGCGCCGTTGCCGCCGTAGGTGATCAGTTCATGCGGATGCTGCGCCACGGCCGGGTCCAGGTTGTTCTGAATCATCAGCATGATGGCCGCGGCCTGCCGGCTCTTCGCCGGGTAGTGATCGATGGGCCGCGCGTGCATGGGGTGCTCGGGACGCAGGCGGTGCATGTAGATGCGGCCGTGCTCCTGCAGCTCCTGTGCGAACTCGGGCGCCAGCACGGCGTGGTGCTTCGGGTGGACGTAGCGCAGGGCGTTGCGCAGGCCCAGCTTCTTCTCTTCGGCGGAGAGGATGTCCTTGCGCTTGGGCGCGTGGCTCACGCCGGGGTCGAGCGGGCGCGCGGGTGGGAGCACATCCGGGATGCCTTCGCGGATCGTCTGCTGAAAGAAGGCCAGGTCGCTGGCGGTGGCGGTCGTCATGGCTGCGAAGTTCGGGGGAAGACGGGAGAGCCTAGCGAGCGATCGGCAACCGTTGTGGCCTCATCCGGTCGACGCTCAACACGTAGATGCCCGGCGCCAGATCGGTGACGTCGATGGACTCCTCGCGCGAGCGGATGACGTGTGTTCGGACCAGCTGCCCCGTGCCGTCCATCATAAGCACGATGGCTCCGGCCGGGGCATTCAGCAGGGTGACGCGGTCGCTGGCCGGGGCCGGGAAGAGCACAAGCCCGGGTCGATCGATCGGATCCACGTTCAAGGTGAGGAGGTGGTCATCCGGATCGACCGTTCCGATCGTATCGCCGTCCACCACGGATCCGACCAGGACATACTCCTCGTTCGCCTCGAAATAGTCGCCATGCGACCAGTTCAGTCCTGTGCCGGCCGTGTACAGGACGCCGCAGTCAGCGCCGGTCCCTCCGTTGCAGTGGTCGCGGATCAGACAGGCCACCGGTTCGCCCGGGATCGCGCCGGTGGTCATGCTCATGAAATGTCCGCTCTGGTTCCAGGTATCCTGTACGGCTCTGCAACCCAGGGTATATCGCCCGGATGTATCCCATCCATGCTCCGCGATGCAGATCAGGCTATCGCCCAGCAGGTCGCTCCGATGACCGATCACCTGTCCGGGGTAGGACATCAGGAGGTCGGCCCAAGGCAGTTCCGGCCTGCCTGCGATCCAAGTGGCACCCAGGATGTTCTGATGCCCGTAGGTCACGGTCGATCCACCCAGCCAGGACAGCGACCATTCATGGCGGTGATCGATCATCGCCCCTGCGAAGACCATCGTCCCATCGACCACCGAACCCGTATCGACCGTGAACTTGTAGAGCCGTCGTTGGCCATACTCGGAGGAAACCCCATCCGTCTGCGCGGTGCCGACCGCATATTCCACCACGTCCCCGGAACCGTATGGGAACATCTGCCGCAAGTTGGGCACGAGGATCCCTTCGTCCGGCCCGTGCACGCCGATCAGGGTATGCGTGTTCCAGGTCAGGATACCGTGGTCCGATGAGATCGAGAGCGAACCGCCATCGGATAAGCCGATCCATTTCCGCTCGACATCGGTGGCGAACAGCTGCACGGTGTCCACCGCCATCATGTTCGCGGTGATGCCCGCGATCGTGTCGAAGAGCCAGGAGGTACCCACACCCGCGTGGGGTTGGATGACCAGGGAACGCGGATCCTGGAAGTGCCAGACCAGAGGTCCCACGTTCACCACACGTTGGAGGAACTGAGGCCGGTCCGTCCAGAGGTGAAGTTCGGGCCCTTGGCACGTATCGCAGACCTCCGCCACACCGTTCAATTCATACCGGAAGCTGTCCGGCCCCAACGTATCGATGTGCGTGATGAAGACCTGGTTGCTGACGGTGTCGGTGCCGTCGTCGCTGTAGTTGTACTTGTAGGCCGGGTTCAGCAGGGCCCAGTTCTGGGCGTGCAGGCTCCAGCTGAATGGGACAAGTAAAGCCAGTACGATGCCCCGCATGGTCGATCGCTTTCGAACAAGATACCCCGCCAGCATGAACCGCTGCTTGGCGGTCGAGCCGGCCCGGAGCCTCGTGCTCACCGCGTCCTGCCCTTGCCCTCCTTCTCGTGGAAGCCGTACGGGCAATGCCGGCAGCCGCTCTGGCAGCAGTATCCGCGTTTGCGGTGATACTGCTCGGTGAACACGAGATAGCCCTCCTCGGTGAAGTAGTAGTCACCGGGCTCCAAGCCGAGCCGCTCCAGGCGCGCCGACCGTTCGGGTTGGCTGCTGCTATCGTCCATGCCCTTGTCTCTCAGTCCTCTAACGTCTGGAACGCCAGTTTGTTCGATCGCGAAAGCACAAAGATCGGACAAGGTTATGCGAACGTGATCATCCGCCCCGTTCTATTCACGATCGGCCGTGAGCAGTCCTGTGGATGGATCGTGAAGAAGCGCAGCAAGCCCCAGTAGTTTCGGCCCTTGGCGAGGACCGCCCCGTTGGCCCATGCGGATCGTGGAAATGTTGAAAACCCTGCTGCTCGTGGCGCTGCCCGTCTTGCCGGCGATGGCCCAGGGCCAACCGCCCCAGCGCCGCTTCACCGCCGAGGAGTACATCGCTGAATGGCAGCAGGTGGCCGTGGCCAAGATGAAGGAACACGGCATCCCCGCCAGCATCACCCTGGCGCAGGGACTGCTGGAGAGCGGCAACGGCAACAGCGAACTGGCCCGGGAGGCCAACAACCACTTCGGCATCAAGTGCACGCCCGATTGGCGCGGTGGCAAGGTGTACCACGACGACGATCGCAAGAACGACTGCTTCCGCAAGTACCGCGACGCGGCGGACAGCTATGAGGACCACAGCCGTTTCCTGCTGCGGCCGCGCTACGCCGACCTGTTCACCCTGAAGCCCACCGACTACAAGGGCTGGGCCCATGGCCTCAAGAAGGCGGGCTACGCCACCGATCCGCGCTACCCGCAGAAGCTCATCGACCTCATCGAGCGCTATGAACTGAACCAGCTGGACAACGGCCAGCGGCCGGCCAGGGCCGCGAGACCGGCACCGACTCCTTCCGCCGGCGGCCGCCCTCCCCGGCGCAGCGAAGGCGAGGAGGTGACGGTGACCATCGGCGCCGCACGACCGGTGGAACGGTTCGCCGGGCGCATCAAGATGGTGACGGCCCGCCAAGGCGACACCTTCACGCGCCTGGCCGATGAGCTGGGGCAGATCCCGGGCATGCTGGCCCACTGGAACGACCTGCCCAAGGGCGCCGCGCTCGAGGAGGGGCAGGTGATCTTCCTGCAACCCAAGCGCAACAGCGTGAAGGACCCGGCCACCCACACGGTGAAGGCCGGCGAGTCGCTCTGGAGCATCAGCCAGCAGCACGCCATCAAGCTGGACAAGCTGGCGGCCTACAACGGCGTGACGCCCGATGCGCCGGTGAAACCGGGCACCCGCCTCAACCTGCGGAAGCCGAAGCGCTGAGCACCTTGTGCCGCATCACCGCGGCGATGC
>JAEUSW010000331.1 GCA_016788285.1 Flavobacteriales bacterium
CACGTGGTCGTGCCGGCCCAGCCAGCGGAAGTGCGTGCCGTCCACCAGCTCCACCAGGTCGTTGGTCACCTGCTGGAAGGTGCTGAGGTGCGGGGTGTAGGTCACCAGGCAGCCGCGCGGGTCGCGCGCGAAGTGGCAGTCGCCCGCGGCGGTGAACAGCGGCGAGGCCTCCGGTCCATTGAGGCGGCGCAGCGCCACATGCGTCACGGTCTCCGTGCTGCCGTAGCCCAGGACCACGGCCGTCCGCAGGTCGGCCACGCGCTGCTCCAGCGCTTCGCTCACGGGCCCGCCGCCCAGCAGCACCGTGCTGAACTGCGCCTCCACCCGGGCGCGGTCCTCCTCCAGCGCGCGTGCGAGCTGCAGCGGCACCATGGCCGCGAAGCGGAAGCGGTGCTGCGGACCGAGCTTGGCCAGCACGCTGCCGCGCGCGCCGATGACGTGCAGGTCGAGCCCCAGCACGAAGGCCCGCACCAGCATCATCTTGCCGGCCACGAAGGCGCCGGGCAGGCAGTGCAGGACGCGGTCGCCCGCGTTCAGGCCGAACACGCGACCCGTGAGCCGGGCGCTGGCCACCAGGTCCTCCACCGGCACGGTGATGCGCCTGGGCGGGCCCGTGGTGCCGCTGGTGGTGGCCTGCAGCCCTTCGCCGCGCAGCAGCTCATGCACCGTGCTGCGCAGCGCCAGCGCCCCCTCCGGATCGTCGCCATGCCGGTCCACCAGGCTGTCGGCCCAGCGCAGCAGCGCGTCGCCCTCCAGGGTGACGCCATCGACCGTGAGGCGGGTGAAGGGGTTCACTGCAGCGCGCTGAGGTCCCATTCCGCCTCGGGCCGGTAGCGCAGCTCACCGTGTTCGGCGAACAGGGGCGAGGGGATGTTGTTGGCGTAGACCCTGCCGGTGCCGAGGCCCTGGGCCATGGTCACGTGAAGGGTGGCCGTGTACTGGGCGATGGCGTTGAGGCCGATGCTGCTCTCCAGCGCCGAGGTGATCCACCAGCCGATGCCGCGCGCCTTGGCCCGATCGATCCACGCCTGCGTGGCCGCCCAGCCGCCCACCAGGCTCGGCTTGATCACGATGTACTGCGGGCGCAGGTTGTCCAGTAGGTCCACCTTGGCATCGTGCGTGTTCTGCCCGATGAGGTCCTCGTCCAGCGCGATGGGGATGGGCGTGTCGGCACAGAGCTCGGCCATCACCTCGTACTGGCCGGGCGGCACGGGCTGCTCGATGCTGTGCACGTGCAGGTCGGCCAGCCGCTTCAACACTTCCGGCGCCTGCATCGCGGTGAAGGCGCCGTTGGCGTCCACGCGCAGGGTGATGTCGCCGGGCCCGTACTCCTTCCGCACCGCCTTCAGCAGCTCGAGCTCGTCGTCGACGCCGATGGCGCCGATCTTCATCTTCACGGTGGTGTAGCCGCCGTCGAGCTGCTCGCGGATGCGCTGCTTCATGGTGGCCTTGTCGCCCATCCACACGAGGCCGTTGATGGGGATCGCCTGCCGGCCGAGGGTGAAGTCGGAGGGGAAGAGCGTCTTGGTGCCGCCGGCGGCCAGGTCCTTCAGGCATTGCTCCACGGCGAAGCGCACGCTGGGCACGTCCACCAGGTCATCGTTCAGGCGTCGGTCCCAGTCGCTGGTGTCCTGGCACAGCTCCAGGAGCTTGGTGCGCACGTCGGCGGGGAACTCCTTGCTGTGGCCGGGGAAGAGCGCGGCCTCGCCGATGCCCATCACCTC
>JAEUSW010000342.1 GCA_016788285.1 Flavobacteriales bacterium
CGGTCCTCCTCCCGGTCGTAGCTGTTGGCGTACATCCGGAACCTGTCCACGGATACGATGATCCCGGAGCGCAGCCGGTGCGCGGACGAGATCCGGGTGTTGAGCGTGCTGGAGGCGCGGACGGTCCAGCGGGCCAGGTCATCCTCGTGGCGCAGTTCCAACGGGGTCTCCCCCATCGACCCGGCCTCGTGGTGCGTCGTTCCGCTTCCGTTCCCGCTCAGGCTCACGGCGCTGTACAGGTAGTTGTTGTCGCCCAGCGACACGGTGTTCGTCACGGCCACCACCCCCACGCGCGACCCGAAGGTGCTCTCCGCGAACAGTGTGTCCCCCGTGACCCCTTCGTCGCGCTGACGGATGCTGCTGCGTCCCCCGACACCGAACACCGTGAAGGTGCCCGCCTTCGTCCGCGGGAACTTCAGCTTGAACGCGGCATCCGTGTAGTTGGGCACCCCCTGGTAGTCCACGATGCCGGCCGCGTCCAGCAGCGAGAGCGTGCTGTACCGATAGTTGGCCAGGTAGGAGCCGCCCTTCAGCCCGGGCATCGGCCCCTCGGTGGTGAGGTCCGTGCCGAGCACGCCCACCTTGAACGTGTGCTCACGGCGACGGTCATTGCCGTCGCGCAGCCGCATATCGAACACGGCGCTCGTCACGTTGCCGTATTCGGCGGAGAAGCCCCCCGTGTAGAACTCGCTGTTGGCGACCACATCGCTGTTGAGCACGTTGATGGGGCCGCCCGTGCTGCCATCATCGGCGAAATGATTGGGGTTCGGCACCTCGAGCCCCTCCAGGCGCCAGAGCACACCGTTCGGTGAGTTGCCGCGGACCATGATCGTGTTGTTCCCGGTGGGATCATTGGCCACGCCGGGGAACACGCTCACCATGCGCGCCGGATCGTTGATGCCGCCCGCGATGCGCGAGGTCTCCTCCACGGAGATCGTCCGCGCACTGAGCATCGCCATGTCGTTGCGCACCTCGCCCCGGGGCCTGTCATCGCTGACCACCACCTCCTGCAACCGGTTGAGCGCTTCCTGCAATCGGATCTCAAGCACGAGCTCCTTGGCGCTGTTCACCAGCAGGTTCGCGAGGGTCTGTTCGGTGTAGCCGAGCATGAACACCCGCAGGGTGATCCGCCCCACCGGGGCGCGGTCCAGGATGAACCGACCCTCCAGGTCCGTGGTGGCCGCCATCGGCGAAGCACCGCCCTCGAGCACGACGTTCACCCCGACCAACGGCAGCTGGGTGTCCGCGTCCACCACGGTGCCGCGCACGGCCTGGGTCTGTTGCTGCGCCACCGCCGGGGCCGCGCACATCACAAGGTTCAGCAGAAGGAGCGCTCCGCGGATGATCGGACGCAGGTCGCTCAGGGAGAACATGGCTTGCATCGGCATGGGCTTGAAGTGGGTCCAGGAGCGTTGTTCAGAAGCGACCGAGCTTCAGGCTGAGCCCCGCGTTGATCCCATGCAGCGCATCCTTGGCCGTGGCGGGCAGGTCCAGGTCGGTGGTGTAGCGATAGCTCACGCCCAACCCGATGCGCACGAACTGGATCATGCTGACCTCCAGGTCAATGCCGGGTTCCACCACGAAGAAGGCCTGTGCGTCGTCCCAGTGGACCTGATCCTGCAGCTCCTGCACGGGCGGGAGGTAGGTCTCATAGCCGCCCCCTCCGGCACCGATGAGGATGGGCAGGCTGATGTGGACCGGAGACCGGTAGGCGATCACCGGTTCGAGCAAGAGCCCGCCATAGCCCATGCGGAAGCGGCTGGGCTTTCGGACCGTGTGCCCGGCCTCGACCAGATACCGGTCGTAGTCCGTGTTCGCGATGTCGGTGACCGCCCCTTTGCCGGCGAGGCCGATGGTGAAGCGATGATCGATGATCCACCCGGCGCGGAGCCCCACGAGCAGGACATCCTGATCGAGCATGCGCGTGTACACGGCCTCCGGCGCGGCCCAGCCACCGTGGTGCATCGGACGCTGGCCTCCCAGCAGGGTGCGGGCCGGCCGGTCCTCCGGCAGTTGCGCGTGCGCGGCGTGGGCGATCAGGAGCGGTGCGAGGAACAGAGGAAGAAGAGGGCGTCGCATGGTCGTTCGTCTTGTTTGCCCTGTGACAGCGCACCCGCGGAAAACCCCTATCCGGTGGATGGAACGTTCCGTCACATGCGGGGAAGTGGGGCTGCTGCCCGCGGCCATCGCCCTGAGCGGATGGCTCAGAACTGCACCCCGGCCGAGGCCTTCCAACCCACCCAAAGGCCGACCAACGTGCCCTCGTGCTCCTCCCTCAGGATGGTCGATGCGGGGATCAGCTCGCTTCGGTAGGCCCCGCTGTCGGGAGCGCGCCAGGTGGTCACCAAGGCGTTGAGCACGGGACCGACACCCACGTGGAAGCGTTCGCCGAAGCGCATGCCGGGGCTGATGCCGAAGCGGCCGACCAGGTTCAGCGCGTCCACCCACGCCTCCTGCTCCACCACCTGCTCGGCGGTGAGGTCCACATCGAGGACGAACAGGTCCCCGAGGCGGGCCTCCGTGCCGATGCCGTACAGCACGCTCCAACGCCCGTCGGCGGTCACCGGCGGCGAGCCGCCCAGGATGTTGTGGAAACCGCGTGTCCCGGTGCGGACCAGAAGGCTCAGCGGCATCACATCGCCCGCCACCAGCTCGACCCGATGGAATCCCTTCAGCGAGATGGAGAGCAGACCCACCGCCCCTTTGCCCAGGGAGTCGCTCAGGTTGACGAAGCCGACCTGCGCGCCGCCGACCGTGCGCGCGAGGTTGAGGGCGCCGACCTGCCCGCCACCGACGCGACCGGGAACGATGTTCGCCCCGAAGCT
>JAEUSW010000324.1 GCA_016788285.1 Flavobacteriales bacterium
GAGCTGCAGCTGCTGGTGAACGTGCTGCCGGCCGGCGACCGCCTGGTGATCGTCCACCTGGGGCTCGATGGCAACGCCCTGATGTACGGCTTCAGCTTCGTGCGCGGGACACCCTCCGGTGGCGGCCTGGACTTCCCCCAGCCGGCGGCGCCGTCGCACTTCCTTGACGAGGGGTACCTGCGCTCGATCACCGCGGCCGAATGGCATCCGCTCCGCACCGCCTACCGCACGCAGCTGATGGTGGACCGCGGCGACGGCGCCGGCTTCGCGCCCCTGACCGACACCGACCCCCTGGCCGTGACGCTGCCGTGGGACGCCGAGATCGATGAGATGCACCGGACGACCGTGGAAGGCGCGACAGGGCCGTTCCGACTGGGGCTCTCCAGCGTGGGCGTGGCGCACGACGGGAGCGACGGCGGTCCCGAAGGCTTCCGGCACGGCGTGGCCTTCCATGTGGAGCGACGCCACATCACCGGATGGACCGCGATGCTCGACGACACGCTGTACGACGACGCTCCGTTCCGTTTCAAAGCCGACGACTATGGGGGGCTGTGTCCGCCGGGGTGCAGCCGGTTCGCGCGGTAGCGCGGAACGGGGCTGTTGGGTAGCTTGCCGGCAGCTGACCCCGATGTCGCTGGCTCTCCTGAAGATGGTGCTGATCCCCGCCGCACTGGCCGTGTGGTGGCTCCTGCGCGCCAGAACGGAGAGCTGGCTGCCCTGGGCCGGGGCGCAGCTGATGGCCGCCCTGTTGACCGAAAGCACCGCACACGCGTTGAAGCTGACCGGGCACACCAACTGGCCGGTCTACAACCTCTACGTGCCCATCGAGTTCGGCACGGTGACCCTGATGCTGCTGCACGTCCCCCGACCGGACCGGCGGCGTGCCCGGCTCTCGCTGGGGGCCGCCGTCGTCTTCGTGCTCGTGCTGGCCTGGGAGCTCACCGGCAACTACCGGAGGGGTCAGCCCGGCGACTTCCTCGCCATGACCCTGATCTCCGGCGGTCTGCTGCTCTCCTTCCTGGCCCTGTTCGCCGGGCTGGCGCTGGCCGACACGGTGGTCGCACCGCCGGTGGAGCGCGCCGCCTGGTGGTTGCTGGCCTCGGTGGCCCTTTACTTCATGAGCTTCACGCCGGTCTTCGGGCTGATGAAGCACTTCTGGGCGACCGATCCCGGGAAGGCGCGTGCGCTCATGCAGGTGAACGACCTGCTCTTCGCGATCCGCTATTCGTTCATGGGCATCGCCTTGCTGCATCTCCTCCCACGCCCCCGCCGGACATGAGCGACGCCGACCTGTACATCACCGTGATCGTGGTCTCGCTGAGCCTGCTGGCGCTGACGGCGATCCTCTTCCTGGTGATGGTCGCGGGGGCCAACCGGAGGCACCGCCACCGCGCCGAGCTGGCCGAGCTGCACCTGCGGCGCGATGCCGAGCTGCGCCGCGCGGAACGGGAGGCCACCGAGCACACCCTCACCGAAGTGGGCCGCGAGCTGCACGACAACGTGGGCCAGCTGCTCACCGTGGCGCAGGTGGGCCTGCTGGACCATCTGGAGGAAGGCGCCAAAGGACATCCCCGCGTGGCCACCGCGCTGGAAGCCCTGGACCAGGGGATGGAGGAGGTGCGCCGCCTGGGCCGGAGCCTCAACCGCGACCACTGGCAGCAGCTGGGCCTGGCCCGCGCGCTCGAACTGGAGGCCACCCGCCTGGAGCGCCTCGGCAAGGCCCGGGTGCTGGCGCACCTGGACACCATGTCGCCCGATCCGCCCCCCGATGTGAAGACCATCCTCTTCCGCGCCTTCCAGGAAGTGGTGGCCAACGCCCTGCGCCACAGCGGCGCCCGCACGATCACGATCACGCTGCGCGGCGCCCCGCCCACCCTGCAGCTGCAGGACGACGGCCGCGGCTTCGACCCCGCCGCCCCGCGCGGCGGCAGCGGGCTCACCAACATCCGCACCCGCTGCGGCCTCATCGGCTACACCGCCACCCTGTCCACCGCGCCCGGCAAAGGCTGCACGTGGACCTTCACCCCCACATCCGCTCATGCCCCATCCGGTAGCCCTGGTGGATGACCACCACATGGTGCGCGAGGG
>JAEUSW010000359.1 GCA_016788285.1 Flavobacteriales bacterium
GGGCGATACGGTGAACACGGCCAGCCGCATGGAGAGCAGCGGCGAAGTGGGACAGGTGAACATCAGCCAAAGCACGCACGCGATGGTGAAAGATGCCACCACGGCCCTTGGCACCCCGCTGTTCTCCTTCACCCCGCGCGGCAAGGTGAAGGCGAAGGGCAAGGGGGAGATGGAGATGTATTTCGTGGCGCTCGCTGCGCCCGTGGCCGTGGACTGATCAGTTGGCCACTGGGCCTGACCTGGCTCAGAACAGGTGTTTTCACGCTAGGACCCGACCGATCGGGTCCGCATATTTACCCGTGCCCACGGCTGTGCCAGCCGCTTTGGCCCAGACCATGAAAAGAACCCTGTACCTGCTGCTGATCCTGCTGCCTCAGCTCCTTGTCGCCCAAGCGCCGAACGACAGCCTGTGGACCGTGTACCGCTCGCCCAAGGCCACGCCCGTGCAGCGGCTTCACGCGCTGCGCGACCTCTTCGATGCGAGCGCCATCGTGCAGCAGCCGGACACCTTCGCCAAGTATGTGGGCGCGATGTACGAGTTGGCCCAGCAGGTCGGCGACCGCGCCCTGCTCGCCTCGGCCATCATGAACCGTGGGGTGCAGTTCCACCTGCTTGCGGATCAGGATCGGGCGGACTCCTGCTACGCCCGAGCCGATTCCATCAACGGCCCCCAAGGGGACCGCCTGCTGCGCGCGCAGCTCCTCTTCAACCAGGCCACTAGCCTGTCCCATCGCGGGTTGACCGCGCCTGCGCTCGACAACTACAAGGAGGCCCTCGCCCTGGCCGAGACCCTGGACAACGAGGCGTTGCTGTCGGCGTTGAAGAACAACATGGCCGGCCTCTACGCGCAGAGCGGCGACATCGCCAAAGCCGCCGAGCTCTTCACGGAGATGCTGGCGATCGCGGAGCAGAAAGCAGATAGTGGACAGATCGGCAACCTGCTTTCGAACCTTGGTGCCTGCCACAATATGATGGGGGAGCCGGTCGAGGCCCGGCCGTACTTCCGGAGGGCGGCCGTGATCTTCGAGCGGATCCGAAGCGGCAACCTGCCCCGGCCATACTACAACCTGGCCGGCGGGTACGCGGGATCGAACATGGATTCCGCGCTCTATTACAACACCAGGGCGCAACAAGCGGCCGAGAGCATAGGCGACGGGTCGATGCTGATGGGGGCCTACCAGCAGCGCAGCAACATGCTCCTGACGGCGGGCATGCCGGACTCGGCCATGGCCTGCCTGCGGATGGCGATGGACGTGGCCTTGCGCGTGAAGAACCGGGCGATCGAGCTGACCATCAAGGGCACCATGGCCCGGATGCGGTTCGACGAGGGCAACACGGCACAGGCGATCGCGCTGGAGGAGGAAGTGCTCAGCGGATCGCGCGAGCTGGGCAACGTGGAACTGCAGAAGGTGGCCGCAGGCGACCTGGTCAAGTACTACCGCAAGGCCGGCCGGGCTGACAAGGCACTGGAGATGTACGAGCTGCAAGCGACCCTCGCGGACAGCCTGGAGCGCGAGCAGAACCAACGCGAGCTGATCCGCCAGGAGTACAAGTACGGCTACGAGAAAGAGGCGCTTGCGGACAGCCTCGCCTTCGCGGCGGAGACCGCCATCCAGCAGAAGGAGGTGCAGAAACAGAAGCTCATGCGCAACGCCTTCATGGGCGGCTTCGCCCTGGTGGCCCTCTTTGCTGGCGTGTTCCTCACCCAACGCAACCGCATCAGCAAGGCGCGCAAGCGCAGCGATGAACTGCTGCTGAACATCCTGCCCGAGGAGGTTGCCGAGGAGCTGAAGGCGAAGGGTGAGGCTGAAGCGGTCCACATCGACCAGGTCACCGTGCTCTTCACCGACTTCAAGGGCTTCACGGCCATGAGCGAAACGCTTAGCCCGCAGGAGCTCGTTCGCGACCTCAACGATTGCTTCAGCGCCTTCGACCGCATCACCGAGAAGTACGGCATCGAGAAGATCAAGACCATCGGTGATGCCTACATGGCGGCCGGTGGCTTGCCAACTCCGAACACCACGCACGCCACGGATGTGATCAAGGCCGCCTTCGAGATGCGCGACTTCATTGCCGAGGGCAAGGCCCGCAAGATCGCTGCCGGCCTCCCCTATTTCGAGATCCGCATCGGCATCCACACCGGCCCGGTGGTGGCGGGCATCGTGGGCGTGAAGAAGTTCCAGTACGACATCTGGGGCGACACGGTGAACACGGCCAGCCGCATGGAGAGCAGCGGCGAGGTGGGCCGCGTGAACATCAGCGAGGCGACGTATGCGCTGGTGAAGGACACACCGGGCCTCGCGTTCTCCTCGCGCGGCAAGGTGCAGGCCAAAGGCAAGGGGGAGATGGAGATGTACTTTGTTCGTCGAAGCTCCGAGGGAGCGTAGGAGAACTTCGTGGAGC
>JAEUSW010000328.1 GCA_016788285.1 Flavobacteriales bacterium
TTGGTTCGAGATCGACTGGCGGCCGCAGGAGATCTTCTGGCGCATCGGTCCCGACCTGGAGCACCTGCGCACCGTGGCCTATATGAACAACACGGTCACGGAAGTGAGCAACGTGCAGATGCACCTGATCGTGACCCAGGAATGGCACAACACGCGCTGGTGGCCGGGCACGCCGTTCGACCAGGGCTACATCCCCTTCCCCGCCAAGGACCTGGTGGGCGAGGTGCAGGAGGTGATCATTGATTGAGCATCGTCAGGGTCAGTGCTGGGTCCAGCGCTCTCGGATAAGCAGGAAGGAGGTGAGCTCGCGCACCTCTTGTTGCCGATCCCAGAACAGGATCCGAACGTTGTTCACCGGCTCCCGTCGAGGGAAGCGTATCCTGAAGTCGAAGGCGGCACGCTCGATCTCGAGCTGGTAATAGCGGTACCGTCCAGAGCTGTTCTCCTCGGTGACCACGATACATAGCGGAGGGTCGCCGGGTGAATAGGCATGGATCGCCCCTGATATGTGCAGGAGGTCGAAGAGGATGTCGTCCTCCCCAAGGGGCAGATCGGAACCGGAGAACGGGATCTCATCCGGACCGATCCGGAACGGAGGCTTCGACGGCGACCCTTCCAGCCAGCGGACATCCGCCGGTTCCCACATGCGCCGTTGACCCATTTCGTACAGGGTATCGACCCGCACCGTCCGGACGGCCCCTTGGCGATCGAACAGGAACAGCTCATAGTCCCATCCTCCGAGGGTAGGAACATCATCCGGAGGTACGATCACCTCCAGACAACGGAACATGCTGTCATTCAGAAGACGAGGAAGGAGGAGCCCACCTTCGTTCGGGCAGAAATGCGCGTCCCAGACCAGCAGATCGCTGTCGAGAAGCCCAAGGTCCTGGCGCTCCCAGTGGAACTGCCAGGGTCTGAGGGCCCGGGAAGGGTCGAACGGATCGCGCCCCGCGGTCCACGCGAAATATGGATGTGTGTAGATCAGTCTTCGCTGGGGTGTGATGTGCTTCGCCAGCACATCCGCCATTCGTTCGTTCATTTCCTGGGTCGAACTTCTGTTCATCGGCAGCCGCACCCTGTCCTGCACGCTGGCGAAGGCCCAGGAACCGATCACCAAGGCCGCGATGAACATGGCGTAGCGATGTACGGGACCTGTTCCGAACAGACCGCCCAGGGAGCAGGCCCCTAGTGCGTAGGTCGCGAACAGGACGAGCAACGGGACCGAGGTGGCCATGACCCGCTCCAATCCGAAGGAGGCGTGCTGGCCGGACCACCACGCATAGCTGTGCGCCGCGAAGATCCCCATGGCCGGGACGATCGTCAGGAAGGGCAGTTCCCATCGTTGCGTCCCTCGGCTCCGGATCAGCCATAGAACAACGGCGGGCCCAAGGACCAGAAGCAAGGGCCAGCCGAACATATGGTCGGCAAGGCGCAGGAAATGATCCCAACGACCACTTCCGTAAATGTCAAGCGCCTCGAGATAGAGCTGGTCCTTTCCGAACCACAGGGGGTCTCCGAGCACCACGAGCCCCGCCAGGGCATACACCATGCTGCCGAAGAACGCCCATGGCAGCCTGCGCCAGTTCCCACTAAGCAGCGACCACGCGACGAGAACGGGCCAATGCACGATCCATTCCGGCCTGGAAAAGGGCAGAAAGGAGGCGACCACCAGGGCCGCCCGAGGCTGGCGCTGCAAAGCGAGCACCGAAGCGGCCAGTGCCAGAAGCGCGAACGGTACCTCCGTCATTCCAGCGAAGACCATCTCCAGGTAAACCGGGGTCGTGAACAGCAGGACCGGGGCCAACAGGCGTATCGACTGATGCGCACCGCTCAGCGCACGGTCGATCAGCATGGCCGAGAGCACGGCACAGATCGAGGTGAACAGGCAGGCACCCCATAAGCCCAGCCGGGCGAACGGTGCAGCGAGCAGGGTGAAAAGCGGCTTTCCCCAGTGATCGAAGAACAGCTCGGGGTGAGCAGGTGCGTAGCGCGCGATCTGCCAGTGGAGGATACCGTCCCCCGACTCCGGAACACCATCGGAAAGCAGGCGCAGAATGACCACGTAGGTCCCGATCAAGGCGGCGAGGAACGTCGGTGCCCATCGCTCCAGGAAAGTCCCAGGACCTGTTGAGCGGCGTGCTCCTTCGACCATGCTCAAGTTTACACTTCACGCGTGCCCCAGAACCACGGTTGTACACGAATGACCGGGTTCGGGACCTCGGGCCTACCGCTGGGTGTGGCGGATGCGCAGGGCCTGGAACCGCGGCAGGGCGAAGGGGGCCTTGGAGGGGTTCCACCAAAAGAGCGCCCCGCCCATCTCCGGACCGCGTGACGGAGCGCGCAGGCGGATGCTGAACGGCCCGGCCTGCAGATCGCTTTGGTGGTAGCGAACGGTGTTGCCCTGGCCGTCCGTCTCCCGGAACACGAGCATCACCGGGCCCGTCGAACCTTCGGGCAGGCGCAGTTCGCCCTCCAACACCAGCTCGTTCAGCACGGCGCTCCCTTCGCCCAAGGGATCCTCGAACGACAGGCTGTACTCCTCGGTGATGCAGGGACCGGGCCCGCCGTCCGGGCACGGCATCAGCACACCCATCAGGGGCTCGGGTGATCGGCGCGGGCCGTCCAGTGCGATCAGCGTGTCCACGGTGACCGTGCGCGTACAGGCGGTGCGCTCGAAGAGCCATGCCTCGTACGGCTCCGCGCCGGCGTAGAAGCGCTCCGGGTGTTGCACGTTCCAGCCACCGAGCACCTTGAACACGTCCTGCTCCATCAGCCGCATCAGCGGCAGGCCACCGTCCGTGGGACCCAGTTCCGATTCCCAGAGCACCAGGTCGCCCTCGTTCAGCCCCATGTCCGCGCGCTCCGGTCGCAGGCGCCAGAACAGGCGGGTGCGCGTGCTGTCGAAGGGGTCGTGGTCCGTGGCGTGGGCCGCGAACGGATGGGCCGTGGCGATGCGACGGTCGGCCACACCGGCCGCCTGGGCACCAGCGGCCATCCAGCGGATGGCCTGCTCGGCCTCGGATGGGCGTGTCGGCCAAGGCGGACGCACCACCAGATGCTGCAGACCGATGGCACCGACCAGGAGGCCGACCGCGCCGGCGAGGCGAAGCGCCCAGGAAGAACGCCATGTGCGCAAGAGCAGCGCCGCACCCGCCACGGCCGCCGGGGTCAGCAGGGGCACCGTGGTGGCCAGCACACGCAGCAGGCCATACGACCCGTTGGTGCCACGCCACCACACCCAGCTGTGGGCGAAGAAGATCAGCAGTGTGGGCAGCACGCCGAGGGCGAGGACCAAGCGCACCTCCCACCGCCGCGCCGCATCCGCTCGCACGTGCAGCGCCAGCACCGGCAGGGCCGCCAGGGCGGTCACCAGCAGGGGCCATCCCAGGATGCGCGGGGCCTGGAGCACAAAGTGCCAGAAGGAGCCCTGGCCGTAATAGGTGATGTCGCGCTGGTAGGGATGCTCATGGATCAACCACAACGGGTCGCGGCGCACCACGGCCCCGATGACCCCTATGATGAGGGTGGCGGTGCCCAGCCAGGGCAGCTGACGCCAACGGCCCTGCCAGAGCATCCACAGCACCAGGGGCGGTAGGAAGCCCACCCACTCAGGACGGCTGAAAGGCATGAGCGAAGCCAGGATGAGCGCCGCGGTGATGCGCTCCTGCCACACGCACCAGAGCACCCAGGCGGCGAGCGCCCCGAAGAGCACCTCGGTCATGCCCGCCACGGCGGTGCCCAGGTACTCCGGGCTCAGCACCAGCAGAGGCCCAACAAGCCAGGGGGCCCACGACGCGAAGGCGCGCACCAGGTGCATCAGCGGCCAGGCCGTGACGGCCATCAGCAGGGCGTTCATCACCACCAGACCGATGGGACCCGCCTGAGCGAAGGGCATGCCCAGGAACGTGAAGAGGGGCTTCGCCCACAGGTCGAGCAGCAGCGCGGGGTGCTGCGGTGCGTACCGCGCGAACTGATAGTGGGAGATGCCGTCCGCCAGCTCCGGTGTGGCCATGAGCAGCGCCCGCACCAGCACAGGGACCAGAGCGAGACAGCAGGCCAGGGTCACCGGGCCTGCCCCGGGAACAGGCACGCCCGTGCTACGCTCAGAGGCCATACTTGATGATGCACCAGATGGCCCGGAAGCCGTCCTTCCAGCCGATCTTCTTGCCCTCGGCATACGTCCGGCCGTAGTAACTGATGCCCACCTCGTAGATGCGGATTCCCTTCACCCGCGCCAGCTTGGCGGTCACCTCCGGTTCGAAACCGAAGCGCTGTTCCCGCAGATCGAGCCCCTTGGCGATGTCGCTGCGGATCAGCTTGTAGCAGGTCTCCATATCCGTCAGGTTCAGGTTGTTGAACGCGTTGGACAGGAAGGTGAGCACCTTGTTGCCGATGCTGTGCCAGAAGAAGAGGATGCGATGCGGGTGGTGCCCCATGAAGCGCGATCCATAGACCACATCGGCGAACCCCTCCACCACGGGGCGCAGCAGCAGGTTGTACTCGCGGGGGTCGTATTCCAGGTCGGCGTCCTGCACGATGAGGTACTCCCCGGTGGCCTCGCGGATGCCACGGTGGATCGCGGCGCCCTTGCCCATGTTGCGCGGCTGCTCGAAGAACCGGATGCCCAGTGCCGGGTGCTCGGCCATATAGGCCTGCACGGCCGCAACCGTGCCATCGCGGCTGCCGTCGTTCACCACGATCACCTCCTTGCTGATGCCATGGTCCAGCACCACCGCGCGCACCTTGTCGAGGATGCGGTGGATGGTGCGCTCCTCGTTGTAGGCGGGGATGATGATGGAGAGGCGCATTGGTGGATCAACCGGCAAGGGGGCGAAGATCGTACACCCGGACCCCACGATGTTCGAACAGTGGATGCTCGAGGAAAGGTCCGATCCACGGGCGCCACTGCTCGGGCACTTCAAGCAGCACCAGGTAAGCCGCCCCCCGTGCGATCGCCCGTTGGATGGCGGGCGCATCAACGATGTACAGCGAAAGGCTGTTCTCTCCGCGCTGACCGACGAGGTATGGACCCACGCCGATGGTCTCATCCGGGAGCACGATGACCTTGTCATCCCTGAGGATGCCGTGCGCGCGC
>JAEUSW010000061.1 GCA_016788285.1 Flavobacteriales bacterium
CTGATGACGGTGCTGGTGGCGGCCATGTTCCTGGGGCTGTTCCGGTTGCTGCTGGGCAGCTACGGCTGGGCCTTCGGCGGCGGCTTCATGGTGGGCTACGCCACCTACCTGCTGGCCCACTACGCCATCCACATCCACCGCGCCCCGAAGAACTTCCTGTCGGTGATCTGGAAGCACCACAACCTGCACCACTTCGCCGACACGGACGGCGCCTTCGGCGTCAGCTCGCCCTTCTGGGACCATGTGTTCGGCACCATGCCCCGCGATCCGCGCGCCAAGCGCGAGGCCGCCGGCGCCTGAACCGGGTCCCGCCCATACGGCCGGGCGCTTCGCACCATCCGGAGCATCGTTCGCCCCGCCCGATGCGGATCGGTCGGTCCCGCATTACCTTCGGGGAAACCGCTCCCCATGAACGCCGCCCTGCTCGCCCTGCTGCTCGTCGGCCCGGCCGCCCCTGGCACCGGCGATCCCGACCCGGAACGGATGACGGTGGTGGTGCACACCGTCGATGGCAAGCGCACCATCGTCCGCTGCCTCCAGCCCGACCTGACCCTCAACCCGAGGCCGTCGCTGGGCGAGGCCTTCGAGCCCGACCACAGCACCTGGCACGTGGCCGGCGGCCATGCGCCCTACACCCCGGTGCGCGAGCCCGGCCGCATCACTTGGCATGTGAGCGGCGGACGCGCCCCGTATGTGCTGGTGCGCGATGAGCGCGACCTGGCCGGCAACGTGTGCATCACCGTGCGCGACGCGGATGGACGCGAGGCCACCGGCTGCGGCATCCTCGGCGAGCAGGTGGAGGAGGTGGTGTTGAACTGTGGACCGCCGGGCACCCGCACCACCGCCGGCACGGGGGCTCCCGCAGGCCCGGCGAAGAAGGCCACCGCGGCGCCCACCTCCGGCGCCGCAGACCCCGATGGACGCATCGTGACCCGCCACCGGCCCGAACCCCGGGAGCGCGAGCTGGGCGGCGAGCGACCGCGGGGGCTGACGCAGCAACGCCCGGAACAGGGACCGCGCGGCGGGGGCTCCGGCGAACGGCCCGTGGGCAAGGCGCCCCTGGCCACCGATCGGCGATAGGCTCAGGCCGTGGCGGCCTTCGCGGCCACCGGCACGCCCAGCACGCGCTTCAGCACGTCCACCGTGCGGTCGATCTCGGCGCGGGTGGTGTAGCGGCTGAAGGAGAAGCGGATGTTGGCGCCGGTGACGTCGGGGTACAGGGCGCCCAGCACATGGCTGCCCGCGTTGCTGCCGCTGCTGCACGCGCTGCCGCCGCTGCACGCGATGCCTTCGATGTCCAGGTGGTAGATGAGCATCTCGGCCTTGCCGTCATCGGGGAAGCGTACGTTGAGCACGGTGTAGAGGCTGTCCGGACCGATGTCGCCGTTGAAGGCCACGCCCGGCACCTCGGCGCGCAGGCGGGCGACCATGTGGTCCTTGAGGCCGCGCACGTGGCGCTGGTGCTCCTCCAGGTGCGCGTAGGCCAGGTCGAGCGCGGTGGCCAGGCCCACGATGCCGGCCACGTTCTCGGTGCCGCCGCGCATGTTGCGCTCCTGCGCGCCGCCCTGGATCATGGGCTTCAGGCCCGTGCCCTCGCGCAGGTACAGGAAGCCCACGCCCTTGGGCCCGTGGAACTTGTGGGCGCTGGCGCTCAGCATGTCCAGCGGCAGGGTGGCCAGGTCGAAGGCGTAGTGCCCCATGGTCTGCACCGTGTCGCTGTGGAAGAGCGCCTGGTGGCGGCGGCAGAGGGTGCCGATGGCCTGCAGGTCGTTGCGGGTGCCCACCTCGTTGTTGGCGTGCATCAGGCTCACCAGGGCCTGGGGGTGGGCGGCCAGCAGCTCCTCCAGGTGGCCCAGGTCGGCGCGGCCGTCGGCGTCCAGCCGCACCCAGTGCACCTGCACGGGGCCGCTGCGGCCCAGTTCGTGGGCGGTGTGCTCGATGGCATGGTGCTCGATGGGCGAGGTGATCAGGTGGCGCACCCCGCGGTCGCGCACGCTGCAGGCCAGGGCCATGTTGTCCGCCTCGGTGCCGCCGCTGGTGAAGATG
>JAEUSW010000072.1 GCA_016788285.1 Flavobacteriales bacterium
CGCTAGCTTATCGGCATGAAGCAGCTCGCCGCCGCCGCCCTGATGGGCCTCGCCAGCACCGCCGGGGCCGCCACCTACCACGTGGCCGTCACCGGCAACGATGCCCACAGCGGCCTGTCCCTGGCCGACGCCTGGGCCACCACGCAGCACAGCGCCGATGTGGCCGTGGCCGGCGACACGGTGCTGGTGCACCCCGGCGGCCACCAGGGCTTCGCGGCCATGACCCACAGCGGCACGGCGGGCGCGCCCATCGTCTTCCTCGCCACCGGGCCCGGGGTGAACATCACCGTCCCGTGCGGATACAACAACCTGGACGGCATCAACGTGGAAGGCGTCGCATGGGTGGTGGTCGAAGGCTTCGTGGTGAACGACATGCCGCGCACGGGCATCCGCACCGCGCTGAGCGACCACGTCACCATCCGGTACAACAGCTGCCACAACAACACCAAGTGGGGCATCCTCACCGGCTTCGCGGAGCATGTGGTCATCGAGCACAACACGTGCAGCGCCAGCGCGGACGAGCACGGCATCTACGTGAGCAACAGCGCGGACGACCCCATCATCCGCTACAACCACTGCTTCGACAACCACGCCAACGGCATCCACATGAACGGCGATGCCAGCCTGGGGGGCGATGGGATCATCAGCCACGCGCAGGTGTACGGCAACACCATCCACGGCAACGGGGTGGCCGGCGGTAGCGGCATCAATGGCGATGGCGTGGTGGACGCGGTGATCTTCAACAACCTGCTGTACGACAACCACGCCAGCGGCATCAGCCTCTACCGGATCGACGGCGGCGCGCCCAGCACGGGCAACCGCGTGTACAACAACACCATCATCAACGCCGCCGATGCGCGCTGGTGCGTGAACATCACGGACGATTGCACCGACAACCAGGTGCTGAACAACATCCTCATCAACCAGCATCCCTGGCGCGGCAGCATCGTCGTGGCCGCGAGCGCGCTCACGGGCTTCGTCTGCGACCACAACCTCGTCACCGACCGGTTGAGCCCCGATGGCGACGCCACCATCCTGGACCTGCCCGCCTGGCAGGCCCTCGGCCATGATGCCCACAGCGCGGTGGCCGGTCCGCCCGCGGCGCTCTTCGTGGCGCCCGGCTCCGACTTCCACCCCCTGAGCGCTGCGGCGCAGATGGTGGACGCGGGCACCGCGGCGGTGAGCGCCGTGGTGGCCGAGGACCTGGAGGGCACGCCCCGGCCCCTCGGCGCCGGCTTCGACATCGGCTGCTACGAGAACGACCTGGGCACCACCCTCGCCGAGGCACCGCTCCGCAGCGCGGCCTACCGCTTCGACGGCACCCACCTGCTGCTGCCCCTGGACCATTCGGCCGCCCTGGTCCGGTTCTTCGCCGCCGATGGCCGCTTGCTGGCCCAGCGGAGCGTGGTCGGATCGGCCCGGGTCGAACCACCCGCCACGGGCGCCGGCGTCGCGGTGTTCAGCACGGCGGACCACGTTCCCGTGGGGGTGGTGAAGTGGTGCGGCCGCTGAGGCGCCGCCCGCTGATCCGTGAGCGTCGCCCTTCCCTCGCGCAAGCGTTACGCGAGGCTCCGCGAGCCGCGCGCGTGTGCCCTACGCTCAACCTTGCCCAACGCACGGGGAGAGCCTCAAGGCACGGGCGTGGCCGCTCGCGCCAGAGGGGCGCCCATGGGCTGCTTCACTGCCCCGGGCACCGGTAGTTCTTCACGTACTTGAACATCCGGTCGGCTTCGTGGTCCATGCTGTCGTACCGCCCGGCGTAGCCCTCCTCCAAGCCTTTCTCCATGGCCGTGATCGCCGCGGGGCAATCCTTGCCGAAGTACTTCTTGATCTCCCGCAGCATCTCCCGGTCCTTGGCCTCGCGCCAGGAATGCATCTCCTTCTTCAGCACATACTTCCCCGCGGCCTTGTCGATGATGTACATGTACGAGAAGCCATCCCAGTAACTCGTCAGGATGTACTGGTCGCTTTCCATGATCACTTCGTGAAGGCGGTCCATACCCAGGCTCCCGATGGACATATTGACCCACCTGCGCCCCCCGAAATGCAGCTCGGAGACCTTGCTTTGTCCGACCTGCCGTTCGCGTTTATCCTCCTTCACATGGTAACGCAGGTACTGGCCCGTCATGCTGCAGGTGCTGCTCTGCGTGCTCTGCGATTCATACATCCACACGGTGTCTCCTTTCTCGATGAAGAAGCCCACGGGATCCTGCGCGGCCGACGCGAACGGTGCAAACAGAAGGAAGATGGACATGCGGAGCTGAACACGATCCATGTGCGGCGAGGTTGTTGGCGAATATACCGGGAGCTGGTGGCAGCTCGCGCGACACCGCACTCCGTTGAGATCAGGCTCAAGATCAGGTCCGCGGACCTGGAGAAGCACTTCCCTCGCGCGAGCGTCCTCGCTCGTGCCCTCCTTAGCTTTCATCCATGAGCGAGCGCTGGAAGTTCGTTGGACACCATGCCCACTTTGTCAGTTTCGCCGTGGTGGGATGGGTCGATGTGTTCACGCGTGCCGTGTATGCTGAGTTCCTGCTGAAGAACCTGGCCTACTGTCCGAAGAGCAAGGGTCTTGTCCTGTACGAGTTCGTCATCATGCCGAGCCATGTCCATTTGATCGCCGCAGCTGCGAACGCCAACTTGGGCGAGATCATGCGCGACTTCAAGACGTACACAAGCAAGGAGCTCGTGAAGTTGATCGCGGCCAACGAGCAGGAGAGTCGGAAGGAATGGATGTTACGGTTGTTCAAGGAGCATGGCGCGGCGAACCCGCTGAACACGCACAACCAGTTCTGGCAGCAGAGCAACAAGCCGATCCTGCTCGACACGCCGAAGAAGTTCGACGACTGCGTGAGGTACGTGCGTGAGAACCCGTTGGTCGCCGGACTGGTCACCGACGAGACGGCCTACACGTGGAGCAGCGCGAACCCGCAGATCGGGGTCGAGTTGGACGAGGCATAGCT
>JAEUSW010000102.1 GCA_016788285.1 Flavobacteriales bacterium
AGATGGCGCAGATGAATGCGGTTCGCGGCTTATGGACCACGGATGAACACCGATGGACACGGATGAATGCGGCTCGCAGGCTCGCTCAGGAAGGCGTCCGCAGGACCTGTCCCGCCCAAGCGGGATGGCGCCGATGATCCAGATGAATGCGGCTTGCGGGCACGCGATCAAGGAACCACGGATGAACACGGATGGACACGGATGAATGCGGCTCGCCCTCGAAGGCGTCCGCAGGACCTGTCCCGCCGCTGTGGAATGAACAGGGTCGCCGGACCCGGGCCGGTCGATGCCCGTGGATGCCGGTTGGCCGGATGCTTCTACTTTCGCGGACCACGAACCCGACCATGAAACGCACGATCCTCCCCCTGGCCTTGGGCGTTGGACTGGTGACCCTCCATTCCTGCGGTGGATCCGATGCCGGCACCGCCGACCTTCCGCCGCTGGATACGGTCCGGTGGGGACAGGCCGATTGTTCCATCCTGAAGGGCGGGGTGGCCTTCCACCTCGACTATGAGCTGGGCGGTCAGCACCAGGGCAGCGACGTGGTCCGCATCACCGGCGATGAGCTGGACTGCACCGCCTGTGCCGCCGAAGGGCTCACCCAGGGCGAAGTGAGCTGCTACGAGAGCGGTCCCGGTCATTTCACCATCAAGGCGGTGAAGAGCGATGACAAGGGCAACTCGCGTGCGTGGAAGGGCGAGGTGGTGAACGGGGTCTACAGCGGGGAGATGAACGTGTCCAGGGCGGACGGCTCGTCCAGCGTCTACCTCTTCAACGGCCGCGCGGAGAACTAGCCGCGATCATCGCTCCGATCAAGTCCGCGGGCACTTCCTCATGCGCGAAGTGACCGGCCTTCGGGAAGGTCACCACGCGGGCGTGCGGCAAGGCTCCTTCAACCGCGCCAGCAGGTCGGGCGGGAAGAAGTGGTCCTTCAGGCCCCGCCACAGCAGGGTGGGGATGGCGCCCCGTGGATCCACGGCGCTCATGGACCACAGAGCCAGGGGCAAGGCGGACCTCCGGGACCGGTCGTTCAGGCCAGGCAACCGGCCCGGTCGGCGCGCGTCTGATCATCACGCTGGCCTTACGATCGCAGCGGGCATGATGCGCTGGTTCCACCTTGCGATGCTCCTGCTTCCTGAGCTCCTCCGCGCCCAAGGCGGCTGTTCAACCTATTTCATTGGCCATCCGTTCGGGAGCTGCGCCCTCGGCAACATCGCCATTTCGGGCTGTCCGACCGGGTTCGATTCCATCGTCTGGTCCAATGGCTACCAAGGATTGTGGGCGACCGGTCTTCCACCCGGCAGCCATTCGTACATGGTCCATGACAATGGGCAGGTCGTGGCTGCCGATACCTTCCTGGTCGAACAGCTCCAATGGTCGTTCAGCTCCGTGAACATGCAACCCTTGGGCCTGGGGTACGCGATCTCGGGCCATGTCCAGGTGCCTTGGTGCCATACATCCGCATACAACGACCCTTGCTGCGACCCGGACCCGGCGTCCACGTACGTGCGCCTGGTGCAGGATGGCACCACGGAGATCACGACATTCCCGTGCATCGCGTGTGATCAGGTGGATTGTTCAGGCACCACGTTCATGTTCCAGAACGTCCCGCCTGGTCATAGCTACCAGGTGCGCTTGTATGACCTGTCCTGCGGCCAGGTGCTGACCGATACGAGCACGTTCCAGGTTCCGCTGACCACCGGGGTCGTGGCGAACGAGGAGGCATGTGGTCCGGGCGATCTCACCGTCCACGATGGTGAGACGCTCACACTCCCGGGACTCAACCCGGCGTCCACCGTGGTCTCCTTCTTCGACGGCCTGGGACACCGCATGGTTCCCCCACGGCTTGCGCCGGGCAGGTATCTTGTGTCCGACCTGGTTCCGGGGATCTACTTCGTGCAAGTCCGGACCGGGGGAACGGCGAGGACATACCGCTTTCTCCGGCAATAGGTCATACAGGGCCCGTGAAGGACCGGCGCCCGGTTCCGACCCTGTCCACCGTGAACGCAACGGGCCTCTCGGATACCGCACCGGTCCCGTCTGTCGTCGATGGTGGATCAGCGAGCACCAGCGCTGGCGCTCAGAGCAGGCGTGAAGTGACTTGCTGAGGTGCCGGAACCCGAAGCTCCAGTCGGGCGTGCCGTGCACGTGGAGCAGATGCCGTGAGGTGAGCGGCGGGTGGGCAGCGGTCGCCGGTCCGTATCCGGGATTTGACCATCTCCAAGGACCCGCGTAGGCCGGGCTCAACGGGCCAGGAACTCCCGCATGGCGCGATGCAGTGGGTCGGCGGCCTCCTCATGCACGAAATGCCCAGCCTCCGGAAAGCTCATCACCCTGGCGTGCGGCAACGCCTGCTTCCAACGTTCCAGCAGGTCGGGCGGGAAGAAGCGGTCCTGCAGGCCCCAGCAGAGCAGGGTGGGGATGGAACGCAAGCGGTCCACCCGGGCCCATTGCGCCTGCCAGAAGGGACCAGCGTTCTTGATCTCTTGCACACAGGCGAAGGTGGCCACGCGCGCAGCCGCATCGGGCAGGGCGTGCCGGTAATGCGCATGGGTGGCCTTGTCCAGCTTCTTCTTGTCGCCATACCCGTTGGGCATCATCACGTTCACGCTGAAGCCCAGCCGCAGGTAGAGGAAGCGCCCGAGCCAGGACTTCATGATGGCGGTGGGGCGGCGGAAGCGCTTGTCGGGCATCAGGTCCCAGAGCCAGGTGTTGTACAGCACGAGGCGCTTCACGTTCGCCGGGTGTTCGAGCGCATGCGGCAGGCCGATGCCGCCGCCGAAGTCGGTGACCACGAGCGTGATGTCCTTCAGGCCCAAGTGGGCGATGAGGTCCTGCAAGCGGCGGGCATGCGCGGCCACCGTGTAGTTGGCGCCGCGTGGCTTGTCGCTGAGCCCGAAGCCCAGGTGATCCGGTGCGATGCAGCGGTGGGTGGGGGCGAAGGCCGTGATGAGGTGCCGGAAGCCAAAGCTCCAGTCCGGCGTGCCGTGCACGAAGAGGATCACCGGGCCGTGGCCCACGTCCACATAATGCATGCGGCCTTCCGGGTGGTGGAAGGTGTGCGCGGCGAAGGGGTAGGTGCTTCGATCGACCCAGGTGGGGATCGTGATGTCCGTGACCATGCGGCGAATTTGGCCCGTGGGGGCCGCCGATGCGCTTGATCGGGATCAAGAACGCAGGATGCCGGCGGCCGTTGGTCCGCAGGTGCACACCAGGTCGATGACGCTCATCCGCGGGCGGAAGCCCAGGCGGTCGGCGAAGACCTGCGGGTAGGGCGGTCCGCCGGGATCGGGCCCGGCAGGGCACTACCCCGGACCGGACCCGAGGAGATCGTTCAGCACGGAGGCCATCAGCGCATCCGTGGGGCGGTCATTCCCGGTGAACAAATGGACCACATCACCTTGAAGGTGACCCAGGTGGAGAATGCGCGGGTCCCGGGCGCGAAGCTCGGCCCACCGGTCCTCGGCACCACCGACCATCAGGATGGTCCTGCGGATGGCCCCGCCCTGTTCCGTTCGTTGCCAGTGGCGTCGGTCGTAGCCGTAGCAATAGGTCGGTGCCAGTTCCGGGGCCAGCGTGGGATGGAGGTAGGCCCGGAACTGCGCCCAGATCCGGGTGCCCAGTTGGATCGGCACGATGACCAGGTCCACATCGTGGGCCTTGCACAGCGCCTCAAGCGCGGAAGCGTCTTCCTGCAGTTCGGCGAACGGGCGCACCGAGACCCATTTCGACTGGGCCGCCACCTGGTCGGCACCCACACGATCGACATGTGCGGCCTTGTACGCGATGGCGGTCACGGAGGCCAGCAGGGCCAACAGGACGTAGGTCCGATGCGCCGCGACGGGCGGTGCTGAGAGGCTCAAGGCCCACGCCACGAACAACGGGATGGCGAGGAACATGCGTGAGAGTGGGAAGAAAACGGAGTCCCATCCATCATGCACCTTGGGCAGGGAAAGCGAGGCCACGATCCCGGCCAAGGCCACGACGATCGCAGCGGACAGGCCCCGGTCACCGCGCCGGAACGCCAGGATCGACAAGGCAACAAGCCCCGGGGCAAGGAGCCCTTCACATCCCCAGAGCACGGGACACAGCCATTGAAAGTGTTCGTCCAAGCGCCCCAGGCCCTGCCACGTGGCAGTTCCATCAAAGTGCCAGCCTGAATAGCCGAGGCGATGCACGATCGCCTCGGGTCGGGATGCGCACCAGGCCTGGCTGGTGATGTGGAGCGCGATCGCCGGAAGCGTCCCTGCCAGCAGAGCGGAGCTGTTCAGGATCCCCGGTTTCGTCCTCCATACGAGCCAAACCAGGTAGGGCAGGCTGAAGACCAGGGTGTTGGGGTTGAGATACCAAGCGAACGACACCGCACATCCGGTGAGGAGAGCGCTCACGACCGTGTCGCGTGACCGGTGAAGCCACGGAAGGACGGCCAGTGCGGCCAGCCCAGTGACGAAACCGCGGGGCATGGTGGTCATCATGCCGAACTCCACGGGCAGGAGCAAAGGGAGCAACGCGAATGTCAGCCCGGCCCGAGGCCTGCCACGCACATGGTGGAACAGCGCGAACGACCAGAACGGAAGCAGGGTGAGCGCGGAGGAGATGGTGGGCAGCAACCAGTTCAATGGAAGCCCGAACGCCACGAACGGCGCGGCGACGAGCGCCTCCAACATGGGACCGTAGTCCTGACCATAGTAATACGGCCAACGCAGGAGCCCCTGGGCGTAGTCGACCGAGCCAGCCCACACCACGGCGTCGTCGGTGCTGACGTAGCGCGCGCCGAAATGATCGATCAGGATGGCCCTGTCCAACAGACCGAGCAGGAGGAAGGGCCACGGGCCGGCGTTCAGCGCACGGTCCCACACGTGGACCAGGATGTTCCGGAACGCCTGCCACATCGGTCGTGTCCGCAGGTCGTGGGATGCCGCTCCCCGTGGCCTTGTCCGCGACCTGGTCGCTCGAATGTAGCACGCCCCGATCACCCTCATGCGATCATGCGTCGCGCCTCCGGCCCGCAGGTGCACACCAGGTCGATGACGCTCATCCGCGGGCGGAAGCCCAGGCGGTCGGCGAAGACCTGCGGGTAGGCGCCCACGGCGTCCACGCCCGGCGGCAGGGGCTTCTTGGGGTGGAAGGAGGTGCGGAGATCCACGAGACGAGTAGCGAGTGGCGAGTGGCGAGTGGCGTCGGATGAACTCGCCACTCGCCACTCATCACTCGCCACTTCAACATAGTTCTCGCTCACCACCACCTCCGTCGTCAGCCCCAGCCACCTCATCCCCAGCCGCAGGGTGGCGAGGTCCAGGTCGACCAGGCGATCGTAGCGGCGTGTGACGGTCTCCTCGATCGCGTCGATGTAGTGGATGAACCAGGGGGCGTTGCCATAGGCGCTGCGGATGGCGTGCAGCTGCTGCTGCGGCCAGCTCTCCGCGTAGCTCAGGCCCACGCTGCGCATCGGCATCTTGTGTCCGTGGTCGCGGGCGATGGGCACGTTCAGGTCCTGCACCCCGTTCGGGCCGGCGATGCGGGTGCGCGTGCGGTAGCTCTGGCGCTCGTAGTGCTCGCCCACATCGATGACGACGCGGGGATGCCTGGCCAGCAGCCGGAAATGCTCCACGCTGCCGAAGTAGAAGGCCGAACACACCGGGACCATGCGCGCAAAGGTCGCGCTACCTTCGGCCGACGCTCCTCCCCGCATGCGCGCCTCCCTGTTGCTCCTCCCTGCGTTCGTCATCGCCTCCTGCGGCGGCGGCTCCAGGAACGACGGTTCCGTCGCCCACGACAGCCTTCCGACGGCCGGACCCACCGCGGTCGCTTCGGCGACGCCGGTCGATTGGCCGGGCTACTACGAGGACACGCTGCCCTGCGCCGACTGCCCCGGCATCGTGACGCAGCTGTGGGTGCGCAGCGACAGCACCTTCATCCTGCGGCAGCGCGACCTGGACCGCGGCGAGGCGGCCCTGGGCCTGATCGGCCGCTGGCACGTGGTGGTGCCCGATGCGCCCGGTGCGCAGCCCTTGCTCACCATCGGACAGGCCGGTGACAAGCCCGACTTCCACCTGCGCACGGAAGCCGGGCTGCGCCTGGTCGACGAGATGGGGGCGACCTTCGCCTCGCCGCATCCCTACACCCTGGAGAAGCTGTCCGACGAGCTGGAGGGCGAGATCCCGCGCATGCGGCTCGCCGGCACCTTCACCTACCTGGCCGACGCGATGCGCTTCGCGCCTTGCGGCGCCGGTCGTTCGTGGCCCTGCGCCGGTGGTGAGGACCTCGGCGCCGAGGAGGGGGAGCTCATCGGGTCGATGAACGGCGCTGACCTCGAGCGGCGCTACCGGCGCAGCGTGAAGGATGGCGGGGCCCCGTGGACCATCGAGGTGGAGTGCTCGCTCGACCTCGGACCGGCGATGGAGGGCGATGGGTCCGACGAGTACATCCTTATCCACCAGGTGCTGAAGGAGGGGGTGGCGTGCCCCTGATCACTTGCCGATGCAGAAGCGGCCGAAGATGCTGCCCAGCACATCGTCCGGCGTGATCCGGCCGGTGATCTCGCCCAGGTGGTGCTGTGCGCGGCGCAGGTCGATGGCCAGCAGGTCGCCGCTGACCCCCTGGCCCAGTCCGGCACGCGCGTCCTCCAGGGCCTGACGGGCGTGGGCCAGTGCCTCCACGTGCCGCGCGTTCGTCACCACCACGCCACCGTCGCCTTCGTGCAGGCTGCGCACATGCCGCAGGAACGCCTCGCGCAGCCCATCGAGGCCACGGCCGGTGCGCGCGCTGATGCGCATCACGCGGCCGCCGCGGCCGGCCTCCGGACCGGAGAGGTCGCTCTTGTTCAGCACCGGGATCAGGTGCGGTGCCTCGCCGATGCGCTCGCGCAGGATGGCCGCCTGCGTCAGGAAGGCGTCCTCGTTCAAGGCGGCGGCATCGCCCAGCAGCACCACGATGCCGGCCTCGCGCGCCTTGCGGTAGCTGCGTTCGATGCCCATGCGCTCCACCGTGTCGCTGGTCTCGCGCAGGCCCGCCGTGTCGATGAAGCGGAACAGGATGCCGTTCAGGGTGATCGTCTCCTCCACCGTGTCGCGCGTGGTGCCCGGGATGTCGCTCACGATGGCGCGGTCCTCCTGCAAGAGGGCGTTGAGCAGGGTGCTCTTGCCGCTGTTGGGCGCGCCCACGATGGCCACGGGCACGCCCTGCTTCACCGCGTTGCCGTAGCGGAAGCTGTCGATGAGCCGGGTGCAGAGGCCGGTCAGGTCCACCAGCAGGGCGTCCAGGTCATCGCGTCGGGCGAAGGTGACGTCCTCCTCCCCGAAGTCGAGCTCCAGCTCGATCAGGGCGCAGAAGTCGATGAGCTGCTGGCGCAGCGCGTCGATGTGGGCGCTGTAGCCGCCGCGGAGCTGCTGCAGGGCGAGCCGGTGGGCGGCGGCCCCCTGGCTGGCGATGAGGTCGGCCACGGCCTCGGCCTGGCTGAGGTCCAGTTTGCGGTTGAGGTAGGCGCGCAGGGTGAACTCGCCCGGCCGGGCCAGCCGCGCGCCCGCCTGCACCGCCGCCTCCAACACGCGCTGCACGATGTAGGGCGAGCCGTGCAGGCCCAGCTCCACCACCTCCTCGCCGGTGTAGCTGGCCGGCGCGCGGAACACGGTCACCAGCGCCTCGTCGATGGGGCCTTCGGCATCGGCCAGCGGCGCCAGCACCGCCCGGCGCGTGGGCCAGGAGCGCGCCGCACCGGTGGCGAGCCGGTCGAGGACGGCCACGGCCCCGGGTCCGCTGAGGCGCACCACCGCCACGGCGGCGGTACCGCCCGCGGTGGCCGGGGCGCAGATCGTGTCGCGCTCGCTCATCGGTCGCGAATTTCCGGAACTTCGCCACCGTTCCACCATGTCCCAGGTCCGCCGCGCCTACGAAGCCCTGCCGCACCCGCAGGTGGTGGTGGTGGGCGGTGGCTTCGCCGGCCTGGAGCTGATCAAGCGGCTCGATGGCGCCCCGTACAAGGTGCTGCTGCTCGACGCCCACAACCACCATTGCTTCCAGCCGCTGCTGTACCAGGTGGCCACCGCCAGCCTCAGCGCCGACAGCATCGCCCATCCCTTCCGCCGCACCGTGGCGCCGATGCCCAATGTGGCGTTCCGCATGGCCCGCGTGCTGGCCGTGAGGCCGCAGGACAAGCGCGTGGTGACCGATCATGGCGAGTTCGCGTACGACATCCTCGTGCTGGCCACGGGCAGCACCACCAACTTCTTCGGCAACGACCAGCTCGAGCGCGAGGCCATGCAGCTCAAGAGCATCGGCCAGGCCCTCGACATCCGCAGCGATTTCCTGCAGGACTTCGAGGCCGCGCTTTACGCGCAGGACGAGGCCCGACAACGCCGCTGCCTCAACTTCACCATCGTGGGCGGCGGCCCCACCGGCGTGGAGCTGGCCGGTTCCCTCGCCGAGATCCGGCGCACCGTGCTCCGGCGCGAGTACCGCGAACTGGACAGCGACCGCATGCAGATCTGGCTGGTGGACAGCAACGACCGTGTGCTGAAGAACTTCAGCGAACAGGCCAGCGCGCACGCCCTGACCTACCTGCGGGACATGGGGGTCAACGTCAAGCTGGGCGCCCGCGTGACGGGGTATGATGGCGAGGTGGTCACCTTCCAGGACGGCACGCGCATGGAGAGCAACACGCTGATCTGGGCCGCTGGCGTGAAGGGCGTCACCCTGCCCGGCCTGGAGGCCGCCGAGGTGCCCAAGGCCAGCCGCTACCAGGTGGACCGCTTCAACCAGGTGCAGGGCCTGCCGGATGTGTATGCGCTCGGCGACGTGGCGCTGATGACCGAGGAGCGATGGGAGCGGGGGCACCCCCAGGTGGCGCAGGCCGCCATCCAGCAGGCGCGGCACCTGGCCGCCAACCTCCTGCGCCGGGCCTCCGGCCGTCCCCTGGAGCCCTTCACCTACACCGACAGGGGCAGCATGGCCGTCATCGGCCGATACAAGGCCGTGGTGGACGTGGGCCGCACCCACCTGGCCGGGCTCACCGCCTGGCTGGCGTGGATGTTCGTGCACCTGATGGCGCTGGTGGGCTACCGCAACCGCCTGCAGGTGCTGATGGCCTGGGCGTGGAAGTACCTCAGCTGGAAGAACACCATCCGCCTCATCATCCGCCCCTACGTACGCGGCACCGCGCTGAAGGGACCGGAGCCCGTGCCCGGCACCCGCTGAACGCCGCGAAGCTGCGGTTCAGTCGTGGCTGAACTGCGTGTCGATGAGCCGGCCGTCCACGAAGTGGACCAATCCCCAGTCCGAGTCGCCCCAGCCTTCCCGGGTGTGCGTGAAGCAGAGGAACTCCACCCGTTCGCTCAGGGCAGGGTATCGGTCGCGCCAGCGGGCGAACACGAAGCCCCGGCCACTGCCGGATAACCGGAAGCGGGCCATGTGCCGGATCACCTCCTCTTTCGTGTCTCCCCGGGTCAGTCCGTGGAAGCTCCGGAGGAACGGCTTCCGGCTGTTGAAGTCCCAATAGCGCATCGAAAGCACGAGCAGGAAAGCCATGAGCACGATGGTCCTGCGGGACAGCAATGCGCTGCCGGCCGACACCCAGGCCGCGACGGCCGCCGTGAGCAGGCCGAGGCCAAGGGTGAACGGCCAGCTGGCATGCAGCGGCATCCACGGATCGATCAGGAGGCTGAGGAGCACGACCGTGAGCACGGCCAGGGCAGCGGTGGTGCGCAGGGCGGTCCTCATGGGCGTGGAAGGAACGGACGGGCCGGTCGGATGGTATGTGCCGGTGGTGAAGCGGATAGTCCCGGTTCCGCCCGACCTTCGCGGCCCATGGACCGCCGGCTGGTCATCCTCTTCCTCACCATCTTCATCGACCTCATGGGCTTCGGGATCTTCATCCCGGTGGTGCCCTTCGTGGCGCGTGACCTGGGCGCCAGTGATGCGCTGGTGGGCGACACGGCGGTGGTGTTCTCGGTGCTCATGTACCTCTTCGGGCCGTTCTGGGGGGCGGTGAGCGACCGCTACGGGCGTCGTCCGGTGATCGCCATCGCCGTGGCCATCAGCGGGGTCAGCTATCTGCTGTTCTCCTTCGCCCATGGCATCGTGCTGTTGTTCATCAGCCGCATGCTCACGGGCGTGGGTTCGGCCAACATCGCCGCGGCACAGGCCTACATCACCGACATCACCCCGCCGGAGCACCGCGCCAAGTCGCTGGGCCTGGTGGGCGCCGCCTTCGGCCTGGGCTTCATCGCGGGACCGCCGCTCGGCGGGGTGGTGTACCACTACCTCGGCACCGCCTGGGTGGGCTATGTGGCCGCGGGCCTCTGCGCGGTGAACCTCCTGGGCATCTGGCTGCTGCTGCCCGAGTCGCTGCATCAGCGCGATCCCCACGCCCCGATCCGGTTCGCGCCCATCACCGCCACGGTGCGGGCGCTGCGCGACATCCGCTTCCGCGACATCTACCTCATCGGCTTCGTGTACATCGCCGCGTTCAGCATGATGCAGACGGCCGTGCCGCTGCTGTGGAAGGACGATTACGGCCTCACCGAGGCGCAGATCAGCTACATGTTCGCGGCGGTGGGGCTGGCCAGCGCCATCGTGCAGGGCGGGCTGCTGGGCTGGCTCAACAAGCGCTTCGGCGAGCGCCGCCTGGTGATCATGGGCACCATCCTCGTGGCGGCCGGGCTGGCGCTCACCGGCCTGGTGCCCCGGGCCTGGTTCATCCCGGCCGCCTTCGTGCCCATCGCCTGCCTCGCGCTGGGCAACGGCATGCTGTGGCCGTCGCTGGCCGCCATGCTCACAAGGCAGGCCGACCAGAAGGAGCAGGGCCAGGTGCTGGGCATGAACCAGAGCTTCGGCAGCCTGGGGCGCATCGCCGGTCCCTTCATGGCGGGCCGGGCTTACGAGCTGTGGCACCTGCTGCCCTTCCTGGGCGGGTCGGCCATCATGCTCGCCACCTATTTCTACATCCGCGGCTTCCTCCACCGGATGGACCAGCGCATCGGTCTCCGTCCCGATCGGGGGTGAGGCTTACTTTCGCGGCCGCCGGATCAAGCCGGCCCCGCATCCTCCCATGAGCGTCCTCGTCCATTCGAAGAGCAAGGTCATCGTCCAGGGCTTCACCGGCAGCGAAGGCACCTTCCACGCCACACAGATGATCGAATACGGCACCAACGTCGTCGGCGGCGTCACCCCGGGCAAGGGAGGGCAGCAGCATCTGGACCGTCCCGTGTTCGAGACGGTGAGCGATGCCGTGAAGGCCACCGGGGCCGACGTCAGCATCATCTTCGTCCCGCCCGCCTTCGCGGCCGACGCCATCATGGAGGCGGCCGAGGCCGGCATCCAGGTGATCGTGTGCATCACCGAGGGCATCCCGGTGAAGGACATGGTGATGGCACGCGAGTACATCCGCGGCAAGGGCTGCACGCTGATCGGCCCCAACTGCCCGGGCGTGATCACCGCCGGGGAATGCAAGGTGGGCATCATGCCGGGCTTCGTGTTCAAGAAAGGCCCGGTGGGCATCGTCAGCAAGAGCGGCACGCTCACCTACGAGGCGGCGGACCAGGTGGTGAAGGCCGGCATGGGCATCACCACGGCCATCGGCATCGGCGGCGACCCCATCATCGGCACCACCACCTTGGAGGCCGTGCAGCTCTTCGCCAACGACCCCGAGACCAAGGCCATCGTGATGATCGGCGAGATCGGCGGCGACCTGGAGATCCAGGCCGCGCGGTGGATCAAGGCGAACTGCAAGAAGCCCGTCATCGGCTTCATCGCCGGGGAGACCGCCCCCAAGGGTCGCACCATGGGCCACGCCGGCGCCATCGTGAGCGGCGCCGATGAGAGCGCCGCCGCGAAGAAGGCCGTCATGCGCGAATGCGGCATCCACGTGGTGGACAGCCCCGCCACCATCGGCGCCAAGGTGAAGGAGGTGCTGGGCTGAAGGCCTGCGACCCGTTCCGCCTCGATCCCCTCC
>JAEUSW010000103.1 GCA_016788285.1 Flavobacteriales bacterium
GCTGGATGGTGCGCGCGCGCCGGTCGCCCTGGTCCACCATCGCCTGGATGCGGGCGGGCTTCACGCTCACCAGCGCGATCTCGCTCAGCGAGAAGAAGCCGTTGAGCAGGGTGAGCAGGAGGATGACCAGGAGCTCCATGGCCTCAACGTGCGAGCGTGTAGCCGGTGGTGATCTCGCGGAACACCCGGTCCCACGGTACGCCGGCGTAGCCCCCGCCCAGCCGCACGATCACCATGTCGTTGGCGGGGTCCACGTGGATGAACTGGCCGAGGATGCCTTCGGCATGGTAGGTGCCGGGCGTGCCGGGAAGCCACCACTGGTAGCGGTAGTGGGTGACGCCCCCGTTGGCGGTGCCGGCCGTGGTGCTGGTCTCCACCCATTCGCGCGGCACGAGCTGCTTTCCGCGCCACGCACCCTTGCGCAGGTACAGCGAGCCGAGCTTGGCGAAGTCGCGTGCGGGGGCGTTGATGCAGCAGAAGGCCTTCTCGAGGCCGTCCTTCTTCCGGTCGATGCTCCAGGAGCCGGGGTGCTCCATGCCGAGCGGGGTCCACAGGCGGTCGCTGAGGTACTGGGTGAGCGTGCGGTCGTCGCCCTTGGCGCGCAGGGCGCGGGTGAGCAGCAGGCCCAGCAGCTGGGTGTCGCCGCTCACGTACTCCCACTGGGTGCCGGGCGCGCGCTTCAGCTTCAGCTGCAGGGTGTACTTCTCGAGCTGGCGGCCGTAGTAGAACTTGGCCACGGTGCCGAAGGGGTTCACGTAGCTCTCGTTGAAGTCGATGCCGCTGGTCATCTGCAGCACATGCTCGATGGTGACGCCCTCGAAGCCGTTCGCCTTCAGCTCCGGGATGAAGTCCACGATCGGTTGCTGCACGTCGCGGATGATGCCGTCGGCGATGGCGGTGCCGATGAGCATGCTCACCACCGACTTGGCCATGGAGAAGGAGGGGTGCACGTGCCCCTCGTCGTAGCCCTTGAAGTAGCGCTCGTAGAGGATGGTGTCGTGCCGGATCACCAGGAAGGCCGTGGTCTTGTGCTTCTCCAGCCAGGTGTCGAAGGGGATCTGTTCCCCCTTGTAGTTCGCGGTGCGCGGACCGATCTCCTTCGCGGCCACGGCGTATTGGAACGGTTCGTTGGAGGCGGGGAGCGGCCGTGTGGGGAACTTGCGGTGGTCCCTGCGGTCGGCGAAGTTCCACTTCACGAAGCGGCCCACCGTGCAGCCATCGAGCAGCAGGGCCAGCAGCAGCAGGGCGATCGGGCGAAGGATGCGCATGGGGTCAGACCGCCACGTTGTGCTCGCGCAGCGCGTCGTTGAGGCTCGTCTTCTTGTCGGTGCTCTCCTTGCGCTGGCCGATGATGAGCGCGCAGGGCACGCCGTACTCGCCGGCCGCGAAGCGCTTGGGCACGGTGCCCGGGATCACCACGGAGCGTGGGGGCACGACCCCGCGCATCTCCTTCGGCTCAGGTCCGGTGACGTCGATGATGCGGGTGCTGGCGGTCAGGACGACGTTGGCGCCGAGCACGGCCTCGCGCCCCACGCGCACGCCCTCCACCACGATGGCGCGCGAGCCGATGAAGCAGCCGTCCTCGATGATCACGGGCGCGGCCTGCACGGGCTCCAGGACACCGCCGATACCCACGCCGCCGCTGAGGTGCACACCCCGGCCGATCTGTGCGCAGCTGCCCACGGTGGCCCAGGTGTCGACCATGGTGTCGCTGTCCACGTAGGCGCCGATGTTGACGTAGCTGGGCATCAGGATGACGCCGCGGGCCAGGAAGGCGCCGTAGCGGGCGATGGCATGGGGCACGACCCGGACGCCGAGCTGGGCGTAGCCGTGCTTGAGCTTCATCTTGTCGTGGAACTCCAGGGGCCCCACCTCGTAGGTGTGCATCTGGCGGATGGGGAAGTACATGATCACGGCCTTCTTCACCCAGTCGTTCACCACCCACTCGCCG
>JAEUSW010000117.1 GCA_016788285.1 Flavobacteriales bacterium
TTCAGGTCCCGCTTAGAACTTCGCGCGGCTCTTGCGGCCGATGCGCTTCTTGCCGCGGATCCAGCTGTAGCGCTGGCGGTAGAAGTTGGACTGGCCCTTCAGCACATAGCTGTAGGTCAGGGTCATCGTCAGGTAGCTGTCGTTGTGCGTGGGGTCGCCGCGCTTGTTGTTCTCCTTCTTGCTCGCGCCGTCGGTTTCAGGCACCCAGCCGTACTGGATGGCATCGGGCACCGTGACCACCTCGCCGCTGGCGGTCTGCACCTGGGTGCCACCGGTCACCAGGTCCACATCGTCCAGATAGGGCCGCTGGTCATACAACTCGGTGGCCAGCGGGTCACCATTGGCGGGGATGTTGACGTACTCCGTGCTCACATCGTCCAGGTAATCCGTGAAGGTGGTGCGCCAGCCGAAGTCGAAGCCGTAGCGGTGGCGACGCTTCTTGGTGATGTGCATGCCGAGGCCTGCGGGGATGGCGAAACCGAACGGCGAATAGGATACGCCCTCGGTCTGCAGCGGACGCAAGGCGTAGAAGGCGCCCTCCCGGTTGATCTGGCCGCGGGGGCTGCTGTAGAACAGCGCGGCGCCGGCATAGAGGAAGAGACGGAAGTCCGTGCGGTAGCGGCCCTTGCCGCCGATGTCATTGTCTTGGAAGATGGTGAACTCGGGCCGCACGTAAAGCTCGAACATGTCGTTGCGGAAATTCAGGTTCCGCCCCACGCGCTGAGGGTTGGTGCTCAGCGCATCAGCGCCCTGCAGCCGCAGGTACATCAGGCCGGCGCTGACCGAGAACGAGCGGTTCAGCTTGCGACGCCCGAAGACACCGATGCTCCAGCGCGTCTGCCCCAGCTTCATATCCCAGATGAAGTCACGGCGCGTCTGCTCCTTGCCGCCCATCTCACCCAGGTAATTGGCCCCACCGAGGTGGACGCCGATGTCCCAAGCGTATTGGGCCTTCGATGGGGTGGACAGGACCACCACAAGGAGGGCGAGGAGGGAGCGTTTCATCATCGTCGACATGCGCGGTCAGGACCCGCTGGGGATCCATCGGGCAAACATAACAAAGTTCCGCGGCCTTCTACGGCGATCTCAAGGGGTTGGATATCAACAAGCTGCCCACGATCCCGGCGGGTCCCGTGGGCTATCTTCGCCGCCTCGCCCGCCCGACCGTGGACCAGCCCGCCCCGAACCCGCTCTGCACCCTGTTCGGCATCCGGTATCCCATCGTGCAGGCCGGCATGATCTGGTGCTCGGGCTGGCGGCTCGCCTCCGCGGTCAGCAATTCGGGCGGCCTGGGCCTCATCGGGGCCGGGTCCATGTATCCCGAGGTGCTCCGCGAGCACATCCGCCGGTGCAAGGCCGCCACGGACCGGTCCTTCGGGGTCAATATCCCGTTGCTCTACGCCGATCTGGAGAAGCACATCGACATCGTGCTGGAGGAGAAGGTCCCCATCGTGTTCACCTCCGCCGGCAACCCTGCGCTGCTCACCCCGCGCCTGAAGGCCGCCGGCCGCACCGTGGTGCACGTGGTCAGCAGTGTGAAGTTCGCCCGCAAGGCCCAGGATGCCGGGGTGGACGCCGTGGTGGCCGAGGGCTTCGAGGCCGGCGGGCACAACGGCCGCGAGGAGACCACCACCCTCGTGCTCGTGCCCATGGTGCGTGATGCGGTGCAGGTACCCGTGATCGCGGCGGGAGGGATCGCCGATGGACGCGCCATGCTCGCCTGCATGGTCCTGGGCGCCGATGGGGTCCAGGTCGGCAGCCGGTTCGTTTGCAGCGCGGAGTCCAGTGCGCACCCCGCGTTCAAGGAGGCGGTGACCCGTGTGGATGAAGGTGGTACGATGCTCACCCTCAAAGAGTTGGCTCCTGTCCGGTTGATCCGGAACGCCTTTTTCCAAGAGGTGCAGGCGGCCTACGCTCGTGGGGCCGGGGTGGACGAGCTGAAGCAGGTGCTCGGTCGGGCGCGGGCCAAGCGGGGCATGTTCGAGGGCGACCTCGACCAAGGGGAGCTGGAGATCGGGCAAGTGAGCGCCGCCATCCGGAACGTGCTGCCTGCCGCGCGGATCATGCAGGACCTGGTGGAGGAGTTCCACGCCGCCGCCGCACGGATCGGTCCGGATGGACGTTCCATGCTGGCCCCATGGCAACAACCCGGCCCTGTCCAACGTCTTCAGCATTGACCACGATCCGTATGCGTGCCTTGATGACCGGCATCCGTCTTGTGCTGCTTGGGGCGGTCACAGGTGCGCCGGCCGTCGCCCAGGTGCTCGACCCGCCTTCGCTCCGCTGCGCCTCGGTGAACGTGTCCGGCGATGTCACCCTCACCTGGGTGGTGCCGCCCGATCCGAACGGCATCTTTCAGCAGTACGAAGTCTACCACAGCGCGTCCCTGGGCGGTCCCTACCTGTTGGTGCCCCCCGCGATCATGGTGTATGGCACTGCCACGTTCACGCACTTCGGGGCGGGAGCCCACCTGGCCCCGCAGTACTACTACGTGGTCGCCGTGTCCTCCGCGCCACCGCCGAACAGTTCCGCTCCCAGCGACACCCTGGCATCGATCTTCCTGGACGTCACCCAGAGCAGCCCGCTCGGGAGCGCCGTGCTCGACTGGACCCCGCAGCACGTGCCGCACCTGGCCACGGCGGACACCCTGTACGACATCTGGATGGAGTACCCCGTGGGCACCTGGCAGTTGATCGGGTCCGTGGAGGAGCCCGCCACGCACTACGAGCATGTCATCAGCATCTGCGAGGACTCGCTCACCTTCCGGGTCAGCCTGGCCAACGGCAACCTCTGTACCTCCTTCAGCAGCCGTGACGGCGATGTGTTCCGGGATGATACGCCACCATCGCCCCCCGTGATCACGACGGTCTCGGTGGATACGGCCAGCGGTCAGGCCACCATCGATTGGGGCGCCAGTCCGGAAGGGGACACGGACGGGTATATCGTGGTGCTGATCGATGCGTTGGGCAACACCATCATCGATACAGTGTGGGGGCAGGGCAACACGTTCTACCAGTACCTGTTGAGCGATGCGGCCACCCTGCCGGAGTCGTTCACGGTGGCGGCCTTCGACACCTGTTGGTCCGGCAATCCGCCCAGCCCCAACACCAGCGCCACGCTCGATCCGCACACCACCATCCACGCGTCCACGAGCTACAACGAATGCGCCTCCTCCGTCACGGTGACGTGGACGCCCTACGGGGGCTGGCCGGTGGTGAACTACGAGGTGTATGCCCAACAGGCCGGAGGCTCCTGGTTCCTACTGGGCATCTTCAACCCGACGGCCGGATCGGCCCTGCATGAGAACGTGCTGCCGTTCACCACCTACTCCTACGTGGTGAAGGCGGTCGGCGCCAACGGCACCCTGTGGTCGCTGAGCAACAAGGCCATTCGCCCCACGGACTACCCGCCGGTCCCACAGTTCAACTACATCCGTGTGGCCACCGTGCTGGCCGATGACCACATCCAGGTGGTGGACAGCGTGGACGGTTCGGCGGCGGCCAAGCGGTACATCCTGGAGCGGAGCGCCAACGGTGAGCCCTACGAGGTGATCGCGGTCCGCCCGGGCACCGGAACGGTGGGCGGTACGGTGGTCTTCGATGACCTCGAGGTGGAGGCCGATCAGCGCAGCTACAGCTACCGGGTGCAGGTGGAGGACAGCTGCGGTACACCGGTGGTGACGTCCAATACGGCCTCGACCATCCACCTGCGGGCGGAGGCGGACCTGGAAGGGTTCAGCCACCTCAGCTGGAACGGGTACGCTGAATGGGCCGGTACCGTGGGCGCCTATGCGGTGTACCGCAGCATTTCCGGTGGTCCTTGGGAGCTGCTGGTGCTGCTGCCCGGCGGTCAGTGGTCCTACAGCGATCCCGTGCAGGACCTGATCGCCACCGACGGGGGCTTCTGCTACTACGTGGAGGCCTTTGAGGTGGGCAACCCGAGCGGCATCGACGTGTTCAGCCGCAGCAACGAGGCGTGCGCGGTGCAGGAGGTCCAGTTCTGGCTGCCCAATGCGTTCATCGCGGGAAGCTCCATCGAGGCCAATCGGGAGTTCAGGCCGGTGACGGCGTATACCGGCTTCGCCAGCTACCAGCTCATCATCTACAACCGGTGGGGACAGAACATCTGGTCGACCACCGACCCGGCCCAGGGATGGGACGGCAAGGTGGGGGGCACCTACGTGCCGCAGGGCATGTACGGCTACTACTGCGCGTTCGAGAACGGGGAGGGGCGCAAGCTGGATAAGCGGGGTACGGTGACGTTCCTGTGGGGACGGGAGTAGACCGGTGATCGCGTCGCGCGATCTACCTTTGTGCATGGAACGATCCCCTGCCGGTGTGACGGCCGCAAAGGCCTCCCGGAACTCCGCCAACGGCCGTGCCGACAAGTTCGTGGGTGAAGGGCTCACCTACGATGACGTGCTC
>JAEUSW010000121.1 GCA_016788285.1 Flavobacteriales bacterium
GGCGGCATCACGTGGAGCGGGTGGAAGAGCGGACGCGTCTCGATGCCGTTGCGCGCCATGCGGTCCATCACTTCGTCGCGGCCCAGGCCGAAGTCCGCGCCGATCAGGCAGCTGTACAGCCAGAACCCGTTCAGCGCCCACGGCTCCTCGGGCGGCGCGGTGATGCCTCCGATGGCCCGCAGGCCTTGGGTGTACGCGGCGGCCAGGTCCCGCTTGGCCTGCACGAACGCGTCCAACCGCTCGAGCTGGGCCACGCCGATCGCCGCCTGGATGTTGGTCATCCGGTAGTTGTAGCCCACCTCGAGGTGCCAGTAGCGGCGCTGCTTGTCCATGCCGTGGTCGCGCAGCATCGTGGCGCGCGCGGCCACCGCCGGGTCGCGGAAGAGGGTCATGCCGCCCTCGCCCGTGGTGATGGTCTTGTTGCCGAAGAAGCTGAAGGTGGCCGCATCGCCAAAGCTGCCCACCGGGCGGCCGTTGTACAGGGCACCGAGCGCCTCGGCGCAGTCCTCCACCACGAACAGCCCATGCCTGCGCGCGATGGCCATCAGCTCGTCCATGTGGCAGGGATGGCCGTAGAGGTGCACGGGCATGATGGCCTTGGTGCGCGGGGTGATGAGGCGCTCCACCTCCGCAGGGTCGAGCGTCCAGGTGACCGGATGCACGTCGGCGATGACGGGCGTGGCGCCGGCGTGGATGATGGTGTTGATGCTCGCCGCGAACGTGAGGTCCGGGACGATGACCTCGTCGCCTTCGCCGATGCCGAGGGCCACCAGGGCCAGATGGATGGCCACCGTGCCGTTGCTCACGGCGAGCGCGTGGGGCATGGCGCAGCGCTCCGCGAAGCCGGTCTCGAACCGCTTCACATAGGCGCCCTGCGAGCTGATCCAGCCCGTGCGCAGGCAGTCGGTGACGTAGTTGAGCTCGTTGCCGTCCAGCTGCGGGGCCATCACCTGGATGCGGTGCGTGCGGCGCAGGCTGGCGAAGTCCACGGGCACACCGCGCTCATCGAGCAAGGGGATGTGCCGCACGGTGCCGTCGAGCCGCGCCTGGATGTCCTCGGCGGGCGCGCCCACCGGCAGGGCGGTGAAGCGGCGCTGCATCACATCGGCCACCGGCCGGTCCAGCGATCCGCCGGCCAGCAGCGAACGCCGGATGTCGCCATCGGTGAGCACGCCGGTGAGACGGCCCGCGTCGTCCACCGCGAAGCAGATGCCCTGCGCGTTGCGGTCGATAACGGCCAGCGCGTCGCGCACGCTCCGGTCGTCGCGGATGAGCAGTTCGGCCAGGGTCTCGTTCATCGGTCCGTGGGGGCGCGTTCGGGAAAAAGCAGCCGTTCCATGCGGCGAAGTTCGGAAGGCGGCGTCTTCCGCGTCTCCAGCACATGCACCGCATGGCGGGCGCGGTCCATCAGCGGCAGGAACCAGTAGTCGGCACCGAAGACCTGGTTGTCGTCCACCTCACCGCCGTTGTCGCTGTGATGCACGCACCGCACCTGCGGCAGCAGCCGCCCGGCCGCCTCCGCCGCATCGAAGCCGAGGGTGCGCGCGCTCACCTTCAGGTGCGCGGTGTCCAGCAGCAGGCCCAGGCGGGCGTCCGGCACCTCCTCGAGCAGCCGCAGCTGCTCGCCCGCATCCACGTTGAGCAGGGGGTTGGTGCCGTCGGCGTAGCGGTTCACCGGGGCCAGCACGTTGTTCTCGATCAGCAGGCCGGTGGGCAGGTCGCGCGTGCGGGCCAGCACCTGCCGCACCGCCTCGGTGAACCGTGCCCAGTGCAGCGCCCTGTCGATGCGCGCCACCTGCTCCAATCGTCGGCCGAGCTCGCTGGGACGCGGGTCCACGCAGAAGCCGGCGTGCACCGAGAAGAACGGCGCGCCCACCCGGTGGCTCAGCTGCATGCCCCGCACGCAATGGTCGATGCTGCGGTCGCGGATGGCATCGTCGGCGCTGCCGAGGTTGAGCACGAAGGGCTCGGCCGGCGCGGGGAAGTAGTTGTGCGCGAAGCGCCGCATCGGCGCGGTGCGGAACAGCTCCTCCATGTCCGGGTGGAAGGGCATGCCGCTGCTGAACTCCAGGGCCATGAACTCGCGGTCGGCCTCGGCGACCATGGCCTCGGGCGCCTGGCCCGCGAAGGCCAGCGAGCTCATCACCGCCTCACGCTTCGGCATCAGGTCGGCCGAAAGGAAGAGGATGCCCTCGCCGGTCCCGGAGTGCACGAAGCCATAGCGCTCGTAGAGCCGGATGGCCGTGTGGTTGTCGGCGTCCACCGAGAGCCTCAGCGACGTGATGCCCATGCCCTGCGCGCTGTCCAGCAGGAGCCGCATCATGCGCGCCCCATGGCCGCGGCCCCAGTGGCGCTCCTGCACCGCGATGCCGAGCCACACCACGCCGTCCTCGCGGTCCAGGTGACCATAGGCCACCGGCTCCTCCGCGTCCATCCACAGCCAGGTGCAGGCGTGCCGGCGCAGCACGTCCGGGGTGCGCTTCGCGAAATACCGGAAGCTCCGGAGCGCGTCGCCGGCACCGTCCAGGAAGGCCTGGAGCAGGTGGCCGTCGTCGGGACCGATGCGTCGCTGGCCCATGGTTCAGGGGTGCAGGTGCTCCCAGGTGAGGGCCTCATCCACGCGCAGGGCCCGGGCCAGGCGGCGCCCCACCACGGCATCGAGGTGCTTCGGGGAGAGACCGTTCGCCGGTCGCTTGAAGCCGAGGTCGGCCTCCGCGAGCACATGGCCCGCCGGCAGCTCACGCGCGGCCACGAGGCTGCGGCGCATGCCATAGGTGTTGGCGCGCTCGCGTTCGCCGGGCCGCTTGATGCCGTCGCCCAGGCTCAGCTCCACGGCGCGGATGCCCGTCACCAGATCGCGGAAGGCCGCGGGCTCCAGGCTGCTGCTGTGGTCCGGGCCGGGCATCGTGCGGTCCAGCGTGAAGTGCTTCTCGATCATCTCCGCGCCCAGCGCCACCGCCGCGAAGCAGGCATGGTTGTCCGGCACATGGTCGCTGTAGCCCACGCGCACCTTCAGCTCGTCGCGCATGGTGAGCATGGCGCGCAGGTTGACGTCCTCCACGCGCGACGGATAGTCCGTGTTGCACTGCAGGATGACGAGGTCGTTGTTGCCCGCGCTGCGGATGGCGTCGACCGCCTCGCGCACCTCCTGCATGTCCGCCATGCCGGTGCTCACGATCATGCGACGGCCGTAACGCGCCACCTGCCGCAGGAAGGGCAGCTCCACCACCTGTCCGCTGGCGATCTTGAAGGCATCGACGTCCAGGGAGGCGAGCAGCTCGGCATCCTCCGGGTTGTAGGGGGTGCTCATGAAGTCGATGCCCACCTGCCGGCAATGGGCCTGGATGCGCGCGAAGGCGTCGCGGTCGAGCTCCAGTTTGCGCAGCATCTCGAACTGGCTCTCGGCCCGGTCCGTCACCTCCAATTGGTAGTTCGCCTTGGGCGAGCTGGCGGTGACGATGCGCTCGGCCTTGAAGGTCTGGAACTTCACACAGTCCGCCCCGGCGGCCTTGGCCTCGTCCACCAGGCGGAACGCCAGCTCCAGGCTGCCGTTGTGGTTCACGCCGGCCTCGGCGATGATGTAGGTGCGGGCCATCGGGGCCGAAGTTATCCCGCCGGTCGGATGAGCGCGGCGAGCGCGGCGGCGACCTCGCGGCGTTCGTAGCGCGTGTGAAGCCCGCCCGTGACGCCGTGGTCCGTCCCGGCGCGGACCGCCTCGGCCCGCGCCACGAGCCAAACGGCCATGGCCTCCACCTGCTGTCGCGTGAAGAAGGCGCCGGCGCCGCAGGCGGCCACGATGCGGCCCGCATCCCCGTCCACCGGGCCCAGGCCCAGGATCGGCCGTTGCACGGCAAGGTATTCGAAGAGCTTGCCGGTGAGGATGCGCTCCTCCCCCGGTCCCCCAGGGATCACGAGCAGCAGCACGTGCGCGGACGCCATCTCCTCCAGGGCCTTCGCATGCTTCACCGGCTCGTTCCACACGCAGCGGTCGAGCACGCCGGCCTGCGCCGCGGCCTCGCGCACCGGCTGACCCACCTGACCGATGAAGCGGAGCTCGATGGGCAGCGGCGCGTGCTTCATCGCCTGCGCCACCGCCGCGAAGAAGGCCTGGGGAGCGTAGCTGCCCGCCATGGTGCCCACGTAGGTGATGCGCAACCGGTCCGTGGGGAGCGGGTGGCGGGCAAGGCCCTTGAGGTCGTCGGCATCGTAGCCGTTGGGGATCACGTGCATCTTGGCGGCCACCCGGGGCCCGTGGCGTTCCGCGAAGGCCGTGCGCATGGAGGGCCCCACCACCACCGCCGCGTCCGCCTGTTCCAGCACGGCGGCCTCGTACGCGCTGTCCAGCCGCTGCGCGCGCGGTCCTTTCATCAGCTCGCGGGCGAAGTAGATGTCCGTCCAGGGATCGCGCAGGTCGGCGATCCACCGGAGCTTCGGGAAGCGTTCCTTGAGCCGGAGGCCGATGAGCTGGGCGCTGTGCGGCGGGGAGGAGATCACCACGGTGCCGATGCCCTCCTGCTCGATGAGGGGGATGGCGGCCTTCACCGCGTGGCGCACCCACCCGCATCGCGCGTCGGGGATCATCCAGTTGCCGCGCACCCAGCGCATCGCGCGCTTCAGCAGGCCCTCCCTGCCGCCCGTGGCGAACCCCGCGTGCGGCACGGCGCCCCGCCCCCCCAGCGCGGCCAGCAGCCGCAGCGGCTCGAACGAGGGCGTGCGCACCACCCGCACATCGGCGGGCACCTCGGCCTCGAGCGAGGGGTCCAGCGCGGGGTAGCTCGCCTGCGTGGGGTCCACCGTCAGCACGATGGGCCGAACGCCATGCAGCGGCAGGTACTTCACGAACTTGAGCCCCCGCTGCACACCGGCCCCGCCGCTCGGCGGCCAGTAGTAAGTGATGAAGAGGACGGGCGTCACCATGTGCTCCGACCGTCGCATCAGAAAACCATGGTGACGATCGACACTAGTGCCCCATCACCGATCCGGATCACGACCGGGCCGCGGGGAAGTCCCGGAAGTGATAGTCGTCCATGACCATCCGGATCGAACAATACTCGTCCGGAACGAACATTCCTTCCGATCATATCGGACACGTTGTAGGTGGTCTTGCGGCCGGCCAGCTCCGGTGCCAAGATGATCAGCTCGCCTTGGTCGTGCCAGGCCCACGTCATAGAGCTGACCTCATCCGATGCCTCCGGTAGCACAGTGGCCCCGCACCAGGAGTAGCTGGATGAGTCCGACACCACAGGCCAGGTGTTCGCCACCGAAGTCGACACGTCCGTGCTGGCCTGCCAACTGATATCCACGATCGGCTGGGTCGCACTGGTGATGTCCCACGGGCTCGCGATCGGAAACCAAGGCCGGGAACCACATTCATGGCCGCCGCACGGGTCGATCCGGATGATCACTGGTCCTCTGAACCCACCAGCATCCCACTGGGCCGAACCACACATGTACATCGACCCATCCGCCCCGAGGACCAGTGGATCGCTATGGTCCACGTTCCCCGCGGCGACCAGGCCATCGTACTGGTAGCCCCACAGGAAAGACCCGTCGTCCGGATCGATCGCGAACACACCCAAGGAGTCCGTCTGGGTCTCCCTGAACGCGATGAGCGCCTCACCCCAAGGGGTCAGTTCGCAGACAAGCGGTCGCTCCAGCCGGGCCGGCATCACGTAACTCATGGACCAGGAGATCTGACCGGCCGTGTCGGTCCGAAGAGCAAAGACATCGAACGCGCCGAGCTGCGTGAGGTGTCGACCCACGAGGAGCACATCCCCGTTGGGCAACCACGTGACGTGCTCGAACTCGCCCAGGTCCGTGTAGAACCGGCGATGTGCCGCGAGCAAGGCGTTCGGGTGTGCCCGCACCATCCAAGGCCCCGTGCCGAACGATCCTGTGCTCCCGAAGAGCAGCGTAGCACCGTCGGGTGTGATCAAGCCGTCGGTGAACCCATCATACTCCCAACCGCCGAAATCCCGCTCCCATTCCACCGTGCCATCCGGATGCAGTCTGGCATAAATACCGTCCACACCGGTCGAAGAGACGTAGACATCCGTTCCTTCACCGAGGACCGCGATATCACCATCTGGCCATTCCCGGAGCGAACGGACCTGGAACTGCCCGGTCACCGTCGGCATCAGCCTCTTGGACCAAACCGCTGTGGCAGAAGTGTCAAGGCGGACCACCACAGCATCACCAGCTGTGCCCTGGCCTGCAACGATGAGGTCCCCGGAACTGTGCGACAGAATATGCGTCGGGTGGAGTGCGGTCATGTTCTCCGCGTCCAGGTACCTCAACCATCGGGTCTGTCCATTGAGATCCACCTTGGCGATGCCCGTATAGGCTCCATACTTGAACACCACGTAGATCGAGCTGTCGTGGTGAAGGACCAAACCGTGCGCCGTCGCGTCATAGGTGTAGGTCAGCGCCTGCCAACGGAAGGTGGGATCAGGGCATTGCCCTTGGACAAGTGCTACCGAGCACGCGAGGAGAACACCGCTGGTCGTGCGCCGCACGTTGAAAGAACGGTCGTGGTCACGCATGCTCGAACCGCACTTGCCGCCACCACCCGAAACCCGCACCCGCCACCGCGAGCAGGATCAACAGGCCGCCGGCCAGGCTGAGCGTGTTGCCCAGGGCGTACGAGCGGCTGGCCACGCGGAACTCCACCACGTGCTCGCCGGCCGGCACGCGCATCGCCCGCAGCACATGGTCGGCGCGCACATGCTCCACGGGCTGCCCGTCCAGGGTGGCCTGCCAGTCGGGGCCGTACCAGATCTCGCTGAAGACCACCACACCGCCGTTCGCGCTCCGCACCGTGTAGCGGAGGGCGTTGGCCGCGTAGCTGTCCAGCGTCACCGAGGCCGAGGGGTCGGGCGTGAGGGGGGCATCGCCCAGGGCGGACCGCCAGCGTTCGTCCACCACGGCCACCGTGTCCGGACCCACCTCGCGCAGCGCCAGGATCTCCGCATCGGCATCCTTCACCCAGCGCACATCGTTCACGAACCAGGCGGGGCCGAAGGCATTGACGTTGAGCAGCGCGGGGCGCGAGGGGTCCGTGATGAGGTAGCGCGTGTTGAGCATGTTCAGCACGTTCTGCCGGGCGAGCACCGCGTTCACCGAGGACATGGTGGCGCCCTCGCCGAAGGCTCCGCCGATCGCGGCCATCTCGGGCCCCAGGTGGAACTCGATCAGGTCCTGGTAGCGCTTGAGCTTGGCCCCATGGTAGCCGCCCACGCTCTTGTGGAAGTAGCTCACGCGGCTGTCGTTGAACGGATTGTTGAAGGTGAGCACGCGGAAATGGCTGTTGCGGCGCAGTGCGGCGAACCGGGCCAGCACCTCCTCCTCCTTGCTCACCATGCGGTCACGCCCCTTGTTGCCCTGCTTGCTCGCTTTGAGGCGGGCCACGGTGGCCTCGGCATCGGTGCGGGAGGCGGGGGTCTCCTCCTGTTGCAGGATGGCCATGTCCGCCGCGGTGGGCTTGAAGGGCAGCGCGTTGGCCGTGGGCTCCTCCCACATGCGGTAGCGGCCGCCGTCCTTGTCGTTGTTCACGAAGCGCTTGTCCACCGCCCACAGGTCGACGAGCACCAGCGCGCCAAGGCCCCCGAGCAGCGCCATCTTGGGTACGCGACCGCGACCGAAGAGGAACAGCAGTGCGCCGCCGGCCGCGATGAAGAGGAGGCCCCGCCACGCGTCGGCGGCGACGATGCCGGCCCGGTGCTCCTTCAAGGCGTCGACGGCCAGTTGGAGGCGGTCCGGATCACCGGTCTCGGCCTGCGCGCTGAAGCGGGCCCGCTCCGCATCGCTCACCAGGTCGATCACCGAGCCAGGCATCAGCGCCAGCACCAGCATCACCAGCACCAGCACGCCTGCCGGGATCAGGAAAGCGCGCTCCCGTGCACGGTCCCAGCGCCCTTCCTTCACCAGGCGGTCCAGGTACAGCACGGCGAGCACCGGCGCGGCCAGCTCCACGATGACCAGGATGATGGTGACGGCCCGGAACTTCGCGTAGCCGGGCACGTGGTCCAGGAAGAAGTCGGTGAGCGGCATCCAGTTGCGGCCCCAGCTGAGCAGCAGCGTGAGGAAGAGGCCGCTGAACAGCGCGTACGGCAAAGGGTCGCGCCACAGCACCAGCCCGGCGGCCAGGTAGGCCAGCACCAACGCGGCGGCCAGGATCGGGGAGGTGATGGCGATGAGGACCGCGGTGAGCGGCACGGCCGCGAGCACCCACCAGCGTGCCGGGCCTTCGGTGCGGGCGAGCATCAGCAGCAGGAGCAGCACCACCAGCGCGCCGAGGTAGACCGGGCCGCTGGTGAAGCTCTGGTCGCCCCAGTAGCTGTTCACGTAGCCGCCCCCGCCGTACACCTCGTTGAGGTAGCGCTTGAGCTCGGGGTCGGAGATGGCGGCCAGCTCCTCGCGGGTGGTGATGAGCGAACCGGAATCGCCGCCCTTGGCGTTGGGCACCAGGAAGGTGAAGCTCTCCTGCTTGCCATAGCTCCAGGCCGTCACGTAGTCCCGGTCCAGGCCCTTGGTGCGGATGTCCGCAGCGCTTTCACCGTCCGGTCCGATGGTGAGCTCGCTCGGTCCTCGGGTGGTGTGGGTGCCGTACTCGGCCGTGCCCCACAGCACCCCCGCGTTGGCCATCACGGCCAGCGCCACGGCCACGAGGCCCAGCCCGGCGCGGCCCAGCAGGTCCATCACCCGGCCCTCGCGCACGAAGCGCAGCGCCTCCGCCAGCGCGAACAGCAGCTGCACCATGGCCAGGTAGTAGGTCACCTGCAGGTGGTTGGCATGGACCTCGAGCCCCAGGAAGAGCGCCAGCAGCGCCGCGGCCGGCAGCTTCGCCCCGCGGAAGAGGGCCCAGGTGGCGCCCAGCACCAACGGCATGTACCCGATGGCGGTGGCCTTCGTGTTGTGGCCCGCCTCGAAGATGATGATGAAGTAGGACGAGAAGGCGTAGGCCAGCGCGCCCACCACGGCCACCCCACGGTCCACGCCCATCAGGCTGAGCAGGATGAACATGCCGATGAGGTAGAGGAAGACACTGCCCGCCGGATGCGGCAGGAAGCCATGGAAGAGCCGGTCCACCCACTTCAGCACGTCCCCTTTCCACACCACGCTGATCTGGTAGGCGGGCATGCCGCTGAACATGCTGCCGGTCCACAGCGGCTCCTCGCCATCGTGGGCCTCGCGATGCTCGATGATCTCCTGCGCGCCGCCCAGCCAGTTGCGCTGGTCGCCCTGCACCATGCGTTTGCCCTCCAGCAGCGGGCTGAAGTAGGCCAGGGGCAGGGCGATGAACAGCAGCACGGCCAGCCCGGTCGGCAGCCATTTCCTCAGGTCCTTCATCGGTTCAAGGGGTCAGCGGATCTCTTCGTAGTCGGCGTCCTCGATGCGGCCGCCACCAGGGCGCGCGCCATGCCGGTCATCGGCCCGTTCCACGCGCACGTCGCCCCGGGGGCGTTCGTCGCGGGCGGCCCAGTGGGTGCCGGGCGGGCGGCCCTGGCGGGCCTGCTGCATGCGCAGCACCAGCCGCAGGGCCAGCCACAACACCACCAGGACCAGAATGATCCGCAGGGTGCCGGTGGCGCTCAACAGCAACAGGCCGGTCATGGCGGCCAAAGATAGCCGGGCGGCCTTGGCCTCCGGGCGCGGTGCCGTACCTTCGCGCCGCCATTGGTCCGCACGCCCTGTCCGGCGTTCCGTCGCCGATGGCGAACCCCCACCTCCCCATGTCCTCCTTCGATGCGCTGGGCCTCCGGCCCGAGCTCCTGTCCGCGTTGCGCACGCTGGGCTTCCACACCCCCACCCCCGTCCAGGACCGCGCCATCCCCCTGCTGCTGAACAGCGACCATGATGTGGTGGTGCTGGCCCAGACGGGCACCGGCAAGACGGCCGCCTTCGGCCTGCCCCTCCTGCAGCACATCGACCCCGCGCTCCGCCGCGTGCAGGCCCTGGTGCTGGCCCCCACCCGCGAGCTGTGCGTACAGATCACGGGCGACCTGGAACGCTTCGCCGCCGAGCTCAACGGCGTTCGCCCTGTGGCCGTCTATGGCGGGGCCAACATCCGCGAGCAGATGCGCGCCATCCAGCGCGGCGCCCACGTGGTGGTGGCCACCCCGGGCCGCCTGCTCGACCTGCTGGGCCGCGAGGCCGTCGACCTGTCCCACGTGTCCACCGTGGTGCTTGACGAGGCCGATGAGATGCTCAACATGGGCTTCCAGGAGGACCTCACCGACATCCTGAGCAACACGCCGGCCGAGAAGCGCACCTGGCTCTTCAGCGCCACCATGGGCAGCGAAGTGCGCCACATCGCCAAGCGGTACATGCGCAACAGCGAGGAGGTGCAGGTGGGCGAACGCAACGTGACGGCCTCCGCCATCCAGCACCAGTACTGCGTGGTGCACGCCCGCGACCGCTTCGCCGCCCTCAAGCGCTTCGTGGACGCCGACCCCGACCTCTTCGCCATCGTGTTCTGCCGCACCAAGCACGAGACGCAGGAGCTGGCCACCCAGCTGGTGAAGGAGGGCTACGTGGCCGACGCCATCCACGGCGACCTCAGCCAGGCCCAGCGCGACCATGTGATGGGCCGTTACCGCGCGCGCACCCTGCAATTGCTCATCGCCACCGACGTCGCCGCGCGCGGCATCGATGTGAACGATGTGACGCACGTGATCCACTACGACCTGCCCGGCGAGGCGGAGAGCTACACCCACCGCAGCGGCCGCACCGCCCGCGCCGGACGCACAGGCATCTCCTTGAGCATCCTCGGGGTGCGCGACGTCCCCAAGGTGCGCCAGCTGGAGCGCATGCTGAGCACGCACTTCACGTACGTACGCGTGCCCGGCGGGGCCGACATCGGAAGGGCCCAGCTGCGCTCCTTCCTGCGCCGGCTGAAGGAGGCCGATGTGGAACATGAGGCCCTGGCCGACCTGATGGCCGTGGCCCGGGAGGAACTGAAGGACCTGGACCGCGACGCGCTGCTGCAGCGCTTCATGAGCGTCACGTTCGCCCGCATCCTGGACCAGTTCCGCGAGGCGTACGACCTCAACATCGACATGAGCCGCAAGGACCACAGCGCCCGCACCGAGCGGCAGAGCTCACGCGAACGCTTCGCCACCGGCCGCCAGCTCTTCATCAACCTGGGCAGCGCCGACGGCTTCGACAAGGGCCGCATGCTCGGCTACATCTGCGGGGTGAGCGGCATCGGTGGCGAGCACATCGGCCGCATGCTCATCAAGGACGTGTATTCCTTCATCGACATCGAGCCCGCCTGGTTCGATCAGGTGTTCAACGCGTTCAAGGGCGCCGACCACCGCGGCCGCAAGGTGCGTGTGGACGAGGCGCAGGGCGCCCAGGGCGGTGGCGAAAAGCCCCGTCGCAGCGAGAGCCCGCGCCAGGGGTACGGTCCGAAGAAGCCCCACCGCGGTTCCAAGCCCTACGCGTCGAAGGGCGGCTCGCGCAAGTGGTGACGCTCGACCGGACCTGCGCAGGGCGTCACGCCGTCAGCGCACCAGCACCGGAAGGGTCTGTCGGCCGCCGGCACGATCAACGTCCAGCAGGTACAGGCCGGCGGGCCATCCGTGGACATCGATCGCGGTGCGCGGCACCTCCAGGACACCCTGCCACCGCACGCGTCCGGTGGCGTCGAGCAGGCGTGCCGGCCACGCTCCGGACACACCCGAGACCGTGAGCCGATCGTCCGCCGGCTGAGGCCAGAGCCGCAGCTCCTGCTCCATGGCCTGTTCCATGCCGACCGTGCCGAAGTACACCGGCAGGCTCTGCGCCGAGCAACCGTTCGCATCGGTGATGGCCACGCTGTAGTTCCCGTTCACGATGGGCATCCAGCTCTGCGCGTCCGCGCCGGGTATCGGCTGACCATTGAGGTACCACTGGTAGTCGACGGCGACCGTGGTGGTGGTGACCTCCGGTCCGTTCAAGGTCACCACGGGGGCCGCGGGTGTCGGGTTCACCTGAAGGGTCACGGTCGTATCAGCGGAGCACCCGAGCACATCCGTTCCGGTCACCACCCAGGTGAAGGTGCTGGTGGGCCAGGCGAGCACGGACGCTCCGCTGGTACCGCTGATGAAGAGGTTGGGGGACCACTGATACAACTGTGCGCCGGTGGCCACGATGAAGGCGGTATCCCCCAGGCAGATGCTGTTGTTCCCCGCGGAAGCCACCACCACGGGCAGGGGCTGCACGGTGAGGATCATGAAATCGCTCGCCTGGCAGCCGTTCGCATCGGTCACCAGGACGGTGTAGGAGGTCGTCACGGCGGGGGTCGCCACGGGATCGGCGACCTGGTCATCGTCCAGACCCGTGGCGGGGAACCACTGGTAGGTGAGGCCTCCGCCCGCCTGCAACTGCGCGCTCGCACCGGCGCAAACAGCCTCATCCACGCCCGCGTTGGCCGGTGGCGGCGGATGAACGGTGATGTATCCCGGTCGGAGCAGGGTGTCCGGTCCGTTGGCGGTGGTCACGATCAAGGTGACGTCGTAGGTGCCGGCCGCAGCGTACTGCACCACCGGGTTCTGCAGCGTGCTCGTCGCCGGGGAGCCGCCCGGGAAGCTCCACGCATAGCTCGTCGGGGTATTGATGCTCTCGTCGGTGAACTGCACCGTGGAACCCGGACAGATCCCCGGATCGACGACGCTGAAGTCGGCCTCGTGCGCGGTGTACTCCAGCGTCAGGGCGTTGACGTTGGGGTCGCTGCTGAACGAACAGCCCCAACCGGCCACACAGTTGTCCGTGGCCCGCAAGCGTCCGTGGATCTGCCCGCCGCCGAACGCGATCGCCTCGCCCAGCACAGACGCGCTGACCACGCTGGATGCGGGCAGGTAGGTGCATTCCGTGACGTTTCCACCCTGGTAGAGCACCTGCTGCCAACCGCCGGCCGTCTCGAACTCGATCCAGATCTCGTTGCCGCCGAAGCCGGACATCCAGCAGGCGAGCCATTGGCAGCTCAACGTCCCCGGACCGGTGGTCGGCGGTGTGGCCGTGAAGTCGAACGTCGTCCACGACGAGACCGACTGCATGAGCGGCAGGGTCTGGGTGTAGGTGACCTGGGCGCCGAGGTCGACCACCAGCCCCAGGCCGGCGAAGAGCAGCGAAGTGCGCATGTGGGTGGGTTGCGGACAAAGCTAGGATCCTGGAGGAACGACCAACGGCCACGTCCGCGGCCGCACCGCCGGATCGAGCGGGCGCGACCTCCCACCGATCAATCGAGCTTCCTCAGCGCTTCACGCCGACTGAGCGGCGACAGGGGTTGGCGCGCCACGAAGGCCTTCACCGCCGTGGGATCGGTGGCCGCGAGCTCGCGCAGCGCCCAGCCGATCGCCTTGCGGATGAAGAAGTCCGGATGTGCCGCGTGCCGCGTGATGTTCGCGAAGAGCAGCGCACGGTCGGTGTCGTCCTTCCACCGGTTCTGGAAGAGGATGGCCGCACGGTTGAGCCACAGGTCCGGGGCCGTGATCCACCGACGGTTCCAGGATGCGACGGCCTTCGGATGTCGCTGGAGGACGGGCCCCGCCACATGCACGGCCAGCGCGTCCACCGTATCCCACCAGCTCTTGGTGGTGATGAGCTCCTCCACCACGGGCAGGTCCTCCGGCGTCAACCGCTTCGCCTGCTGCATCAGCAGGTCCACCGCGGTGTGATGCCACTCGCGCTCGGGCTGGGCGAACGCCGATCGGGCCACGGCCATCAGCTCCGGAGGCGTCGGCCGGTCGTGCTCGGCCATGTGGACCTTCAGCAGCGCGCGGCGGTCCGGGGCCTTGATGCCGAAGAAGGGCGCGACGTGCTTCATGTACGACTCCATGGCGGTGGCGTCCTCCGCCGAGCGGTGCGCCTCGAACAGGGCGCCGAGGGGCTTCAGCCACGGATGCACCGCCCCGCGCCGGAGGCCGCCGCTCATGGCCGGATGATGTTCGCCAGCAGCAGATCGATCAACGGGTCCACGGCCTCGTGCGCCAGCACACGCGTGCTGCCGTGCAGGAAGCCGTCCCGCTCCATCCGCGCCATCTGCTCCAGCAACGGCGCGTAGAAGCCGTTGACGTTCAACAGGCCCATGGGCTTGGCGTGCAGGCCCAGCTGGCGCCAGGTGAGCAGCTCGAAGAGCTCGTCCAATGTGCCGAAGCCGCCGGGCAACGCCATCACGGCCTGGCTGCGCTCGTGCATCACCAGCTTGCGCTCATGCATGTCCTTCACCGTGATGAGCTCGCTGACGCGGTCGTGCGCCAGCTCGCGTTCGGTCATGAAGCCCGGGATGACGCCCACCACACGACCGCCCGCCGCCATCGCGGCATCGGCCACCGCGCCCATCAGCCCCACATGGCCTCCGCCGTACACCACGCCCAGACCCCGGCGGGCGAGGCTTGCGCCCACTTGCGCGGCCACGGCCGCGTAGTGCGGATCACGACCGGAGGAGGCTCCGCAGAAGACCGCGACGTGCACCATGCGGCCAAAGTAAGCTGTGCCTACAGCTTGCGCAGATCGAGGGTGTACGACAGGCTCAACACCCAGCGTTGGTCGGGGCGGCGACGGCCATGCTCCCGATCGTGCACCACGGCGATGCCCACCGCGTGCGCCTTGGCCGGACGCCAGGTGGTGCCCAGGCGGAACCGCGTGGCATCGTGGCGCCGCCCTTCGCGCCCCAGCTCGCTGAAGAACTCCACCATCAGCTCGGGGTCGAGGCGGAACCCTGGTATGTCGTAGCCCAGATCGACGCGGTTGCGGAGCGTGTTCCTGCGCAGGCCTTCCGTGCCGAAGGTGTGCTGATAGCTGAGCCGGTAGCCCAGGTCGAACCGGCCCACACGGTCGCCCACCTGCGCGGACAGCCCGAAGCGGTGGCGGTCGCGCTCCCTTGCCCTGGCCGCGAAGCGCTGCTCCGCGGACACGTCCACCAGGCGGTGAAGCTTGTAGCGCAGCTGCCCTTCCAGGATCACCTGGCGGCCCCGCGCCAGCTCGTCGCCCGTGCGATAGCCCAGTTCGCCCGCGAACCGGAAGCGCCTGGCCTGGTCCTTCCCCAACCATCCTTCCAGGAACGCGGGCGCTCCACCGACCACGCCGGCCTCAAGCCACGCTTGCCCGGAACGACGGGGCTCCACGCGCTCCTGGGCCATCACGCACAGGGCCGGCCACCACAGCAGGAGCAGGAGGAGCAGCCGAGGCATGGGCAGAGAACAACCGCGCAGGCGTTCGGTTCGGTGCCCTCCTGTCCGCGTTCCGACCCTGCGGAACGGCGGACCGGCCGTGGCACCGCTTGCGCAAGGTCCGCTCAAGGCCCGGGGCGCACCAGCTCACGCACCACGCGGAAACCCACGTCCGGGTAAGCGATGAAGTCCCAGCGGTCCTCCTGCACCCCGAAGGCCGGATGCCGGACCGCGTCGCCGAAGGCCGCCATCTTGCGCCGCCGGGCGAAGGGGTCGCCCTCGGTGCACGGGTAGGCGTATCCGAAGCGCTGACAGGTGAGGCCGCTGTCGTCCTTCGCGTTGATGAGCCAACAACCCGGCCCTTCCGGAGCGATGAGCCCCTGCTGCCGGGCGAGGAGCCATTCGCCCAGCCAGGGCAGGCGGTAGGAGAAGCCCTTGGATGCATCGCGCTGACCGAGCCACCTGCAGAAGGCCGCCGCTTCCACCCAGGTGAGGTTCACCGCCGCACCGCCCACATCGCCCTGCCGCGCGCCGGCATCCTTGGCGAAGTGCGCCACAAAGGCCCGGTATTCCTCCACCGTCACCGGAGCGCTGATGGCGAAGGCCGACACGTCGATCGTGCAGCTGTCCTGGTTGACCAGCAGTTCGCCCACGCGTACCCGGCCCGATGGCACCTCGGTGAAGGTCTGTGCGATCAGGGAGCCGGTGCCGAGCACCGCGACCAGGAAGAGGGAGGTGCGCATCGTGCGCAAGATCGCAACAGTTCCCGCGACGTGTTCCGGACCTGTTGGTCATTCCGGATCCGCGCCTGAACAGGGGATCGGCAGGCCGGCTAGCTTCGAGCGACAAACGGACCCCATGCGCCTCGCCGCCCTGTTCTCCCCGCTGCTGCCCGCGGACCTGGAGGTGACGGGCTGGTCCATCGCCGCCACCGACGGCCGCCTGCTCCGCCACCAAGGCCTGGCCCTCACGCGCGGCCGCCTCTCGGTGCCCCTGCACGGTCTGGTCCCCGGCCTGCACGTGCTCCAGCTCTATTCGGTCGAGGGACGGGTGCGCACCGTGCGCTTCGCCGTGGAGTGAGCCCTGTCCGCCGACCGGCGCCACGGACCCGGGAGCGGACCGATCCCTCCCGGGTCCGTTCGTCACGCACCGCCTCATGGCCCTGGCGCGTGCCCGGATCCGTGGTACTTTCACCGCACAACCCCATCCGCATGCTTCACCGCTACGCTGTCCTCACCCTTCTGCTCGGTGCGCTGAACGCCGGCGCGCAATACTGCTCCCCCAGCTTCGTGAACGGCTGCTTCAGCTGGCAGAACCAGAGCCTCACCCTCGGCACCATCAACTGGACGGCGGGCAGTGATTGCTTCGCCAGCGACTTCACGACCCTCAGCACGACCCTTACGCCCGGTGTGGCCGAACCGATGACCGTGACCAGCGGCAACTGGACCGGGTGCGCCGTGTGGGTGGACCTGGACAACAACGGCGCCTTCGAGGACACCGAGAACCTCTACTACAGCTACGTGGGCGGTTCGCCCAGCTACACGTACAGCTTCTCCATCACCCTGCCGGCCAACACACCGGCCGGGAATTACCGCATGCGGGTGATCGCACCGTGGGGATCGGACGGCTTCCTGGACACCAACACGAACGGCTATGGCCCGTGCGGTGCCTTCCAGTACGGCAACTTCAACGACTTCACGGTGGTGGTGAGCGGCACCAATGCCATCGGACCCGTGACCGGCGGACGGACGGGCCTGTCCGTGTTCCCGAACCCCTGCACCGACCGGATCACGATCGAATGGCCGGAGGAGGAGCCGGGACCACTGGCCCTGATCGGCCCGGATGGACGCGTCATCACCCTGCTCCCCGGCTTGAACGGGGCCCCGCTCCGCACGTTCGATGTGTCGGGACTGGCCGCCGGCACCTACGCGATCACCGGCACGGGACGGTCGGTGCGCTTCACCAAGCAGTAGCGCGCACGGTCAGTCGCGCGCGATGACCACCGACGTGCGCCACACGACCTGGTCCGCGCTGATGTGCACGGCATAACAGCCGCCGGGAAGCGCGCTCACGTCCACCGTGGCGTTCCCGTGCGACCGTTGGTCGAGCACCATCCTGCCGTTCATGTCGTACATCCGGACCCTGCGGTCGCCGCGGATGCCGGTGATCGTGAGGCGATCGGTCGCCGGGGCGGGATGGATGCCCGGCACGGACGCCTGCTCCGGTCCGGCGATGCCGATCGTGGAACAGCCGTCCATGAAGATGTCCAAGGGCCAGGTGGTGAGCGGGCGATCGACCCGCAGCATCGGCTTCGCACCAAGCGCTTCCAAGGGGATCGACAGCGTATCGGGCAGGTGATCGGTGCGGGTGAGCGCGAGCGGCAGGACCTCGCACGCGGGAAGGCCGTCCGCATCCAGCTTCTTCACCTGGAAGGCCTGATGCACATTGTCGTCGGTCCGTCGTGTCTCCCCGCAGGCGATCCCTCCGTCGGAGGCGGTGATGACGCATCGGCTCAGTTCCTGGTGCCCGCCGGTGTAGATGCTGGAGACCACGGCCCCCGTCGGACCGATCCGGATCAACGGGGTCGACTCATCGTACCCCGATGCGCTCTCCTCCTCCCCCACCAGGAACCGGTCGCCATCCGGAAGCAGCACATGGTCGTGGATCCAGAGCTCGCTGCCCGCATCGTCCCGGTAGGCCTGTGCCGCCACCGCACCGCCCAGGCTGTCCATCTCCATGTGGAACGCGCCCCGTTGGAAGGTGGAGTCCATGTACACACCGGACCACGACAGGCGACCGTCAGGCCCACGCTGCAGGCTGTGCACGGTGAGCGTGGTGTCCGGCAGGACCCACACACGGTCCTGCAGCACGGCGCACAGCGTGTCCAGGAGCGCGATGCGGGATAGCTCGTACTTGGTCCCCGCCGCGACGGCGTAACCGGCACCGGGGATGATCACCAGGTCCCTGGCTTCGTCCTGACCGGAGTAACCGAAGGCCCGGGCCCAAAGGAGGTCGCCCACCGGGTCGACCTTCATGAGGAAGAGGTCACGCGTGTCCGGATCGCTGCCGCAGGAGCCCAGGACATGCAGCGCTCCGCTCGCGTCGCGGCGCAGGCTGCGTGCGATCACCGCCTCATCGGGGTCGTAGGCGCGGTAGCGATGGCTCCACACCACGCCACCGGCCGCATCCAGTTTGAAGAGCGACAGGTG
>JAEUSW010000150.1 GCA_016788285.1 Flavobacteriales bacterium
TCACGTCCACCACCACCTCCTGGGTGCTCACGGCGGTGCAGCCATCGAGCGTCACCGTCAGGGTCACCGTGTACACGCCCGGCACCGCGTAGGTGTGGATGGGTTCGGTGTCCGTGCTGCCGGTGCCGTCGCCGAAGTCCCAGTTCACCTGCGCGCCCCAGGTGCTCAGGTTGAAGAACTCCACGGGTTCACCGGTGAAGGTGCTGGTGGTGCTGGGCAGGAAGGCGGCGGCGGGGCCGCTGCCCGTGGTCACGGTGGCCTGCAGCGGAGCGGTGGTGCAGCCGTTGGCATCGGTCACCGTCACCGTGTAGGTGCCGGCGGCCACGTTGGCGAGGTCCTCGCTGGTGGCGCCGTTGTCCCAGGCGAAGGTGTAGGGGCCGGTGCCGCCCATCACGGTGAGGTCCACGCCGCCGTCGGTGGTGGTGGCGCAGGCGGTGCCGGTGGCGCTGAGAGCGGCATCGAGCAGGGCGGGTTCATCGATGCGGAAGGCGTGGGTGAGGTCGCCGCAGCCGGCCTGGCTGCTCACCGTCACCAGGTAGTCGCCGGCGGGCAGCTGGGCGATCTGGCCGGCGCCGTTCAGCTGCGTCTGGGTCAGCAGCACGGTGCCGCCATCGGTGGCCCAGGTGTAATCCCAGGGGCCCAGGCCTGCGCCCAGCGCGCTCGCGCTGCCGTTGGCCGCACCCTGGCAGGTGACGTCGGTGGCGGTGTGCTGGACGGGCGCGCTGGCATGCACCACGAAGCGGGCGGGCAGCACCGGGTCGTTGGCATCGGCGGTGAAGGTGTAGGTGGCGCCTTCGGTGAGGGCCGTGCTCTGGCCGGTCTGCAGGTCCTCCAGCACCAGGCAGGTCTGGCCCATGATCCCCAGGGCGTCGTACACCCGCAGCGTGTAGCTGCCGGTGACGCCCACGTCGATGGGCACCTCGATGCTGGTGGCGCCGGTGAGCGGGCCCCAGGCGTTGAGGGTCATGTCCTCACCGTCGCTCGTGCGCGTCATCACCTGCGGGGCCTCGGGGTGGCTGAAGGTGAACTTGATGAGGTCGTGCATGTCGCCGCTGGCGGGGGCGCCGGTGCCGAAGTGCACCACCGTTTCGTCGAAGAAGGCGTTCATCGCGTTGCTCAGCTCGAGGCGGAACATCGGGGCGGCGCCCTGCTGGCTGCCACCGAAGAGGCCGCCGCCGTTCAGGTCGAGCACCTTGTCGGTCTCCTCCACGGTCACCACGGGGGCGGCGGCATTGGCCTTCACCCAGAAGCCCTGGAAGCTCTGGATGTTGCCGTTGAGCGAGCCGCCGGGGATGCTCAGGCCGAGGCCTTCATCCCAGGTGGCGTTGTTGCCGCTCACCGGGTCGAACACGTAGTAGAAGTTGTCCACGTTGGTGAGGGCCAGCAGGCTGAAGTCGATGGGGCTGGGGAGCGGATTGCCCACCAGGTTCCAGCCGTCCACCGTGGCGTTGCCCGTGTTGGTGTAGGTCACCGGCAGGTTCAGCGGGGTCAGCGCGTTGCGCACGCCGCTGCGCAGGTCGATCGTGAAGGGGCTGGTGGTCAACAGGCCGGTGCCGCTCCACGCCGCGAAGCCCTGTCCCATGGCCATCACCATGTTGTCGCCGGTGGCGCCGGTGAGGCCGTCGATGAGGGCGGCTCCCGCGTTCGTCTCGTCATAGGTGCGGATGCTCGGCCACAGGATGTTGCTGCCGGGGGGCTCGTCGAAGAGCGGGAAGTGGCTGCCCGGGTAGCCGGCGGTGACGAAGTCGTCCTCCAGGCTGCTCAGCTGGTTGTTGTTGGTGGGCGCGCTGATCAGACGCCAGTTGGTGACGCCGCCCGGCACGTAGCGCTCCATGTCCACCTGGCCGGTGAAGCTGGGGCCCGCGCTCATCGGCCCGATGCGGCCGGTGCCGTTGGCATCGCTGTGCAGCTCCAGCACACGCGCGGGATTGCCGATGTTGTTGGCGTTGAAGGTGCCCCCGTTGGTCATGTCCAGCGTGCGGCGGATGCGCAGCAGGCTGCTGGTGAGCGTCACGTCCGCGTTGTTGGCCGTCAGGTCGTACAGGTCGTACGTGCCGCTGCCGCCCAGGGTCACCGCGCCGGGGTTGCGGAAGGTGACCGCGCCGGTGCCGATGGTGAAGCTGTTGTTGTTGGTGAGGGCCGTGCCGTAGTGCTCCAGGTTGGTGGTGCCCATCGCCACGCTGCCGCCCGCCTCCACGTCCAGGTTGTACACCGTCCAGGTGGCGCCCGTGGTCGTCACGGTGTGGCCGTTCTGCACCACCGCGGTCGCGTTCTGGTCGAAGGTGACGGCCGTGGCCGTGCCGGTGCGGGTGGTGCTCCAGGTGGCGGAGGTCTGGCTGCCGTTGGCGCGCGTGTAGTAGATGGGGCGGCAGAGGTCGCCACGGACTTCCACATC
>JAEUSW010000166.1 GCA_016788285.1 Flavobacteriales bacterium
CGGCGAGGTGGGGAGCCTGGCGGTGGACGCGTGGCCAGCGGTCTAGTAGGACCGTGAACCTTCCCCTTGTGGCGCATGGCCGCCAAGGCTCCCGTGCACCTCGATCCGTCCGGAGCCGGTGATGCGTTGCTCCATGGGGCCGGTGCGGCCCAGCATGATGTCGCCCGAACCCACGAGGGTGGCGGTGGTGCCGCCGCTGTCGAGTCCGGAGGCGTCCACGTCGCCGGAGCCGGCCAGGTCGATCGTGAGCTTCGTCGTGCGACCTTCCAGCACCACATCGCCGCTGCCGCTCAGCTTCACCTCGGTGGTGCCGCCCACATCCATCGCGCCGCACAGCACATCGCCCGAGCCGGCCAGGTCCACCGTCAGTGAAGCGACCGCCAGGGCAGAGCCCATCACCAGGCTGCCCGAACCCTGAAGCAGCAGGCGCAACGGCCCGTTGGCGGTCATCGCTTCGGCGGTGATCCCGCCCGAACCGTACACCTCCAGGGCCGACACCTGCGGCATCCGCACCCGCACATGCGCACCCGCCGGATCGCAGTTGCGGTTCTTGCTGGGTGTGTGGCTGTTGGCGATCCGCAGGACCGTTCCTTCCATGGATACCTCGATGCGGTCCAGAGCGTCCTCCTCGCCTTCGGCCATCACTTCGAAGGGTCCTTGCTCCACCACGACGTCCATGCTGCCGCGGACCTGCACCGCGGTGAACCCGCTCAGATCGTATCGACGGCCTTCCCCGTGCTTGGAGGGTTCGGCCAACACGACCACCGGATCCATGGGCGGCGGGGCAGGAGCAGGGGCAGGGGCAGAAGCAGGAGCAGGGTCAGAAGCGGGGGCAGAAGCAGGGGAAGGACCTGGGGCAGGGGCGGACACCGGGACCTCGACGGCGCTGCGCGCCTCAACGGGTGAGGCCGTGGCAGCTGCATCCGTCGGGACCGGTCGGGGTGGTTGCTGCGGCTTGGCTTGTGCGGGCAGCACGGTCGCCGGGGCTTCGAACGCCGCGGTCGGCGCCGCCCGATCCGCGGAAGCCGTGGGCGTGATGGCGGCCGTGCCACCGCTGGTGAACAGGTGGATGCTCAGTCCGACGAGGAGGAGGCCTGCAGTGCTCATGAGGATGGAGTTGAGGTTGAAGAAGGAACCACCGGACCAGGAGCCGGGCGGCGGGGTGGGGGGCAGGGCGATGATGAAGCGCTCCACCTGCTCGAGGCTCATCTCCTCGGGCAGCTCGCGCAGCAGGCGGAGGTCGATCCCGTCGTCGGTGTGGGCGTTCATGGCAGCAAGAGGATCAACACGTGCAGGATGGCGGCGGCCGGCAGTTCCGAACGTCCTTCCAACCGACCACGCAGCGCGGCCCGGGCCCGGCTCACCCGCGTCTTCACCGCGCCCTCGGCGCAGTTCTGGATCACCGCGATCTCCGCCATGCTGAGTCCGGAGACCTCGAACAGGACCAAGGCCTCGCGCTGTTGTTCGGGCAGGCGGTCCAGGGCCTTGTACAGCAGCTGCACGTCGAGCAGCTGCTCGGGCGTGGCGCCACGTTCCTGAAGGCGTGCGGCCTGCCGCTCGCACAGGTCCGCGGAACGTCGCCCGAGCCGCCAGGCGCTTGCCGCCCGGTTGCGCGCCGCACGCACCAGGTAGTGCAGCAGCTGGTCCTTCCGTTCGATCCGGTCGAACTGCTGATAGGCGGACAGCAACACGTCCTGCACCAGGTCCTGCACATCCATCCGGCCGTAGGCGATGGCCGAGCAGTAGCGCAGGAAAGGTCCGTGGCAGTCCGTGTAGGCCTGCATGAAGGCGGTCTGCTTTGCGTCGCTCACGGCACCGGGGTGTTCCGAACAGATAGTCGTCGCATCGGCCGAAAGGTTACACCGACCCGCCGAACCGACCTGCTGACGATGCCGAAGACCTCGCCGACCGCCGCTGTCGGCCTTACTTTGGTCGGCATGCTCGTGCTGCTTTCGCCCGCCAAGGACCTTGCCAAGGAGACACCTGTCGTCAAAGGTGCCAGCCAGCCCGCCCTGCTGGAGCACGCCGTGCCCTTGGTGAACAAGTTGCGCACCTTCAGTGCGAAGAAGCTCGCCGACCTCATGGACCTGAGCCCGGCGCTCGGTGAACTGAACCGGCACCGGTACGAGCGGTGGTCCACGCCCTTCTCGCCCTCGAACGCGCGGCCGGCCGTGTTCACCTTCAATGGCGAGGTGTACCGCGGCCTTGATGCACGGACGCTCTCTTCCCCGGACCTCGACTTCGCCCAGCATCACCTGCGCATCCTCAGCGGCCTCTATGGGGTGCTGCGGCCGTTGGACCTCATGCAGGACTACCGCCTGATGATGGGCACGCCGTTCGGCGTGGGCAAGGCGAAGGACCTGTATGCCTACTGGGGCGACCGCATCGCGGATACGCTCAAGGCCGACCTGAAGCGGGCCGGTTCGACCACGGTGGTGAACCTGGCCTCCGCTGAATACAGCAAGGCGGCGCGGCTCCACACGCTCGGGGCGCGGGTGATCACCCCCGAGTTCAAGGACAAGGCGCCGGGCGGGTACAAGTCCCTGCAGGTGTACGTGAAGTTCCAACGCGGCGCCTTGGCGCGCTACATCCTGCAGCACCGGATCCTGGAGGCCGAACGGATCCAGGCCTACGACGGCGATGGGTATCGCTTCTCCGCCGCCGACAGCACGCCCACGACGTGGGTGTTCCTGCGTGACAGGCGACCACCGCTGGTGACGAAGAAGCTCGCGGGCGGACGGGTGCGCTAGCCGGATCGACCTCTTCTCCGTTCGTCCCAGGACCATCACCCTGGGCACCGCTCATCAGGGCCGCTGCGTCCTTGGGTCAGACCCGCTGACCATGCGTCCTCGATCCCCTTTGTTGATCGCCTTCGTGCTGATGGGTCCGAGCGTGCGGGCCCAGGTGCCTTTCTGCGGCGCCGATGTGCTGCGTGAGCATGCCCTGACGCCCGAGCGCCACGCCGCTGAGGACGCCCTCTACCAGCGGCTGATCGATCGCGCTCCCGGCAGGGACCGCAACGACCTGCTCACCCTGCCGGTGGTCGTTCACGTGATCCACCGGAACGGGCCGGAGAACGTGGCGGACAGCGTGGTGCAGCTCGCGCTGGAGCAGGCGAACGCCCGGCTGCAGAACGCCGCGCCCTACGACGATGCCACGGGGCACGTGAGCGACATCCAGCTCTGCCTGGCGACGGTGGATCCCTTCGGTCTTCCGACGACCGGCATCACCCGGCGGGAGAGCCCCCGGACCGTGCATTCCATCTTCGATCAGCTCGATGTGAAGGCCACGGTGCGGTGGGACCCCTTGCGCTACCTGAACGTGTGGCTCGTGGACAGTGTGACGGACCAAGGCATCGACGGCTATTCCAGCTTTCCCTCGGACATGGGCACGGCGGTCGATGGCATCGTGATGGAGGTGCGGTACCTCGTGAACAACGCGCTGCTCGTGCATGAGCTCGGACACTACCTCGGGCTCTTCCACACCTTCCAAGGCCTCTGCTTGAACCTGAACTGCCAACTGAACGGTGACCGCATCTGCGACACACCACCGGACTGGAGCAACTGGTTCAGCTGCGGGGATCCCGGGTGCACCACGGAGACCCAGGACACCACCGGCCTGAGCCCGTTCACCGGGGACGTGCCGGAGCTGCCCAACTACATGGACTACACGACCTGTCCCCTCTCTTACTCCCAGGGGCAGGTGGACCGCATGCGGGAAGTGCTCATTGAGGTGCGGTCGGCGCTCCTGGAGGGTTATGGTTGCGGTGCCGGCCCGACCGGTGCCTCCCCGGTGGCGAGCTGCGTGATCGACAGCTCCGAATGCACCGGCCGGGTCGCCTTCACGAGCAGCTCCGTCGGGGCCGATGTGCTGCAATGGAACGTGGACAGCACCGGTTGGTACACCTTGGGCGCCGAGCTCGTCGTGGACTTCGACACGCCAGGTCCGCACGTGGTGACCCTGCTGGCCAGCGGGCCCGGAGGAGCGGACACGGTGCGGATCGAACTGGAGCCGCGTGTGCCACCAACGCCCTGGTACCCGGTGCTGTCGGGCTTCGAGGGCTTTTTCCCGGACATCTACACCGGGGCGCCCACGCTCTGCTACGGCGCAGTGCTCGACCTCGTCGCCGACCCACTGCTCACGAGCTTCCTGTGGACCACCGGTGCCACCACCTCCACCCTGACCATGGTGGTGGACTCAAGCTTCGCCATCCGGCTCACGGCGGTGGACAGCAACGGGCTGGCCTGGACCAATTGTGCGTGGATCGAGGCCGGGGTGCGGCCACCTTCAGCGCTCATCGCCAACACGAACGATACGGTGTACTGCAACCAGCCTGTTCATCTGGAGCTCCTCCCCCCTGTGAATGCCCAGTGGTACATCGGCGGCGGCATGATCATGGGGCATCCCCTGACCTACTACTACGACCACCTCAGCACGCACTTCTTTCCACTGCCATACTGGGCGGGTTACACGGACCCGAACGGATGCGTGCTGCACACCGATACGTTCACCTTGGTCACGGTGCCCACCGTTCCGCCGGTGATCACGCAGGTCGGCAGCGACCTGGTGTTGGACACAGGTTGCATGAACCTGTCATGGTACACGGCCGGTGGATCCTTGAACCAGTATTTCGGGCAGACCACCCTGCCGGATGCCGCTCCGGGATGCTATTGGGTATTCTGCCATGAGTGCGGCGTTCCGGTCTACTCGGACACGCTCTGTGTGCTGCCGACGGACGCCCCGGCCCATGCGTCCGGTCCCGGGTATCAGGTGTTCCCGGTGCCGGTCGGGGACCGGCTGCGGATGATGCCACGGCCGACCAGCTCCGCCTCAGCGGAGGTCATTGACGCTGCCGGACGGCGCGTCTGGCGGGATCCCACACCGCTTTGGTCGGAGGGCCTCGATGTAGGTGACCTGCCCCCAGGCCTCTATCTGCTGCGGGCCTGGATGGATGGAGCGGAACGCTCCTGGAGATTCGTGAAAGATTGACCGACGCCCGCACCGGACCCTTTGGCCGGCCTTACGGTCATGGTCTGTTCTCGAGCAGCCTCAGCACGAGCTCCACGAGTTCCCTGCGCTGTTCGGACGTCCCCGCATCGCCCATGTTGTTATGAGGGATGCTGGACGTCACCACGCGGATGTGCAGGTCCTCGGCTTCCTCCAGAGTTGGCAGCACGCCCTCATCGGCAGGTTGATCGCTGCTCCGGATGCTGTCCACCTGGGGCATGCGGGTGCGAGGCAGCGGCATGCGACGGTTATCGAGCGAGATCACCCGTTCCACCCGATCGGGATGTTGGTGCGCGAACAGCATGCTGATGTCGCCGCCCTGGCTGTGCCCCATCACGGTCACGTGCGAGAGGTCGAGCGTGGGGCGTTCCTCGCGCAAACGGTCCAGGACGAAGATCAGGTTGGCGGCGCCGCGCTCCCAGCTTGGACGCCGAACGAGCTGCGCCGCTCCTGTCAAGGGCAGGGGCTCATCGGTGGGCAGTTCGTGCTGTACGCTCACCACGGACCAACCGGCGGTGGCGAGCGCTTCGGCCAGATGGCTGTAGTGCAGGTAGGAGCCGGGGCGGTTCTCATTGTAGCCGTGGCTGAAGAGGATCACCGGCCTACCCTCCGTGGGCGGGTCATGGTCGTAGATGGCCACCGGCACCTGTCGATGTCGCAGGGTGTCGGTCCACGTCAGGGTGTCCA
>JAEUSW010000185.1 GCA_016788285.1 Flavobacteriales bacterium
GCCAGCACACGGTCCACCGTGGCGTCGAAGGCGGCCTTGATCGTGGTGAGGTCGGGCGCGATGCCGGCCTTCACCAGGTCCTGGTGCACCGCGTCCATCACGAACAGGTCGCCGGAGTAGGTCCACAGGTTGTCCAGGGCCTCCTGGGCGCGGCGGTGGCTCTCCTCCGTGCCGTCGCCGAAGCGGATCAGCCAGTCGCTGCTGTGCTTCACGTGGTACTGGGCCTCCTTCACGGCCTTGGCGGCGATGGCGGCCAGCTGGGCATCAGCGCTCTTGGTGAGGGCCTCGGCCAGCGGCAGGTGGTAGGCGTCGAACAGGAAGCTGCGCACGATGGTGTGCGCGTAGTCGCCGTTGGGCTGCTCCACCAGCTTGGTGTTCACGAACTGCCGCTCGTTGCGCAGGAAGGCGAGGGCGTCCTCATCGCGCCCCTTGCCTTCCACCTGACCGGCATAGGTGTAGAGGTTGCGGGCCTCGCCGATGTGGTCCAGCGCGCGGTTCGTGAGGGCGATGTCCTCCTCGAGCACCGGCCCGTGCCCGCACCATTCGCTCAGGCGATGGCTGAGGATGAGCAGGTCGTCCGCGAGGCGGAGGGTGTAGGTGAAGAGGGCTTCGGGCTGGCTCATGGTTGGCAGTTGTCCGATGTCAGTTGTTCGGCTGGTCGTTTGCACCGAGTATGAATGGGGGCAACTGACAACCAACAACCGACAACCGGCTAGATGTACTTGGCCCCCTCGGGCATGGTGTAGAAGGTGGGGTGCCGGTAGGTCTTGTCGTCGGCGGGATCAAAGAGCATCGCCGCATCATCGGGCTGGCTGCTGCTGATGGCGCCGGCGGGCACCACCCAGATGCTTTGGCCTTCCTGGCGGCGGGTGTACACGTCGCGGGCGTTCTCGATGGCCATCTGCGCGTCGGCGGCGTGCAAGCTGCCCACGTGCTTGTGCTCCAGGCCGCGCTTGCTCTGGATGAAGATCTCCCAGAGGGGCCAGTTGTTCGGGTTGTCGGTCATGGGGTCCGGTGAGTGAGTGGCGAGTGACGAGGGGCGAGTAGCGAGCGGCGCCGCGGAAGCAGACTCGCCACTCGCTACTCGTTACTCGCCACTCCGATTCATGCTGCTTGTTTCTTCTTGGCCTTCTTGGCGGCATGGGCCAGCGCGGCCTTGCGCACCCAGGCGCCGTCGTCGTGGGCCTTGTTGCGGGCGGCCAGGCGCTCCTTGTTGCAGGGACCGTTGCCGGCCACGACGTTGTTGAACTCGGTCCAGTCGATCTCGCCCCAATCGTAGTGCTGGGTGGACTCGTTCCACTTCAGCCTGGGGTCGGGGATCGTGAGGCCGATCACCTCTGCCTGCTGCACGGTGCGGTCGATGAAGGTCTGGCGCAGCTCGTCGTTGCTCTGGCGCTTGATCTTCCACTTCATGCTCTCGGCGCTGTGCGGGCTGTTGGCGTCCGTGGGGCCGAACATCATCAGGCTGGGCCACCACCACCGGTTCAGGGCATCCTGCGCCATCTCCTTCTGCTCGGGCGTGCCCTTGGCCAGCACGGCCATGATCTCGTAGCCCTGGCGTTGGTGGAAGCTCTCCTCCTTGCAGATCCGCACCATGGCGCGGGCGTAAGGGCCGTAGCTCGTGCGGCACAGCATCACCTGGTTCATGATGGCCGCGCCGTCCACCAGCCAGCCGATGGCGCCGATGTCGGCCCAGGTGAGGGTGGGGTAGTTGAAGATGCTGCTGTACTTGGCCTTGCCGCTCAGCAGGTCGTCGATGGTCTGCTCGCGGGTGACGCCCAGCGTTTCACAGGCGCTGTACAGGTACAGGCCATGGCCCGCCTCGTCCTGCACCTTGGCGAGCAGGATGGCTTTGCGGCGCAGGTTCGGGGCGCGGGTGATCCAGTTGCCCTCGGGCAGCATGCCCACCACCTCGCTGTGCGCGTGCTGGCTGATCTGGCGGATGAGGGTCTTGCGGTACTTCTCAGGCATCCAGTCCTTCGGCTCGATCTTCAGTTCAGCGTCGATCTTGGCCTGGAAGCGTTCCTCGAGGTTCTGTACGTCGGTCATGGCGGGTAGGCGATCGGCGAATTTAGGCCCTGGTCACCAGCTGGGGCTGACGCCGGTCATCGGTGTGAACAGAATGGCGGGCAGGGTGGTTCATGGGGTGCGCGTTCCGCGGCGATGACCGTTCGGGCCGGCACGATCACCTGGCCCCTATTTTCGCGCCCGCCGAACGGCACCCTTTCCATGGCCCGCTTCCATCCCTTGGTCGTATCGCAGGTGACGCAGGAGACCCCTGACGCCATCGCGATCGGCTTCTCCGTACCACCCGCCTTGCGCGATGAGTTCCGCTTCACGCATGGGCAGTATGTCACGATCAAGCTCACCGTGAACGGCGAGGAGCTGCGGCGCAGCTACAGCATCTGCAGCAGCCCGCTGGACACCGACGGCTTCCGCATCGCCGTGAAGCGTGTGCCGGGCGGCCGGGCCAGCACCCAGCTGGTGGAGAAGCTCAAGGCGGGCATGACGCTGGAGGTGATGGCCCCGATGGGCAACTTCACCACGGCGCTCGATCCGGCCCGCAGCCGTCATTTCGTGGCCTTCGCGGCCGGCAGCGGCATCACGCCCATCCTCAGCATCCTGAAGACGGTGCTGCGCACCGAGCCCGGCAGCCGGTTCACCTTGTTCTACGGCAACACCGACATGGACCGGATCATCTTCCGCGACCGGCTGGCCGAGCTTCAGGTCCAGTTCGGGGCGCGGCTCGGGGTGTACCACATCCTCAGCAAGGGCCGCGAACAGGACGCTCTGTTCAACGGGCGGATCACCGTGGAGAAGGCGCGGCAACTGCTGGCGCGTTTCGTGTCCGACGGCATGGACAAGGAGTTCTTCGTCTGCGGCCCCGAGCAGATGATGGTGAACGTGAGCGAGGCCCTGGAGGCGGCCGGGGTGGAGAAGAAGCGCATCCACATCGAGCTGTTCACCAGCCCGGTGACCACCGAGGCGAAACGCGAGGTGGCGCATGCCACCACGGCCGCCTTCACCGGCCAGGCGGAGGTGGTGGTGCGGCTCGACGGTCGCGAACAGGTGCTTCGCATGACGGCCAAGGGCGACCCGGTGCTCGATGTGGCCATCGACGCCGGCATGGACGTGCCCTACGCCTGCAAAGGAGCGGTCTGCTGCACCTGCAAGGCGCGCGTGGTGGAGGGCCAGGTGGAAATGGACATGAACTACGCCCTCACCGACGAGGAGGTGGCCCAGGGGTTCGTGCTCACCTGCCAGACGCACCCCCGCAGCGCCCGGGTGGTGATCGACTACGATCAGCATTGAGCCGCGGGGAACGAAAAAGGCGGGCTTACGGGCCCGCCTTTCGTGTTCCTGCCGGCCGGGTTGGTGGTGGTTGTGGCCGGGCGGGGAACAGGCTTGTCAGAAGGAGGCCTGCGCGTGGCCGGCCACCTTGGTCTGGATGTGCTCCAGGTAGTGCTCACTGTGGTAGAAGCCGCCCATCTCCGCGTTCCAGCGCACGATGGCGCTCGGGAAGTCGGCATAGAACGGATCGATGCCGGCGGTCTTGCCTCTCGGGATGAGGTTCACGTAGCATACGTAGTCCGGATAGGTGACCAGGTCGGACGGCAGGCTGGTGTCGATCAGCACGAGCTTGTCCTCGAAACCGTCCTTGGTGACGCGCACCAGGAAGCTCTGGTCCAGGTCCAGGTCCAGGGAGAATCCCCCCTTCTTGTCCACGGCCACCTGCCCCATTTTCTCGTCCCCTTTCCAGAGTTCGACCTGATAGTCCTGGACCTGCTTGCCGTCGGCGAGGACCTCCCCGCGCACGGGCACGTACCAGCCATCGGCCTGGTCACGTCGGTCCACAAGCTTGCGTTTCTGGGCGTGAACGGCGGGCAGGGTCAGCAGCACGAGCAGGGGGAGGGTCATCAACTTCTTCATGGGGAATGGGTTCACAAGGGTGATCGTCCTGGTCGTGGTCACTGAAGGTGTTGTTCCTACGCCGGTGCCGTGGAAAGGGTTACGCACGGTCCTCAGGACGCGAAGGGCAGCGCGGTCCGCTCGGCCACCGCGCCGTTCATGCGGAGGTGGATGGTGGTGCCCCGGCCCACGGTGCTCTCGGCCCAGACCTCGCCCCCATGCTTGTTCACGATGCGTTGCACGATGGCCAGCCCGATGCCGCTCCCTTCGAACTGATCGGCCCGGTGCATCCGCTTGAAGGCGCCGAACACGGCCTTCGCCCCGGTGCTGTCGAAACCGACCCCGTTGTCGCGCACGCGCAGCACCTCCCCGTCGGGGTCGTGGTCCAGCCGCACCTCGATCCGGGGGGCGTCCACCTGCCGGGTGAACTTCACGGCATTGGACAACAGGTTCACCAGCACGACCTTCAGCATGGCGGCGTCGGCGTGCAGCACGCTGTCCGTGGGCACGGCGTTCACCAGCTGCGGTGCATGGGGCGCGGGCGGCAGTTCGTCCATCACCTCCTGCACCAGGTCGCGCAGCCGGATGTCGCTCCGCTGCAGGTCGCGGTTGTTGGTCTGGGAGAAGCGGAGGAGGTCATCCACGAGCTCGAGCATCCGGCCCGCGCCGCGCTGGATGCGGCTGCTCAGCTCGCGCCCGTCGACGTCGGTGGAGGGCTGGTGCTCCTGCAGGAGTTGGCACAGGGCCAGCACGTTCTTCAATGGGCTGCGCAGGTCGTGCGCCACCGTGTAGGAGAAGGCGCCCAGGTCCTCCAGCGCCTCCAGCAGCTGACGGGTGCGCACGGCCACGCGGCGGTCCAGGTCGCTGTTGAGCTTGCGGAGCCGTTGCTCCTCGGCACGCCGGTCGGTGATGTCCTTGATGATGACCTGGAAGCTCCGGTGTCCGTCATCGGTCTTCCCCAGGTAGCTCACCGTGAGCAGGCCGTCGATGGGGTCGCCGGCGCTGTTCCGAAGGGTGAGGTCGACGTTGCGGAACGAGCGTCCCCGCAATCGCCCGCTCAGTGCGGGGCGCAAGGAGGCCGGGTCGGAGAGCAGGTCGTTGAAGCTCCGTGCCAGCAGCGCCGGACGGTCCAGGCCCACCAGGCGCTGCGCGCTCGGATTGGCATCGTGGATGCGCCCGGTCTCATCGAGGATCACGATGGGGTCGCCCGAGGTGGCGAAGACCTGTTCGTACCGCCGCAGCAGCCGGTCGCGGTCCACCCGAAGGCGGAACACCTCGTGGGCCTGTTGGATGCGCAGCAGCAGGTCGCTCGCATCCCAGGGCTTGGTGACATAGGCATAGATGCGGCCCTTGTTCACCGCGTCGATCACGGCCTGGATGTCGGCGTAACCGGTGAGCAGCATCCGGATGGTGTCCGGGTGCCGCTGCTTGACCTGCGCGAGGAAGTCCACCCCGGTCACCTGGGGCATCCGCTGGTCGCTGATCACCACGGGGATCGGGGTGCGCTCCAGGATCTCCAGGGCCTGCTCGGCGGTGGAGGCGGTGAAGACCTCCAGGTCCCGGCGGAAGTTGGCGCGGAAGGCGACCAGGTTGCCTTCCTCATCGTCCAGGTACAGGACCTTGATGCGTTCCTTGTTCATGGCTTCAAGCGCGTTGCTCCTGGTGCTCGTGCCGCTGGTGGGGCTGGCGTTGGGGCAGGGTGACATGGAAGGTGGCGCCCGCACCCGGCAGGCTCTCCACGGTGATGCGGCCGCCGTGCTTCTCCACGATGCTGTAGGCGATCGACAGACCGAGCCCCGTGCCTTCGCCCACGTCCTTGGTGGTGAAGAAGGGCTCGAAGACCTTGGCCATGACGGCCTCGGTCATGCCCGGTCCGTCGTCGGCGATGGAGATGCGCACCGCATCGCCGACCGTGGCCGAGCGAACGGTGATGGTGCCGCGGCGCAGGTCCTTCCGGGAGGCGATCGCCTGGATGGCGTTGTTCAGGATGTTCATGAACACCTGGTTCAGCTTGCCGGGATGGCACTCCACGGCCGGTAGCTGGCCCAGTTCAAGCTGCAGCTCGGCATGGTCCTTCAGCTGGTTGGCCAGCACGGTCAGGGTGCTCTGCAGGCCCTCGTTGAGGTCGGCCAGCTTGAGGTCGTCCTCGTCGAGCCTGCTGAAGTTGCGCAGTCCGCGGACGATCTCCGCCGTCCGCCCCGCGCCTTCCTCGATGCTGCGCAGGATCTCTCCGAGCTCGACGATGGACCCGTCGATGTCCAGCTCGGCCTCGCGCTCGCGGAGCGCCGGCAGCGAGGTGGTGGCCTGCGCCGCATCGACCGCGCGGTAGCCGTTCAGCACCTCCAGCACATCGGCCAGGTCGCGGCGCAGCGGGGGGATGTTGCTGGTGATGAAGTTCACCGGGTTGTTGATCTCGTGCGCGATGCCCGCCGTGAGCTGGCCCAGGGAGGCCATCTTCTCGGCGTTCACCAGCTGGCTCTGCGTGCGCTTCAGGTGGTCGTTGCTCTCCTGCAGCTCCTTGGTGCGTTCCTGCACTTTGGACTCCAGCATCACGTTCTGCTCGCGGATGATGCGTTCGTTCTCCTGGGCCATGGACAGGGCCTCGGCCTGGCTCCGTTCCTTCTCGCGTCGAAGGATGTTGATGCGGTCGGCGAGACCAAAGGAGAGCAGCACGCCCTCGATCGCCGAGCCCACGGGCATCGCGAGGATGGTGATCTCGTTGTACGGAAGGATGCCCACGTCCTTCAGGACGAAGACCACGACCGCGGAAAGGAACACGGCCCAGGCCAGGAGGAAGAAGAAGGCCTGGCGCGATCCTCGGCGAACGGCCACGACGGCCATGCTCAGCGTGAAGATGGCCGACAGGCCGGACAACCCCTGGGCGGCCTGGTAGGCAACGCGAGGCATGCCCGATTGCTGGGCCAGGATGCACAGGGCGAAGACGATGTAGAACACCACGCTGATCCGGTGCATCCCGGGCGCGAAACGACGCGTGTCGATGAAGTTCCGTGCGAACTCCATGCCCAGGGTGGCGGTGATCAAGGTGAGGATGAGCGTGCTGTGCGAGGACCACCAGGTGTTCCCGGCCCACAGATAGAAGGGGCCCACGCCGAGGAAGGCAAGCTGGGTGGCGAGCACGGCGACCAGGTACAGCACATAGAACAGGTAGCTCCGGTCGCGGATCGAGAGGAGCAGGAACAGGTTGTAAAGCGCCAGGACGAGCATCACCCCGGCGTAGATGCCGATGGTGAGGTTTCGGCCTGAGCGGACGGCGATGAGCCCGTCCGCGCTGCGAATGAGCACCGGAAGCTGGATCTGCTTGTTGCTCATCAACCGGATCAGGAGCGTGGCCTCGGAGCCGGGGGCGATGCGGACCGGGAACACGAACTCCGGGTCACTGCCCGTACGCTCGCTGGCCGGCACCGACTGTCCCTTCGAACCGACCTGCACGGCGACGTCGTCATGGACGATGAAGGCCGCGACACGATCGAGGTCGGCGTAATCGATGCACAGGTGGAAGCGTTCCAGGTCCGTGTTGTTCCGGACACGGGTTCTGAGCCAGACGGCGTCTCTCGTGAGCCCAAGGTTGGGGACGGGACTGCCCAGCGGCTTGAACGAGGCACCGGCGAGCACCTCGTTCACGGAAAGCGCGCTCGAAGGATCATGGAACACCTCCAGCCGCTCACCCAGGTGCACGCCCAGGTCGCCGACCTGCAGCGGCCAAGCGGTGGTGCGCTCGGCACCGAGCGCCATGCCGGGGAGCAGCAGGAACGCTAGAAGGGTCTTCATCCGGCGCTCCTACGGCATACCGGCCGTCAGGGTTGCTCCGGCTCAGGCGGAATGCCGAAGGCGCTCTTCCAGGATCCGCTCGTAGGCCACCAGGTCGAGCAATCCTTTGGTGAGGATCAGCTTGTAGTGCACCTCGATCATCGCTCGGCCGGGGTTCTCCGAACGGACCTGGTCCGGCCGCAGGCGAAGGCTGTAGATGGACTGACGTTGCTCCATCGTCGTGTTCGGGAGCAGGATCGTGTCGGGGTTCAGCATGGCGATGGAGCGGAACTCGGGCGTCGGGTAGTCGAACTCGCCGAGCTCGCCGACCTCGTTCATGGCGACGAAGCCGTTGCGTTCAGGATGGCGTCGGGTATGGCTGCCCACGAAACAGACCATTCTACGGGCGCCCACCTGTGGCGCGATGGCGGTCACCGCCTTGCTCAGGAGGACCGTCACCCCCTTGTTCGCATAGCGGCTCGCGCTCCAAAGTCCGCAAACCTCACCGTTGCCGTCCGCCCGCAGCCGTTCCAACACGGAGGCAATGCGCGGTTCGCGCCCTCCGATGGCGGCCAACATGGGAAGTCGACCTTCCACGCCGTGATCCATCTGTAAACGGATCCCGCCCACCATGCCGAGCGTGGGATGGATGGCCACGATCACGTAGCACTGTGGATCGCGGGTCCAGCGTGTATCGCTTTTGATGACCAGGGAAATGCCCACCTCGGTGAGCACGAGCTCGTGCTGCCGCACGAACTCGTCGTTCAGGTCAGCACGGTCAGGTGCGCTGTAGGCGATGAGGTCCAGGTGCTCCTTCATGGGGTGGCCACGGCGTGTGCGGTCGACCGGATCATGTCCAGTGGAAGCCGAAGGCTTCGTTCGGAGGGTGCGGGGGCGCGGAAGATCCGAAGGAGGAAGGCGGGGCTGCGGTCGCCCGTGGCGAAAACGTCACGGATGCCGGCGGCGCATTCGGCGATCCGCTCGCGTTCCGAGGCGTCGAACACCGGCGCATCGGCCAGCAGCCCCAGCAGGATGGGAGCGGAGACCGGATGGACGGCCAGACCCAGTGCGGTGGCGCGCAGCCAGACCCGCTCCATCGCGCGGCCGGCGTTCAACGCATGGTCGCGGTCCATGCGGGGCATGCTCACGCAGACCACGGCCGAGCTGGAGCGGATGGCCGGCCCGGAGAGGTTGGTGAAGGCGCTGCCGGCCTTCCATGCCCGGACCAAGGCGATGGCCTCGGGGTCCGAGGCCACTTGCATGCCCAACACCTCAGCGGCGCTCATCTCGAAGGTGGCCAGGTCCAGACCGTCCCGCGTGCGCCGGGCATCCTCGGGCGTCCAGCGCACCTCCTTCGTGAACAGCTCATGGTGGCAGGTCGCGTTCAGGAACCGCAGGCGCTCGGCCGCACCGCAAAGAGCCGCCACCCGATCGAGCGGCCCCGCACCTTCCAGGAGATGGGCCATGGCCCCGGGTACTTCGGCAGCTGCATCCAGCAAGGCCACTTTGGTCGGGCCATCCAACGGGCTGCGGTCGCCCAAGCGTCGGTTCGTGCAGCGCTGGCGCAACCAAAGGGAAAGCCCTGAGCCTTCCGGCACACGGGTCCCATCGGCTTCGAAGCAGGCCACCAGCCGGGGCTCCTCGGCGACGTGCAACAGCCGGTGCGTCAGCCCTATGCCGATACCGGCGGCCATCACCAGGATGTTCTCCACACAGGCGCCCAACGAGAGCATCGGGACCACCTGACCGGGGTCGGCCGCACTGTGCGAGCGAGCGGGTTCATGGAACAGGTACAGGCGACCATGTTCGTTCAGGAACCGCCAAGGTTGATCGTTGCCTCCCGAGGGGGCCCAGGCCCCGGCCTCCACGAGCTGTGCAACGGCAGCCTCCTCGAGGGGGTATGCGGGCCTGGTCGTTCGATGCGCTTCAGGCAAGGCATCGCGCATCGAGCGCAACGTGAGCGGGGGAGGAGGTTCACTCCGGACGACCACCACGGCAGGACCATCCGTACCTGGCAACAGGGTCTCGGGGTCGATGTGGAAGCGACCGCTACCGGTCATCTGCCCCAGGAGGATCCGGCGCACCGTATCGCAGGCCAGAGCGCCGCCCAGGAAGACCGACGAGGCCAGCTGTGGCCAGCTCACAAGACCGTGGCCCACCTCGATCATGCTGGCCTTCATGCGCTTGCTCAAGGTGTGGAGGCCCGCCATGGGCGCCACGAACGGCAACTTCTCCTCCGCCGTTCGGGCCGTGGCCGCCGCATCCGGGTCCAAATGATCGATCAAGCCGTGCAACAGCGGCCGCTCCGGTTCCAGGTCGAAGCGTTCCACGTCGATCATGCCGCGGTCGCTGGTGTCCATCACCACGGGAATGCGGTGCGCCTTCGCGCGCTGACGGGCCAGGACCTTGATGTCCACACTGTCGCACTCCTCCACCAGCACGTCCAACCGACCGCCATCCGTCAGGAACCGGTCCAGGTTGTCGCGGGTGATGCCCTCGTGGAAGCAGGTCACCTTCAGGAAGGGGTCGATCTCGGCGATCTCGCGGGCCACGTTCACCGTCTTGGGCAGGCCCAGGTTGTGCACCCCGCTGCGAAGGCGGTTCAGGTTGCTGAGGTCGAGGTCATCGTGGTCGGCGATGCGCAGTTCACCGAACCCGCGCTCCAGCGCGAGGGCCAGGCTCACGCTCTGGCCGACGCTGAGGCCGATGACGCCGATGCGCTTGGTGGACAGGACCGCCTGCTCCTCGGCGGTGATCTTGTTGCGGTTCCGGTCCGTGCGGACCCGGGCGAACTCGGCCTCGTCGAGCAGGTGCACCAGGCGGCCGCTCCACGGGTAGAAGACCCAGACGCCATGGTCCTCCAGGCGGGTGCCGGCCAGGTGGTCGCTCACCGCCAGGTCCAGCTCATGCGCCGTGAACCGACGGGCGGGGGACTGGATCCGCAGCAGTTCGCCGAGCTGGTCCAGGAGGCGGTCGTGCACCTGCAACACCCGGCCCGCGCTGAAGAGGGACGCCAGTCCGGCCCGGTCGGCCTCCACAGTGGGCCTGAACACCTGCGCTGCGCAGGTGAGCGCATCCGTTCCCGCCTCGCGCAACCGCGCGTGGAGTCCCGTGTCCATGGTCCTGAAGAGCTCGCCAGTGAGGTGTCCAAGTTCACCAGGCGGGTCAAAGCTAATCAATGACGGGTTATTAACAACTTATGAACATTTTGCTCTGGGCGAAGCAGCGTAACCCCCCACAGGTCCGTTCCGTAAAGGCGCACGCCGGATGATCCCATTTCCGGAGCTAGCCATGGCCACACGCGTGTTCAACCTGGGTACCGATCCCGACCGCCCGGTCGTGCTGTTCGTCGACGATGACGCAGGGAACCGCCAGGCGTTCCACGCGACGTTCCGGCGTTCCTTCGAGGTGCTCACGGCGAGCGGGTTCGAGGAGGCTTGGCAGTTCCTGTCGAATCGACCGGTGGACGTGATCATCACCGACCAGCGGATGCCGGGCACCACGGGCAGCCAGCTCCTGTCCCTGGTCCGAGAACGGTTCCCGCAGGTCCGACGCATGCTGGTGACGGCCTACTCCGACATCCAGGCCGTGATCGACGCGGTGAACCTGGGCGGGGTCACCAACTACATCGCCAAACCATGGGACCCGGCTCGGCTGGAGGCTCTGGTGATGGCGGCCCACATCGAGATCAAGGCGGAGCGGCAGCGCGAACAGTACACGCAACAGCTCGTAGAGGCCAACCGCCAGCTCGAGTTCGCCCTGCGCCAGCGGTTGCTTTCCTGACCGGACGTGGGCCGTGGGCGCCGTCCATGGCGCACCGGCCGCAGCGCTGCGCCATCTTTGGCGACCATGAGCATCATTCCGCGTTCCGCGCTCCTGTGCGCGGCCCTTCAGGCCGTCCTGTCGTCCCAGGCCCAGTGCGATCGGTGGCAGCAATGGATCGAGGTGGACCTCAGCGTCGACCTCGATGTGCGCACCCACCGGTTCACCGGCCACGAGCGGCTGGTCTATCACAACCTGAGCCCGGACACCCTGAACGAGCTGTGGTTCCACCTCTACTTCAACGCCTTCAGGCCCGGTAGCGAGATGGACACCCGGTCGCGCACCATCGCCGACCCGGACCCGCGGGTGGGAGCGCGCATCGCCGCCCTGGGCCCCGATGACCAGGGTGAACTGCGGTGCACCGCCGGCAGCCAGGACGGTCGGCCCGTACAGGTGGAGCACATGGGCACGGCCATGCGGCTGCGTCCCGCCGCGCCCATTCCGCCGGGCGCCCGCAGCACCATCGAGCTCGATTTCGCGGGCCAGGTGCCCGTGCAGGTCCGCCGCTCCGGCCGCAACAATGCCGAGGGTGTGGCCTACAGCATGACCCAGTGGTACCCCAAGGTGGCCGCCTACGATGATCGGGGCTGGCACGCGGGGCCGTATGTGGGGCGCGAGTTCTATGGGGAATGGGGCGACCATACCCTGCGCATCACCATCGACAGCGCGTACACGGTGGCGGCCACAGGGGTGTTACAGGACCCTGCGGCGATCGGGCACGGCTACGCAGCGCCTGACCCGGCGCGGGCCGGTCGCGCCGCGCGCAACACCTGGGTCTTCCGCGCCGACAGCGTGCACGATGTGGCCTGGGCGGCCGATCCCGACTACGTGCAGCTCACCGCACAGGTGCCCGACGGCCCCCTGCTGCGCTGCTTCTTCCAGGATGACCCCGAACTGCGCCCGGTCTGGGAGCAGCTGCCCGGCTACATGATCCGGAGCTTCGAGTACATGAACGCCCATTTCGGCCGCTACCCGTGGCCGGAGTACAGCTTCGTACAAGGGGGCGACGGCGGCATGGAGTACCCCATGATGACGCTGATCACCGGCAAACGCAAGCTGGGCAGCCTGGTCGGTGTCAGCGTGCACGAGAGCGTGCACAGCTGGTACTACGGCGTGCTGGCCAGCGATGAGGGGCACTATGCCTGGATGGACGAAGGCTTCACCGAGTTCGCCAGCGCCCGGGTGATGCAGCACCTGTTCGGCGGGGAGAAGGACCCGCACGCCGGTGGGTACGAGGGATACCGCATGCTGCTCTCGCTCCCGGACAATGAACCGATGACCGTGCACGCCGATCACTTCATCACCAACCGGGCGTACGGCATCACCGCGTACAGCAAAGGGGAGATGGTGCTGCATCAGCTCGGTGCCGTGATCGGGGAGCGCACGGTGGAGCAGGGCCTTCGGCGGCTGTACGACAAGTGCCGGTTCCGCCACCCGCGTCCGGTGGACGTGGAGCGCAGCATGGAACAGGTGAGCGGGGTGGAGCTGGACTGGTATTTCGATGAGTGGATCAACACCACGCGCGTGCTCGACCTGGCCGTGGACAGCGCCATGGCCGAGGGCGAAGGCACGGTGGTGGTCCTGCGGCGGGTGGGAGAGATGCTGATGCCGGTGGACATCCGGGTGACCGCACGCGACGGGCGCATGGTGCATGTGCACGTGCCCCTGAGCCTCATGCGGGGGCACAAACCGGCGGGCTCGGAGGCGTACACCTTCGCGGTCGGGCGCCCCTGGTCGTGGCCGGAGCACACGCATCGTGTGCTCGTGGATCTGCCGTTCAAGGACGTGCTCAACGTGGAACTGCTCACCGCGGGCCGCATGGCGGACATGGACGCGACCAACGACAGTTGGGCACCCTCCACACCGCCGGAGGAAGTGCCGCAGAAGCGGAAGGGGAAGCGCTGATCCGCTCAGCCCCGCGCTAGAAGCGCGTTCTCGGTAACGACCTGCTCGGAACCCCGGCCGCGCAGCATGGTGGCGAGCTGCCCCAGGATCCGGTCGTGCCGGGCGACGAAGGGGTTCTTGCGGTCCCACACATAGCCGGCCAGCACCGAGATGATCTGCTGCTTCATCTTGGGCTCCACCACCGGGTTGAAGAAGATGGTCTGCAGGTCGCCGTTGTACCAGCCATCGATGTAGCTGCGGAACACCGCCGCGCCCCATCGGATGTGGTCGCTGTAGTCCTTCTCCCAGTCCACCGCTTCGCCCTGCAGCACACGCTCGGTGAGCTTGGCGGCCAGCAGCCCGCTCTCGGTGGCGAGCATCACCCCGCTGCTGAACACCGGGTCGAGGAAGCCCGCGCAATTGCCCGTGAGCACGTAGTTGCGGCCATACAGCTTCTCGTTGTAGTGGGTGTAGTCGTGCAGCACATGGGGGTCCCACAACGGGGTCTGGTCCACGAAGCGCTCCCGGAAACGCACCGATCGATCCACCATGGCCCTCCAGGCCTCGGGCAGGGGCCGCCCCGGCGTGAAGGGATCGAAGTGCCGCGGATCGCCCACGAAGCCCAGCGAGGTGGTGCCATCGCTGAAGGGGATCACCCAGAACCACAGGTCCACCGCCATCACCTCGAAGGTGATCTGCATCGGCTCGGGCCACGCGTCGCGGTCGCGTTCGCGCACGTGCGTGAACACGGCCATCCGCGGGTTCGGGCTGCGGTCATCGCGAAGCCCCAGCAGCTTCACCAGGGTGCCGCCGTAGCCGCTGCTGTCGATCAGGAAGCGGCCTTCCACGTCCAGCACCCCGTTCCCGTCACGCGCCGTCACCCGTACACGGTCCTCCCGGGAGAGGTCCACCGCCTCGGCGCTGATGCCATACCGGATGTCCACCCCCTGCGCGGCCGTGGCGTCGGCGGCCACCTTGTCGAAATGGGCGCGCGGAGCCTGCCAGGTGCGGGTCCAGCCGGTGGTGAAGTTGTCGTCGAACTGCAGGTCGATGAGCTCGTCCGCCCCGCGAACGAAGCGCGCACCCAGTTTGGGCGCGTAATCCTGCTCCATCAAGGCGGGCAGCAGGCCGGTCTGCTCCCAGTGCTCCATGCTGCGCGGCAGCAGGCTCTCGCCGATCACGAAGCGGGGGAACACCTGCTTCTCCAGGATCATCACCCGTCGGCCCTGCCGGGCAAGGTGCGCGGCGGCCACACAGCCGCTCGGTCCGGCACCGATCACGATCACATCCACCTGTTCCATCGCTGCAATGCTAGTAAAGCTAGCGTTCACCGCCGCCGATCGCCGTCGCAAAGAACGGCATCCGGGCCTGCGCCCGGGTGCCGAGATGGAAAAGGGTCGGTTCAGGCCTCGACGACCTCGTCCCGATGCGATCCGATCAACCGGGCCTGCACCTCATGCGGCACGGGCTGGTAGGCGTGGAAGCGCTCGGTGTGGGTGCCGCGCCCCTGGGTGAGGCTGCGCAGGGTGGTGCTGTAGCGGTCCAGCTCGGCCAGCGGCACCAGGGCCTTCACCACCTGGAACCTTCCCTGGCCTTCCACGCCCATGATCACCGAGCGGCGCCCCTGCAGGTCGGTCATCACCTCGCCCATGAGCTCCTCGGGCATGCGCACCTCCAGCTCCTGGACCGGCTCCATCAGCAGCGGGTCGGCCTTGGTGAACGCCTCCCGGAAGGCCTGCAGACCGGCGATCTTGAAGCTGATGTCGTTGCTGTCCACCGGGTGCATCTTGCCGTCCGTCACCAGCACGCGGATGTCGCGCGCGGGGCTGCCCGTCAGCGGTCCCTTCTCCATCTTCTCCATCACGCCCTTCAGGATGCTGGGCAGGAACTTGGTGTCGATGACCCCGCCGACGATGCAGTTGTAGAAGACCAGATGGCCGCCGGTGGGCAGCGGATGCACTTCCTTGTGCCGCACGCTGACCCCCGCGGGCTCGGGCATGCCCTCGTGCCAGGGCCCGATGCGCAGGTGCACCTCGGCGAACTGGCCCGCGCCACCGGTCTGCTTCTTGTGGCGGTACATGGCCTCGGCCTCGCGGCGGATGGTCTCGCGGTAGGGCACCTTCGGCGAGCCGAACTCGGGCTCCACCTTGTACTGATGCTCCAGCTTCCACTTCACCAGGTTGAGGTGCAGCTCGCCCTGCACGCCCAGCACCTGCTGGGCGCTTTCACGCAGGTAGTGCAGCTCCACGGTCGGGTCCTCCCGGTGGATCTCCAGCAGCGCGGCGTGCAGCTTCTCCTCCAGCTTGGCGTCGCGGGCCTTCACGGTCACGCGCAAGCGCGGCTCGGGGAAGGCGATGGGGGCCAGCTTCACGGCCTGCCCGGGGGCGTGCAGCGTGTGCGCGGTGCCGGTGTCCTTCAGCTTCAGGGTGGCCCCGATGTCGCCAGCCGCCAGGCTGTCCACCGGCTTCCGCTCCTTGCCGTCCACGATGAACAGCTGGCCCACGCGCTCGGTGGCGCCCGTGTTGTCGTTCACCAGTTCGATGCCGGCCTTCACCTCGCCGCTCATCACCTTGAAGAAGGTGATCCAGCCGGTGCGCGGCTCCAGCACGCTCTTGAAGGTGAAGAGCACCGGAGGGCCGTCGGCGCGGCAGGGGAGGCCGCCCTCGCCGGCCAGGGGCGCCGGTGGCATCTCCACGGCGCTCGGCGCCACGTTGTCGATGAAGGTCATCATCCGCCCGCTGCCCATGTTGCGCAGGGCGCTCAGGCAGAACACCGGGTAGCAGGTGCGCTTCATCATGCCCTGCTTCAGGCCGAGCCGCATCTCGTCCTCGTCCAGCTCGCCCTTGTCGAAGTAGTGCTCCATCAGCGTCTCGTCGTTCTCGGCGGCCTTCTCCACCAGCTCCTTGTGCAGCGCTTCGGCGCGGGCCTTCTCGCTCTCGGGGATGGGCTGCTTCTCGGGCTTGCCCCCGGCGTCCTTGAACACGTACATCGTCATCTTCAGCAGGTCGATGATGCGGTGGAAGCCCTCGCCCTGCTCCACGGGATACTGCATCACCGTCACCGCCGGACCGAAGTGCTCACGCGCCTGCGCCACCGTGCCGTCGAAGTCGGCGTTCGGATGGTCCAGCTGGTTCACCGCGATGATCACCGGGCGGTCGTAGCGCTGCATCTGCTCCCACACCAGGTCCGTGCCCACCTCCACACCGTGATGGCCGTTGAGCAGCAGCACGCAGGTGTCGGCCACCCGCAGCGCGGGGATCGTCTCGCCCACCAGGTCGTCCAACCCCGGCGTGTCGATGATGTTGATCTTGTAGTCGCGCCACTCGGTGTGCAGGCAGGTGGCGAAGACCGAGCTGCCGCGCTCGTGCTCCAGGTCCGTGTGGTCGCTCACCGTATTGCGGTCCTCCACGCGGCCCCGGCGTGTGATCAGGCCCGCCTCGAACAGCATGGTCTCGGCGAGGGTCGTCTTGCCGGATCCGTGGCTGCCCAGGAGGGCGATGTTCTTGATGTGCTTGGCATCGAAGACGGTCATGGCGGATAGGGTTTTGGTCGGACGGGAAAGAACGCATGGAAGGTAAGGCCGCGACCGGCGGAAAAACAATGCGCCCCGCCAGTCGGCGGGGCGCGGAATTTGCTAGGGGGCCGGTCTCAGTTCATCACCTCCCAGGCACGGTCGCCCTGCAGGCGGTTGAACCGCTTCACCACCTCGTCATAGGAGGTGGGCAGGTTCAGGTCCTTGTGGGGGCAGAAATCGAACCGCTGAGCGGATGGGGCCACCGCCGCCGGGGCCTTCGGCTCGGACGTCTCCGTCATCTCCTGTTCGGTCTGCGCACGCTCGGGCTTGGGGCTCATCGGGGACGAGGCTTGGATCGGCAAGGGGGCAAATGTAGGGGCGTCCGTCGGCGGAACGCAACGATCGAAGAACACCCTTGGGCTCCCAACGGTTCGTTCATCCACGGCCCGCTGTTCGCCGAGCGCACACCCGGGCCGTTCGCAGCGGCCCGCTGACATCCCACCTTCGCACCATGCGCAGACACCTCCTTTCCGCAGCGGTGGCCGCCCTGGGCCTGCTGCCGATCGCCGCCCACGGCCAGTGCAACCAGCCCGGCACCGTCCACATCAGTGCCGGTGGCAACCTGGGCATCCACGCCACGAAGTATGTCGAGACCTCCGGTGGGATCACGAACCGGGGCCGCGACGGGGCCATCTCCTACGGCTTCCCCCTCAAGGTGCACGTGGGCGTGGTGAAGCCGCTCAGCATCGGCGTCTACGGCGAGTTCGGCGGCTACGTGGACACCGCCGGCACCCGCAGCAACCGCACGGGGGTCATCGGCATCGAGCCCCGCTTCTATCCGGTGAACACCGATCACTTCAACCTGCGCCTGTTCATGCAGGGCGGCTACAGCATGCTGCGCATCGAGGACCGCTACCAGTTCGCCCAGGTGGGCGTGGCGCGCTACGCCGGACCGCACTTCGCCTTCGGCACCGGCCTGGGCTTCTATGCCAAGAAGGTCTTCGGCATGTACTTCGACCTCAAGTACGTGCGGCACTGGCTGCCGCTGCGCAGCTTCGAGGCCAACGGTCAGGAGGTCGACTTCGACGCCTTCGGCTACGAGGCCGAGCTCACCACCCATGGCATCCAGCTCGAGCTGGGCTTCAACGTGCGCTTCTAGAGCACGTCGAAGTCCGTGGTGTGGAAGCGCACCCCGCCGGCGGTGAGCTGACGGCCGCCCCCGCGGAGGTCCTTGAAGATGAGGTTGAGCGGGGCGGGGCGCAGCCGCATGGGCACGTTCCAGTACGTGGACCCGCTCCAGCGCAGGGCGGGGTCGAGCCCGATGAAGGCCTTCAGCAGGGGCGGCGCCACGCGGGGAAGCCCACCGGCGTCCGGCGAGCCCGGTTCCACGCCCAGCACGAAGCGGAAACCCTTCATGCGGCGGGCGCTCAGCAGCACGGTGTGGTCGCGCTGGACGGCCCGTCCGTAGCGGTAGGCCGGGTGCGCCAGCCGCCAGGCCAGCTTGCGGGCGTCGTGCACCGGTGCGAAGCGCGGTGCGGGCGCGTCGGCGCGCCAGGGCAGCGGACCGGCCCCGATGCGGGCGTCCAGCGGCGCCACCAGCTGGAAGCCCAGCTTGCGCGTGAAGCCGGGCGTGCTGTTCGCGTTGGCCACGCCCACCACGAAGCCGCGGCCCTGCGACGCGCCCGCCGCGTAGGTGGCCTCGGCCAGCCGGGTGAACAGGCCCTTGCCCTGGTGCTGCGGGTGCGTCGCCGTGTTCAGCGACAGCAGGCCGGGCTCCTCCACGCCGTCCACCACCGCCCGCAGGGGGATGGTGACGTAGTGCGCCGCCAGCGTGCCGCCCGCCCAGGCGTTGAAGCCCACGGCGGCGCCATCGGGGTTCTGCACGTACTGCCACCGCAGCACCTCCGGGGTGAAGTGCCCGGCCTCGGGGAACACGGTGCGCAAGAGGTCCGTCACCGGCGCCAGGCCCGCGTCGGACAGGTCCAGCGGGCGCAGCTCGTAGGGGGCGCTCATCGCGGCCAAGATACCGTTCGTGCGCTGCGCCTACCTTCGCCCCCGCATGCCGGTGCGCCGGTGCCGCAAGGCGCCGGACACAGCCCGGAGGGAGCGATGCCGCCAGGTGCCGCGCCCGAAGGAGCAAGAGGGAACCCCGTGTGAACCGGGGGCTGTTCCCGCAGCTGTGAACCACCGAGGCCCTGGGCCGACGCCACTGTCCACCGCACGGCGGATGGGAAGGCGCCCGGGGTAGGGGGGTGAGCCAGAAGACCTGCCGGCCTGCATTGTCGATCGGCCCCCGGACCGGGGCGGGAGCGTGCGGTACAGGCTCCCCCGCGGACCGATGGGTTTCACGAAACCGCCGCGCGGTGAACGCGGCACCAAAACCCTCCCGTCCATGTACCGTTCCCTTTGCTCCGCCGCGCTCAGCGGCCTGGTGGCCGTGGCCACCGCCCAGTCGTTCGTGCACCAGGTGTTCGTGCTCAACGAGGGCTACTACAACATGAACACACAAACGCAGGAGGTGCCCGTCTCCCTGGGCAGCTACGACCCGGCCTCGGGCACCTACCAGACGGTGGCCACCATCGCCGGGCAGCGCTTCGCCAGCGATGTGGACGTGGCCGACGGCGCGGTGTACGTGGCGGCCGACGGCCAGCTGCTCAAATACGATGCGGACAACTACGCGCTGCTGGACCAGGCCGCCGTGCCCGGCATCCGCAAGGTGGCGCTGTGGAACGGGCAGGTGCTGCTCACCCGCGGCGAGCTCGGCGGGCTGCCGCACTACTTCGAGGCCCGCGACGCGGCCACCCTCGACCTGCTCTATACCCTGACCCCCGCCGATGGCCTGCTGCACAGCGCCGAGGACGTGCAGGTGGTGGGCGACAAGGCCTATCTGGCCGTGGGCAACGCCTTCGACTGGGGCAACCTGGTGGGCTACCTGGGCATCGTGGACCTCATCGCCCAGAGCTACGAGCAGCAGGTGGACCTGGGCCCCGATGGGCGCAACCCCGAGCGGATCATGGTGTCCGGCCAGGACCTGATCGTGTTCTGCAACAAGGACTTCAGCGGCAGCGCCATCAGCAGGGTGGCCACCGATGGCGCCTTCAGCTACACCGCCAACGTGGCGCTCAACAGCGGCTGCGGCGCCAGCGAGCTGGTGGCGGACAAGGTGGTCTTCAGCGAGTACGCCGTGGGCCGCATGGCGCGCTTCGACACGGGCACCGGCGGGGTGCTGGACACGCTGGCCAGCCCGCTCTTCCCCTATGGCCTGTTGCACGACGCCCTCAACGGGGTGCTCTACGCCACCACCACCGACTTCCTCACCAGCGGCACGCTGCACGTGCTGACCCCGGACGGCACCGAGCTCAGCAGCACCGCCGTGGGGGTGAGCCCCGGACGCCTGGCGCTGGACGTGCGCGCGGGGACGGCCGTGCCCGAGCGGGCGCCAAGCGGTCTGTCGCTCTTCCCCGTGCCGGCGGATGAGCAGGTGGTGGTGGAGAGCGACGCGGTGGGCGAGCTGCTCACCCTGCGCGATGCGTCGGGCCGGGTGCTGCGGCAGGAACGCCTCGCCACCGGCCGCCACGCGATCGACCTCTCCGGCCTGGCCCCCGGCGTCTACCACGCCCAGCTGCCCGGTCGTGCCGCCGTGCCCGTGGTGAAGCGGTAACGCCTACATTTGCAGCCCCGCCGACGGAACGGTCGGCGGGGACCGGCCTCCTTAGCTCAGCGGTAGAGCAGCTCATTCGTAATGAGCAGGTCGTCAGTTCAAATCTGACAGGAGGCTCCACCCAGGGATCGCGCAAGCGGTCCCTGGGTCGTTCAGGAGGGGAGGAAGCACGGTCGTTCGCGCTCGCCCCACCCTGGCGCGAAAGTTAGGCGCGCATGGGCCCGAGGGCGGGAAGGCCGTCCTCCCGTGCCTTCGGCACTGTACCCTCGAAGATCCAGCCGGGCTTCTGCGCGTTCGTTCATCCTCCAGTTCCAACAGCCCGGGCTCGTGCGCTGAACCGTACACATGGTCCTCCGCCTTGGCCCAAACCCCCTTGCTCATGCCATAGAATCAATCTAGTAGGCCACTACGCCTGGTATTCTATCCGAGCCTCAGATCCGAGGGGACCGCAAGTGCCGATAAGTCTTGTAGGCCTTGAGCCTATTGCGCGTCTGGTTCACCTGCAGTCCCGCTCAGTCCGCTTCGGAGATCTATCGTGGGCAAGTGTAGAGTTGCGCGATTTAGGG
>JAEUSW010000332.1 GCA_016788285.1 Flavobacteriales bacterium
ATCATGTTCCGGGTGTGGGGCGATGCCAGCATCCCGGTGAACACCACCGCGTTCGAGGCGGTGGACGGCCTGGGGCGGCGCGTGCTGAACGTGCACCTGCCGTGGAGCGATGGCCGCGTGTACTGGGACGCCGGGCAGGACAGCACCGGTTTCGACCGCATCGACAAGGCGGCCACCACGCCCAACGTCGAGGGCCAGTGGAACCACTGGGCCTTCGTGAAGAACGCCTCCACCGGCAGCATGAAGATCTACCTGAACGGTGTGCTGTGGCACAGCGGCACCGGCAAGACGCGTCCGATCTCCGGCATCAGCCGCCTGCGCTTCGCCAGCGGTATCAATGGCGAATACCCCTACCCCGGGCGCATGGACGAGATCAACGTGTTCAACACCGAGGTGAACGCCACCACCATCGGCGCCTGGGCGGACCGGGCCGTGGACGCCACGCACCCCAACGCCGCCGACCTGCTCTACAGCTTCCACTGCGATGAGCTGCCCTGGGACCACATGCTGGTGAACGCCGCCGATCCGGCGCACAACGCCTGGCCGCTCGGCACCCCGCGCCGGGCCTACCGCGATGCGCCGGAGCTGCACCACACCGCTCAGCCCATCGCCACCCGCGCCGACCTCACCTTCGTGCAGGGCAGCTACACCACCGTCACCGACACGGTGCTGCTGGAGCGACCCGAGCCGCGCGACCTGCTCACCCAGGAGTACTTCCAGGTGAGCGGCAACACGGTGGTGCCGGTGGACACGGTGTTCAGCTGGGCCGGCGGGTATTCGCACACCTACGCGCCCGATGGCTCGGTGCTCGACTCGGCCCAGGTGCAGTCCACCCTGGACCTCAACGACACGCTGGACTACTACGGGGTCCCCTTCGAAGTGGTGAACGACTGGGAGATCGGGCGCTACATCACGCCGTACGGCATCGGGCTGTCGCTGGGCCCCCAGGGCTTCCGCTGGACCTTCGACGTCACCGACTACCAGTGGCTGTTGCACGACAGCGTGGAGCTGAGCGCCGGCAACCAGCAGGAGCTCATCGACCTGGAGTTCGAGCTGATCGAAGGCACACCTCCGCGCACCGTGGTGGCGCACCAACGCCCCTGGGGCGGCCTCACCAGCCGCAGCTACGCCGACCTCAGCAACGACGTGGCCCTGCCGCCGGTGACCGTGCAGCTGTCGCCCGCCGCCAGCCAATGGAGCCTGCGCACGCGCCTCACCGGCCACGGCCACAACAGCAACAACGGCCAGTATCCGCACTGCTGCGAGTGGAAGGACAACACGCACTACCTCTACCTCAACGGCGCGGAGCAGGACGCCTGGCACATCTGGCAGACGAACGACTGCGCGCTGAACCCCGTGTACCCGCAGGGCGGCACCTGGCTCGGCAGCCGCGAAGGCTGGTGCCCCGGCGACCTGGTGAAGGACCACGAGGTGCGGCTCACCGGCCTGAACCCCGGCGGCACGGCCACGCTGGACTACCGCATCACCCCGGTGCCCGCGAACAACCAGGGCATGGGCGGCGGCAACTACGTGATCAACATGGACCTGCTGGAGTTCGGCGCGCCCGCGCACACGCTCGACGCCGAGATCATGGAGGTGCAGCGCCCCAGCACCACGGATGTGCACCGCCGCAACAACCCGCTATGCCACGACCCGCTGGTGGTGCTGCGCAACGCCGGCGCCCAGGACCTCACGAGCGTCACCTTCACCTACGGCGTGG
>JAEUSW010000218.1 GCA_016788285.1 Flavobacteriales bacterium
CATGTGCGGCGAACGGCAGTTGCGTGAGGGATGGCAGCGGCAGCCCGCCGCAGCGATGGGCGCGCAACGCACGGAGCGAGGAGGCCCGAGGAACGAGGGACCCCGCAGCCCGATGCGGTGCCGCACAGCGCAAGGCGGCTAGAGCGAACAGCCCGACCCGGCCGCCCTGGGCCGGGGCACGCCCAAGCCCTGGTCCCACCACCCCGTCGGAAACGGCTTCGGAACAGCCATCGGAACTCAGGAGTTTATAACCGCCTTATATGCCTGTTTATCAATGTTTTGATCATCGGACGGCCCATCGGATTCAAGTGGCCTTCCGCCAGGTGCTTGACCTACCTTTGAGCCTCGCGGGCACCACGACCGCCGAGCGCACAGCATGGCCGACCCCATCCGCCTGTACACGGACCCCGCCGCCATGGAGCCCCTGTTCCCGGACGACCCGAGCGGGGAGCTGGAAGCCTTGGCCGTGGAGCTCATCGCCCGATCGGCCGCACTGGCGGAGGCGATGCACCCGGTGACCCGCGCTGCGGTGGCGGACCTGGTGCGGCCCATGAACAGCTACTACAGCAACCTGATCGAGGGGCACGACACGCACCCCCTCGATATCGACCGGGCGCTGCGGAACGACTACGCCACCGACAAACGCAAACGCGACCTGCAGAAGGAGGCGCTGGCACATATCGCCGTGAGCAAGGCGCTGCGCGATGGGGAACTCCGGAGAACTTCAGGGGCCGATCCATCCTCGGAAGCGTTCATCAAAGGCGTGCACCGGGCGTTCTACGAGCACCTGCCGGAGGACTTTCTGCGTGTGGTGAGCAAAGAGGGCGTGGAGAAGACGGTGATCCCGGGGGAGTACCGCACGGGCGAAGTGGAAGTGGGCCGGCATATCGCACCGGCGCATGCACAGGTGCCGCGTTTCATGGCGCACTTCGCCAGCTACTATGATCGCGAGGCGGCGCCGAACCGATCGCGCGTACGCCGCGTGATCGCCATGGCGGCCGCGCATCACCGGCTCGTGTGGATCCACCCGTTCCTCGACGGCAATGGCCGCGTGGTGCGGCTCTGCTCCGATGCCTGGGCCATGTCCGATGGACTGGATGCGGCCGGACTGTGGTCCATTTCGCGTGGACTCGCGCGCAAGCGTGATGAATACCGGACAATGCTCGAAGGCGCGGACGCACCCCGCATGGGCGACCTGGATGGCCGCGGCAATTTGAGCAACGCGCAACTCGTCGCGTTCTGCCGCTGGTTCCTGGTCACGGCCATCGATCAGGTCTCCTTCATGCGCGACTCGTTCCAACTGGACGGCGTGCTTCGCCGCATCGATGTGTTCGTGGACCGCATGGCCAGCGAGGGTCGCATGCGGGGCGAAGCACGTCACCTGCTGAAGGATGCGTTCCTGCGTGGGCGCGTTTCACGGCAGGACGCCGAACGCATCACCGATACCACGGACAAGACCCTGAAGAAGATCACCGACGAGCTCATCGCCCTCGGTCTGCTGAAGCGGGTGGAGGCCGGTGGCGGCGTGCTCTACGAGATCGCCGTGCCGATCATGTTCTCGCCCTGGATCTTACCAGGGCTGTTCCCAACGGGACGGGAGAGCGAGATCATGGCCGGTTGAGCCTGACCTCCATCAGCATCCGCCCCCGAAAAAGCCCGAACTTCGCGGTATCCGAACCATACGACCATGTCAACCGGACTGAAAGACGTCGACTACGGCCTGGAGAAGATCATGAAGGAGGCCGAGGACTTCCTTCCCCTTTGGGGCACCGACTACGTGGAGCTCTACGTGGGCAACGCCAAGCAGAGCGCGCACTACTACAAGACCGCCTGGGGCTTCCAGAGCGTGGCCTACGCCGGCCTGGAGACGGGCGTGAAGGACCGCACCAGCTACGTGCTGCAGCAGGACAAG
>JAEUSW010000333.1 GCA_016788285.1 Flavobacteriales bacterium
GGCCGCAGGTCGGTCACCTCCTCCTTCACCACCTTGAGCTCCAGGCCGGGCGCGTCCAGCTCGGTGCGCAGGAAGGCCATCAGCTCCTGGCCCACCTCGCGGAAGTAGCGGTCCTGCACCTCGTTGAGGATGACGAAGGTGACCAGGTCGGGTCCGGCGGACACGGGCTCCCGGGCCATCAGGGTGGCGTGCAGGCTGTTGCGCCCTTCACGTTTGCGGGCCATCGCGAAATCCTGCCAGGCCTTCTGCAGCAGCGCCTGGGCCACCTGCTTGGGCGGGCCTTTGCTCACCGGACCGGTGGGCTCCTCGGCGCCGGTCACCGCTCCGGGGCGCTGGCCTGCCGGCGTGGCCATCTCGCGCAACGACACCCCGCGTGCCAGGCGGCGGGCCGGAGGGGGCGGAGCGCTCGGGGCCGGGGCTGCAGCGACGGCGGGCTGGGCCGGGGCCGCCGGTCCGTCCATCGGGGGGCGCGGAGCGGGTTCCGCGGCGATGGCCGGGGCGGCGCTCAGTCCACCGGGCTCAGGCTTTTTTTTTTCCGCGCCTGCCGGCACGGTCGCTGGGGCTTCCCCGTTCGCCGCGCTTCGGCACAGCTGGATCAGCAGCAGCTCCACCAGCAGGCGCGGGTCCTTGCTGGCCTTGTAGTTCAGGTCGCATTGACCCACGCGCTCCAGCCCGGCCAGCAGCAGGCGCCGGTCCACCCGGGCGGCCTGCTCCACGTAGCGGGCGGCCAACTCCTCGCTCACCTCCAGCAGGCCGGCCGATCGCGGGTCCTGGCACACCAGCAGGTCGCGCAGGTGGCGGCCCAGCCCGGCCACGAAGAGGTGGCCGTCGAAGCCGTTGCGCAGGATGGTGTCGAACTCCAGCAGCACCCCGGGCACATCGCCGGCCACCAGTGCGTCCGTCACCCGGAAGTAGTGCTCGTGGTCCAGCACGTTCAGGTTCTTCACCACGTCCTGGTAGGTGAGGCGCCGTCCGGCGAAGCTCACCAGCTGGTCGAAGATGCTGAGGGCGTCGCGCAGGCCGCCGTCGGCCTTCTGGGCGATCACGTGCAGGGCCTGCGGCTCAGCCTCGATGCCCTCCCGCTCGGCGATGCCGGCCAGGTGGCGCACGATGTCCGTCACCGTGATCCGCCGGAAGTCGAACACCTGGCAGCGGCTCAGGATGGTGGGCAGGATCTTGTGCTTCTCGGTGGTGGCCAGGATGAAGATGGCGTAGCTGGGCGGCTCCTCCAGGGTCTTCAGGAAGGCGTTGAAGGCCGCCGAGCTCAGCATGTGCACCTCGTCGATGATGTACACCTTGCGGCTGCCGACCTGCGGGGCGATCTGCACCTGCAGGATGAGGTTGCGGATGTCGTCGACGCTGTTGTTGCTGGCTGCGTCCAGCTCGTAGATGTTGAGGCTGTGCCCCTCCTCGAAGGTGCGGCAGGGGGCGCAGGTGCCGCAGGTGGTGAGGTCGGCGTTGAGGTTCTCGCAGTTGATGGTGCGCGCCAGGATCCGGGCGCAGGTGGTCTTGCCCACCCCCCGGGGGCCGCAGAACAGGAAGGCCTGCGCCAGGTGCCCTGACCGGATGGCGTTCATCAGGGTGCCGGTCACGGCCTCCTGGCCCACCACGGTATCGAAGGTGGCCGGGCGGTACTTGCGGGCGCTGACGACGAAGCGTTCGGACATCGGGCGGCTAAGATAACCGGGCGTTGCGCGGCCTCCGGGCGGAGATCTCAACAGCGGTGGACAAGCCCCTCGCGGACCGGGAGGGGCAGGGGCTTGGCGGACAGGCGGAAATGCCTACCTTCGCACCCCATTTCACACCAGGTACCATGACCAACCGGTACGAGACCGTCTTCATCCTTACTCCCGTTTTGTCTGAGGACCAGACAAAGGAGGCGGTCAAGAAATTCAAAGACCTGATCAAGAAAGGCCGTGGCAAGGTCCACCACGAAGAGAGCTGGGGGATGCGCAAGCTTGCGTATCCCATCCAGAAGAAGTCCACGGGCTTCTACCACCTGTTCGAGTTCGAGAGCGATGCCCCCTTCGTGGACAAGCTCGAGACCGAGTACCGCCGCGATGAGCGGGTGCTGCGCTTCATGACCGTCAAGATGGACAAGCACCACCAGGCCTTCGCCGACCGCCGCCGCAACAAGCAGAGCGCCACCACCGGGGAAGCCCCCGCCGAGCGCCCGGCCCGCCGCAGCCGCAAGGAGGAGAACGCAGACCAACCGAACAGCTAAGCCATGGCCGAGAACAATGCACCCGGGGGCGAGATCCGCTACCTCACCCCGATCGCCATCGAGACCAAGAAGGAGAAGTACTGCCGCTTCAAGAAGCTCGGCATCACGTACATCGACTACAAGGACGCCGATTTCCTGCTGCGCTTCGTGAACGAACAGGGCAAGATCCTGCCCCGTCGCCTTACGGGCACCAGCCTGAAGTACCAGCGCAAGGTCGGCCAGGCCGTCAAGCGGGCCCGCCACCTGGCCCTCATGCCCTACGTGGGCGACATGCTCAAGTGATCCACCCCCAACAGTCATCACCATGGAGGTCATTCTGAAAACGGACGTGGACAACCTGGGCTACGCCAACGATGTGGTGAAGGTGCGCGACGGCTACGCCCGCAACTTCCTCATCCCTCGCGGCCTGGCGATGGTCGCCACCGACAGCGCCCGCAAGCAGCTCAACGAGACCCTCAAGCAGCGCGCCCACAAGGAGGCCCAGATCCGCTCGGCGGCCGAGAAGATCGCCGAAGGCCTGGCCAACAAGACCCTGAAGGTCGCGGCCAAGGTGGGCGAGAAGGGCAAGATCTTCGGCAGCGTCAACACCATCATGCTCGCCGACGCCATCAAGGCCCTCGGCTTCGAGGTGGACCGCAAGAACATCAAGATCAAGGGCGATGCCATCAAGACCATCGGCACCTACGAGGCCGAGGTCAGCTTCCATCGCGACGTGGTGCGCAGCATCCCGTTCGAGGTGGTGGGCGAGTGAGCCTGATCACGATCAACGGGAAGGGCTGTCCGTCAGGGCGGCCCTTCTTCGTTCCCAGCGACCCGCTCCATTGAGTAGCGAGTGGGGAGTGGGGAGTGGCGAGTGGATCGGGTCAAGGAGACTCGCCACTCGCCACTCGTCACTCATCCCCCTCACATCAGGATGTTGTTCACCGGCTGCAGCGGCTTGGGGATGTGCTTCTCGCCGAGCATCTCCCGCATATCGATCTCGATCGCCCGCGTGATCGCCGTGATGGGCACATCGTTCGCCCCGCCCTCGAAGGGGTTCTCGCTGGCCTCGCCGATCCGCTCCATCATGTTGAACACCCAGGCCACCAGGGCGCTGAACGGGATGGTGAGCCACACGAAGCCATCGCCCATCCGCGCGAACTCGTTCAGCATCCCGAAGGGCACCAGGTTGATGAACAGGCGCGTGAACATGAGGTTCAGCGTGCCGTACTGCTTCGGATAGGGGAAGTTCTTGATCCGCTCGCACTTGCCCTGCTGGGTGTACAGGTCCACCAGCAGCCGCTCCAGTTCCATGTGGCGGAAATCCTCGATCAGCCCCCGGTCGAGCAGCTCGCGCAGGTCGCGCGAGGCCTCGGCGATCAGCTGGGTGGCCCGGTTGCTCAAGGCCAGCACGCGCGCCTGCTCCTCCGGCGCGATCAGACCCTGCAGCGCATCCTCGAGCTTCGAATCCACCTCGTCGATGGTGTACCACTTGCGGTACTCCCGGTTGTACACCTTGATCAGGTGCTCCCACGCCCGCGGCTGGCGCAGCTGGAAGCGCAGCGCATGCAACCAGGCGATGTGGCGGTGGATGAGCCGCGCATGGATCCGCTGGAGCTCGCCGTCGGGCAATGCGGCGGGGGCGTGCCGGGCCGTGACGAAGTCCCGCACCATGATGCCCCAGCTCCGGCTGCTGTTCACGATGGCGCCGTAGATCTGCCGGGCCTCCCACAAGCGGTCGTAGCACGCGTTGTTGCGGAAGCCGGTGAGGAAGGCCACGGCCGTGCCGATGAGCGCGATGGGCACCCACGGCAGGGTCAGCCACCTCCAGCCGACGACCTCGTACAGCACCGTGGGCACGATGGCCAGCAGAAGGAACCACACGATGTCGCGGCGGGTCCAGTACAGGACCTCCCGCAGGGTGAACCGACGTCCGGCATGCATGAGCGCGAACATACGTGCGGATCCCTTGCCACCTTCGCCGCACCATGCGCATCCACCGCGTTGTCCTCCACCCGCTCACCATCCCTCTGAAGGCGCCCTTCGTCACCTCCCTGGGCGCCCTCCACGAGGTGGCCAACGTGGTGGTGCAGGTCCACACCGCCGACGGTCGGGTGGGGTGGGGGGAGTGCAGCCCGTTCTGGACCATCAACGGCGAGACCCAGGAGACAGGCCTGTCCGTGGGCCGCCATCTGGCCGGCGCCCTGTTGGGCCATGCCGCCGATGACCTTGAAGGAGCGCATGCGGTGATGGACCGCCTGTTCTTCGGCAACAGCAGCATCAAGAGCGCCTTCGACATCGCCTTGCACGACCTGGCCGCACAAGCCGCTGAGCGCCCGCTCTGGATCCACCTCGGTGGGCGGGATCGCTTCGATCCCATCACCGACTACACCGTGAGCCTGGGCGAGCCCGAGCGGATGGCCGCCGATGCGGAGGCCGTCGCGGCCGCGGGCTTCCCCGTGATCAAGGTGAAGCTGGGTGGCGCAGGGGATCTGGACGTCAGGCGGATCCGGGCCATCCGATCAAGGATCCCTTCGATCCCCCTGCGCATCGATGCCAACCAGGGCTGGGACCCCGACACGGCCATCCAGGTGCTGAACGCACTGGCCGACGCCGGCATCGAGCATTGCGAGGAACCGATCCCGCGCTGGCGCTTCATGGACCTGCGCCGGGTGAAGGAGGCCTCCCCCATCCCCATCATGGCCGACGAGAGCTGCTGCGACCACCACGACGCCGAGCGGCTCATCGCCCTGGGCGCCTGCCAGCGGTTCAACATCAAGCTGGGCAAGAGCGGTGGGCTGTTCAAGGCCCGCAAGATCATCGCCCTGGCCGCGGAGGCGGGCATGACCGTGCAGGTGGGCGGTTTCCTGGAGAGCCGCCTGGCGTGGAGCGCCGCGGCCGCCCTGGCGCTGAGCGACCCCTGTGTGCGCTACTGCGACATGGACACCCCGCTGATGTTCACCGGCGACCCGGTGGTGGGGGGCATCGGGTACGGCCCTGGCGGTCGCATCCGCCTGCCGGAAGGACCCGGGCTCGGGGCGGCCATCGCCCCCGCCCACCTTGAGGAGGCCCGGGCGGTGGTGGTGCGTTGATGGCCTGTTCGGAACTCCCGCTGTCGACCCGCCCACGGATCGCACGCCGCGTACCTTTGCGGCCGCAAAAACGCACCCGACCGCGCATGAGCACGATCTTCGACCTCGACATGATCAAGGCGGTGTACAGCCGCTATCCCGCCCGCGTGGCCGCCGCCCGCAAGGCCGTCGGCCGCCCGCTCACCCTCACCGAGAAGATCCTCTACGCGCACTTGTGGGACGGTGACGCGAAGGCCGCCTTCAACCGCGGAAAGGACTACGTCGATTTCGCCCCGGACCGGGTGGCCATGCAGGACGCCACCGCCCAGATGGCCCTGCTCCAGTTCAGCACCACCGGCCGCAAGCAGGTGGCCGTGCCCAGCACCGTGCACTGCGACCACCTGATCCAGGCCCGCGTGGGCGCCAAGCAGGACCTGCAGGACGCGCTGCTGAAGAGCAACGAGGTCTTCAACTTCCTGGAGAGCATCAGCAACAAGTACGGCATCGGCTTCTGGAAGCCCGGCGCCGGCATCATCCACCAGGTGGTGCTGGAACAGTACGCCTTCCCCGGCGGCATGATGATCGGCACCGACAGCCACACGGTGAACGCCGGCGGCCTGGGCATGATCGCCATCGGCGTGGGCGGCGCGGACGCGTGCGACGTGATGAGCGGCCTGGCCTGGGAACTGAAGTGGCCCAAGCTCATCGGCGTGAAGCTCACCGGCAAGCTTAGCGGCTGGGCCAGCCCCAAGGACGTGATCCTCAAGGTGGCCGGCATCCTCACCGTGAAGGGCGGCACCGGCGCCATCGTGGAGTACTTCGGGCCCGGCGCCGAGAGCATGAGCTGCACCGGCAAGGGCACCATCGCCAACATGGGCGCCGAGATCGGGGCCACCACCAGCACCTTCAGCTACGACGACAGCATGCGCCGCTACCTGAAGGGCACCGGCCGTGCCGAGGTGGCCGCCCTGGCCGATGCCATCGCCGGGCACCTGCAGGGCGACCCCGAGGTGTACGCCGACCCCGCCAAATACTTCGACCAGGTGATCGAGATCGACCTCAGCACCCTGGAGCCGCACATCAACGGTCCCTTCACCCCGGACCTGGCGTGGCCGCTGAGCAAGTTCGCCGCCGCGGTGAAGGAGAACGGCTGGCCCGCGCAACTGGAGGTGGGTCTCATCGGCAGCTGCACGAACAGCAGCTACGAGGACCTCACCCGCAGCGCCAGCCTCGCGCAACAGGCCGTGGACAAGAAGCTGAAGGCCAAGAGCGAGTTCACCATCACCCCGGGCAGCGAGCAGGTGCGCTACACCGCCGAGCGCGACGGCATCCTGGCCACCTTCGACCAGATGGGCGGCGTGGTGCTGGCCAACGCCTGCGGTCCCTGCATCGGCCAGTGGGCGCGCCACAGCAACGACCCTGCGCGCAAGAACTCGATCATCACCTCCTTCAACCGCAACTTCGCGGCCCGCAACGACGGCAATCCCAACACGCACGCCTTCGTGGCCTCGCCCGAGGTGGTGACGGCGCTGGCCATCGCCGGCGACCTCACCTTCAACCCCATGACCGATGAGCTGGTCAACGAGGAAGGGAAGAAGGTGAAGCTGGATGAGCCCAAGGGCTTGGAGATGCCGCCGATGGGCTTCGAGGTGAAGGATGCCGGTTTCGTGGCCCCTGCTGCGGATGGCAGCAGTGTGGAGGTGAACGTGAAGCCCGACAGCGAGCGCCTGCAGCTGCTGGAGCCCTTCCCCGCGTGGGACGGCAGGAACATCACCGGCGCGGTGGTGCTCATCAAGGCCAAGGGCAAGTGCACCACGGACCACATCAGCATGGCCGGCACCTGGCTGAAGTACCGCGGCCACCTGGACAACATCAGCAACAACACGCTGATCGGGGCCATCAACTTCTTCAACGGCAAGGCCAACGAGGTGAAGAACCAGCTGGACGGCAGCTATGGCCCCGTGCCCGCCACGCAGCGCGCGTACAAGGCGGCCGGACAGCCCAGCATCGTGGTGGGCGACCAGAACTACGGCGAGGGCAGCAGCCGCGAGCACGCCGCCATGCAGCCGCGCCACCTGGGTGTGAAGGCCGTGCTGGTGAAGAGCTTCGCCCGCATCCACGAGACCAACCTCAAGAAGCAGGGCATGCTCGCCCTCACCTTCAGCAACGAGGCCGATTACGACAAGATCCAGGAGGATGACCGCATCGACTTCACGGACCTCACGGCCTTCGCGCCCGGCAAGCCGCTCACGCTGGTGCTGAACCACAAGGATGGCAGCACGGACTCCATCCTTGTGAACCACACCTACAATGCCCAGCAGATCGAGTGGTTCAAGGCCGGCGGTGCGCTGAACATCATCCGCGCGCAGCAGAAGGGCTGAGTCACGAGGATCAGGGATGTTCGTTCACGGTCATCCGTGTACATTCGTCCCGCTGCCGGACCATCAGGCCGAGCACGACCAAACCCAAGACCCATGAACCTCCGGACGATCTCCAAACTGATGCTCGGCCTGGCCTTGGTGGCCTTCACCGCCACGGGCTGCAAGAAGGACGAGTGCAAGGACAAGAATTGCGGCAACGGCAGTTGCGTGGATGGCAGTTGCGTGTGCAACACCGGTTATGAGGGCAGCGAGTGCGGCACGGAGAAACGGGCCAAGTTCATCGGCTCCTGGAGCGGCACGGAGACCTGCACCAGCGGCAACTACACCTGGACCATGACCAGCACGTCGAGCTCAACCGGCGTGACCGCCATCATCTTCAACAACTTCGCCGGCTACAGCGGGCTGAACATCAGCGCCACCGTGAACAGCAATGGAACCTCGCTGACCATCCCCAACCAGACGGTCTCCGGGGCGACGGTCAGCGGTTCCGCTCAGCTGACGGGCAACATCATGACGCTGACCTACCAGATCTCCGGTGGTGGCGGCTCCGATTCCTGCACGGCCACCTGCACCAAGCAGTAGTCGGTTCTTTCATCCTCGAAGCCCCGGACCGTTCATGCGGCCGGGGCTTCGCACTTAGGGTCACGCGTGGGCGAGCAGAAGAGGTAGCTCCACTTCCACGCGCGTGCCCTGGGGCAGGTCCACATAGCGGAACCCGGCCTGTCCTCCGTGCTGCTTGGCCACCAGGTCCAGCCGGGCCCGGGTGATGGCGGTGCCCAGCGAGGTCTTCTTCACGGGTGGTGTCGTGGTCTGGCTTTCGCGGCGGGCCTGCCGGCCCAGGCCGTTGTCCTCCACGATGTAGAGCAGGCGATCGCCGCGGCGCTCCACCTTCAGGGTGATGAGGCCGCCCGCCTCCTTGCCCGCCATGCCGTGCCAGATGGCGTTCTCCACGAAAGGCTGCACCACCAGCGGTGGCACCAGCACCTCGGCGGGGTCAAGGCCGGGGTCCACCTCGATCCGCAGGTCGAAACGGCCCTCCATGCGCATGCGCTCGAGCTCCATGTAGCCCTTCAGCGCCTCCAGATCGTCCTCCAAGGGCACCTCGCTGTGCCGGCTGTTCTCCAGCACGGCGCGCATCACGCGGGCGAAGCGGCTCAGGAAGCCCGTGGCCTTGTCCGGGTCGTTGCCCTGCACG
>JAEUSW010000258.1 GCA_016788285.1 Flavobacteriales bacterium
ACCGGGAGCGACGCGGTCGATGTGCTGGTCAACCCGCTTCCCGCGATCAACCTCGGCCCGGATGTGACGCTCTGCGCCGGCGATCAGGCCACCCTCGATGCGACCACCGCCGGCGCCTCCTATCTGTGGGACAACGGGAGCACCAACGCCACGCGCACGGTCAACGCGGCCGGCACCTACACGGTGGACGTCACCGTGAACGGATGCACCGGCAGCGACGCGATCGATGTGCTCGTGACCCCCCTGCCCGTGGTCAACCTCGGCGCGGACGTGACCCTCTGTACCGGTGACCAGGCCACCCTCGACGCCACCACGCCCGGCGCCACCTACCTGTGGGACAACGGCAGCACCAGCGCCACGCGCACGGTCACTGCCGCCGGAACGTACAGCGTGGACGTCACCGTCAACGGGTGCACGGCCACGGATGCGGTGAACGTGTTGGTGAACCCGAACCCGGTGCTGAACCTCGGGCCGGACCTCGCGCTGTGCCCGGGCGATCAGGCGGTGATCGATGCGTCCACACCCGGTGCCTTCTACCTGTGGCACGACGGCAGCACGGCCGCCACGTACACGGCGACCGGCGCGGGCACGGTCATCTGCACCATCACCGTCAACGGCTGCAGCATCTCGGATGCCGTTCAGGTATCCGTGGGCGCCGCCCCGACGGTCGATCTCGGACCGGACCAGAGCATCTGCGCCGGTGATCAACTGACCCTGGACGCCAGCTGCACGGGGTGCACCTATGTGTGGGACGATGGCAGCACCGGCGCCACACGGAACGTCTCCATGGCCGGCACCTATTGGGTGACCGTCACCGCCAATGGCTGCAGCGCGACGGACGACCTCGTGCTCACGGTGGCTCCCGCACCCGTAGTGGACCTTGGTGCGGACATCGACCTCTGTCCCGGTACGTCCGCGCTGCTCGATGCCACCACGCCCGGGGCCACCTACCTGTGGCAGGATGGCAGCACAGGCCCCACGTTCACCGCCACCGGCCCCGGCGCGGTGACCGTTACCGTGAGCATCGGCAGCTGTTCCGCCAGCGATGCGCTCACGGTGAACGCCCTGAACGCCCCGATGGTGGACCTCGGCAACGACACCACCCTGTGCCCGGGTGAGCTCATCACCTTCGACCTCACCGGGACGGGCTCCAGCGTCGTCTGGCAGGACGGCTCCACCGGTTGGACCTATACCACGGCCACCACCGGCATCATCAGCGCCACGGTGACCGGCGCCAATGGATGCACCGCACAGGACGCCGTCGACGTGCTTGTCGCCACCCCGGCCGCGGTGGACCTCGGACCCGATGCCACGCTTTGCGCGGGCAGCACCCTCGTGCTGGACGCCACCCTGCCCGGCGCCACCTACCTCTGGAGCGACGGCACCTCCGCCCCCACCCTGCCGGCCACGAGCAGCGGGCTCTACTGGGTGCAGGTGTCACAAGGCTCCTGCTCGGTGAGCGATACCGTCACCCTCACCTTCCTGCCCACCCCGGCCGTCGACCTGGGGCCCGACCTCACGCTCTGCGATGGCACCCCGGCCACCTTCGATGTCACCACGCCAGGCGCGAGCTACCTGTGGCAGGATGGCTCCACCGCGCCCACCTTCACCACCATGGCGACGACCACCGTGTCCGTGACCGTGACGCTCGGGCCCTGCGCGGCCAGCGATGCCGCGCAGATCACCGTGACCCCCTTGCCGACGGTGGACCTGGGCCCGGACCAGACCATCTGTTCCGGCGGTGTGGTCAGCCTGGACGCCACCCTGGCCGGTGCGACCTATCAGTGGCAGGACGGCAGCACGGGACCGACGTACACTGCGACCACCACCGGCACGTACTCCGTGGCCGTCTTCCAGAACGGCTGCATGAACGTCGATGGCATGACCCTCACGGTGGTCCCCTTGCCCAATGTGGAGCTGGGTCTGGACACCAGCCTCTGTCTCGGGGGTTCGCTGGTGCTGGCACCTTCCGTGGGCTCCGCCTCGGTGCTCTGGAGCACCGGCAGCACGCAGCCCTCACTGACCGTGAACGCATCGGGCACCTACTGGATCTCCGCCACCGCCAACGGCTGCTCGGCCAGTGACACCATCACGGCCACCTTCATCGACCTCAGCGCCGTGGAGCTCGGTCCGAACGTCACGCTCTGCCCGGGTGAGGTGCACACGTTCTCCGTGAACGTGCCGGGCGCCACCATCAGCTGGCCGGACGGAAGCTCCGCGCCCACCTGGTCCACCGGCACGGCCGGCACCGTCGTCGTCACCGTGAGCCTGGGCGGTTGCACCCGGCAGGACAATGCGTCGGTGAGCGTGGTGGCGGTGCCGCAGAACACCCTCGGCGACGATGTCGTGCTCTGCGCCGATGATACGCTGGTGCTCGTGGCACCACCCGGCCTCACCGGCCTCTCCTGGTCCACCGGCGCCACCAGCGATACGCTGCTGGCCACGCAGCCCGGCACCTACACCCTTTCCGCCACCTTCCAAGGCTGCCCCTTTGCCGAGAGCGTCACTCTGAGCACCGAGCCCGACCCGTCGCTTGAGCTGGGCCGTGACGTCGAAGCCTGCGAGGGCCAGCAGGTGGTGCTCGAAGCCCTGGCCTCCGGAACCGTGCTGTGGAGCACCGGGGCGGAAGGTCCCGCGCTCGCGGTGAACGGCCCCGGCCTCTACTGGGCCACGGTGGAAGGCGCATGCGCCAGCATCACCGACAGCGTGCGTGTGCTCATCGGCGACTGCGGTCCTTACGTCTTCGTACCCAATGCGTTCACGCCGGACAACGACGGGATGAACGACGTGTTCGCCCCGAGCGTGACCGGGAACCTGCTGCAGGTGACCCTGGACATCTTCGACCGTTGGGGCGAACGCATCGCGACGCGCGAGCTCGGCGACCTTTCGTGGGACGGCACCGTGAGCGGCATGCCCGCGCCCGACGGCGTGTATCCCTGGGTGCTGCGGTACAAGGCCATGAGCAGCGAGGGCGTTCGGCAGGAACGCCTCACCGGGCACGTGACGTTACTGCGGTGAAGACGGAACGTCGAAGCCTTCCTCTTTCCAGATCATCCGACCGGCGGAAGGCTTGAAGTAGGCCATGCGCCCTGCGCGTTCCACGCGCACCAGATCGGCGGCGAGGGGCTCGACCTGCTCGAACTCGAAGGGGACGAGCACCGCGCCCCTTCCGCTCACCGCCCCGCTGCGTCCGCCTTCACGGGCCACGAGGATCCCGTGCACCGCGTCGTTCAGCGCCTCGTAGCGTGGCGCGATCACCTCACGGCCCGTGCTGTCGATCGCGCCCCAGCGGTTCTCCACCACCACACGCCCCAGGCCCTGCACCAGCGGCCAGGCCTGATCGTACTTCGCCTCTGTCACCAGCTTGTGCGAGCGGTCCGCGTACGCCCACTTGGTCTTCTTCTTCACCGCGATGAGCCCCTGTGCGAAGGTGCCGAGGTCCGCATACTGGGCCGGGATGATGAACCTGCCCGTGCTGTCGACCGCCCCGCGCTTGCCCTTCACCTGCACCTCGGCGACCCCGTTGCGGAACTCACCCCAGCTGATGACCCCCTCGGTGGCCTCGAGCTCCTGCGCCACCACCCACCGTCCCTGCCGGTCCACATAGCCGCACCGGTCGCCATCGACCACCAGCGCAGGTCCGCCGAGGAAGCTGCCGACGTGCATGTGCACCGGGGCCAGCACCGTGTCCCCGAACGGGCCGATGAGGCCCATGCGCCCATCGCGACGCACGCGCGACACCCCGCGGTCGAAGCCCTCGATCCAGTCGTGCGCGAAGGGCACCACCACCTGGCCGCGCGTATCGACAGCGCCGCTGCGCCCATCCCGCTCCACCACCGCCAATCCGTTGTGGAAGGTGCCCGCAAGGTCGAAGGTGAAGGGGATGGCCGTGTTGCCCCGCGCATCGATGTAGCCGTAGCGTCCGTCCAGGGCGGCGTACGCGAGCCCTTCGTGGTGCTCGCCCACCTCCTCGAAGCGCATGGGCACCACCAGCATGCCGGTGCGGTCCATCACCCCCACTTTGCCCGCGCGCTCCACCACCGCCAGGCCTTCACTGTATTCGGACACGTCATCGTGCTCCACCGGGATCACCTCCTGGCCGCTCTTGTTCACCGTGCCCGTGCGCCCCGCCCGGCCCACCAGCGCCTGCCCGTTGTGGAAGGGCTCCACCCATTCGTACTCGGCCTTGATGCGCTCCACCCCCTGCTCATCGATGAATCCCCAGAGACCATCGCGGCGGAAGGGCAGCAGCACCAGGCTGGCCACGCGGTAGTCCTCGCTCAGCTCCTGGATGAAGGGGTAGTCCGGGTTTTCCTGCAGGAAGCGCGTGATGGCCGCGGCGTCCAGGTCACGGGCATAGGTCGCGTACAGCTCGCGCCAGGCATCGGGCACGCGGTGGTTCTTCGGGAATGCGGCAATGAAGCCGCGCAGCTCCTCCCTCGTGCGGCGCGGGGTGCTCAACCGGTAGATGGCGTCCTCGGCCTGCTTCACATACGCGCTCTCGCCGTGCTCCTCGATGAACCGGATGTAGGAGGCGATGCTGCTGTCCGCAGTGGCCTCGCGGAACACGGCCTCCTCCAATCGCCCGCGCGCTTCATACACCTGCCGAGCACCGGGATAGGCCTCCAGGAACGCACGATAGGCCGACGCCGTGTTGCGCTCACGGGCCTGTTGGAACGCCAGGTGATCGCGCACCGCACGCGCATCGCCGGCCTGCTGGGCGGTGGGATACCGCTCCAGGAACCGGTCATAGCCCTCCAGGGTGTTGGTGGACCGGGCCAGGTCCCACGCCAGCCCGTGAAGGAAGGCGCGCTGGGCGGCCAGCGCCTCCGTGTCGACCCCCAACGGCTTGATCCGCTCCCGCGTGCGCTCGTCGCTCAACGCGAAGGCCGCCTCGGCGCGCACCAGGTACGTGTAGGCTGAATCCGGTTGATGG
>JAEUSW010000285.1 GCA_016788285.1 Flavobacteriales bacterium
AAGCCCGAAGCACGGACAAGCGTTGCTCCTCCACGGCCTGGACGCCGGGGTGAACGACCGGGCCTTGGAGCGCGAGATCATCATGCACGGCGCGGATTACGTGAGCGAGGCCTTCATCGCCGAACATGGCCGGCTCGGGCGCAGTTGGGGCTGCCCGGCCGTGCCGCGCGACACCATGTCGGACCTGGTGCGCCTGCTCGCTGATGGCGGGCTCTTGTACGTGCATCATCCGATGGCCGGCGCCCTGGCCACGGCCCGATGAGCCCGCGCCTGCCGGGAGGTCCGCTGCTCGTCGGCATGGCGCTGCTGTGCTGCGGCGGTTGCGAAGTGGTGCAGGTGCCGTCGGTCAGTGCCGAGGAAGAGGCGCGCACCATCAACGCCGTCTTCGAATCGCCCCAGGCCTACACCGTGCGCCAGCTGCTGGCCGTGGAGCTCGACAGCTTCCTGGTCGCTCATCCTGAGCACGCCGTGGACTCCACCGCGATGCGCGCCTTTTATCGCCGCCGGAACTGGCAGTATGCCTGGTTCATCAACGACTCCCTCTCGTCCGCCGCGGGCAACTTCCTCAACCTGGTGGCGGCGAACGACAGCATGCTGCGACGGGCCTTCTCGCATGACGCGCTGCACGACCTGGTGGAACGGATCGGGGACCGGCGGGACAGCGTGCCGTTGACACCCACCTTCATGAGGCACTTGGAGCTGTCCTTGACGGCCCAGTTCTTCCGCTTCGCCGACAAGAAGTACAGTGGGCTGGTGCAGCGTGACCTCCGCGAACTGGACTGGTTCATCCCCCGCCGGAAGAAGGACCTCTCACAATTGCTGGACTCCCTGGTGGCCGGTCGGATGGACCTTTCCCCGATCGAGCCCTTGCATCCGCAGTACATGGCCCTCAAACGGCATCTGCCCGTGCTGTATGGTCTGCGCTGGATGGACGCACTTCCCCGGGTGGACCTGGGCAGGCTGCGCAAGCTCGAGCCCGGTGATCGGGACAGTGCGGTGGTGCTGATCCGCGAACGGTTGGCAGCCCTGGGCGACCTCACGTGGTACGACCTGAGCAAGGCGCATGAGCCGGTCCTTTACGACAGCACCCTCGAGGCCGCGGTGAAGGTCTTCCAAGGCCGGCACGGCCTGCTTCCGGACGGGGTGATCGGCAAGGGCTTCATGGCCCAACTGAACACCCGGACGGCCGATCGGATCCGCACCGTGCTGGTGAACATGGAACGGTTGCGGTGGGTGCCTGAACGCACCGCGCCCGACATGCTGCTGGTGAACATCCCCGAGTTCCGCCTGCACGTGCAGGAAGGCGGACGGACCGTCTGGAGCATGGACGTGGTGGTGGGTGCCGAGGCCACGAGCACCGTGGTCTTCACCGACTCCTTGTCGCGGATCGTGTTCAGCCCCACCTGGTCCGTGCCCACGAGCATCGTGCGCAACGAGATCCTGCCTGCGATGCGGCGGGACCCGGGCTACCTGGCGCGCAAAGGCATGAAACGCGTGGGAGGTAGCGACGCACTTCCTCGGATCGTGCAGGAACCGGGACCGGGCAATGCGCTCGGACGGGTGAAGTTCCTCTTCCCCAACTCCTACAGCATCTACCTGCACGACACCCCCAGCAAGGGGGCCTTCGCGCGGGAGAACCGCGCCCTGAGCCATGGCTGCGTTCGGCTCAGCGACCCCAAGCGGCTGGCGGCCTATCTGCTGCGCAACGACACGACCTGGACCGGCAAGCGCATTGAAGAGGCGATGGACCGGAAGACCGAGCTCGGGGTGCCCGTGCGGCCGCGCCTGCCCGTGGTGATCGGGTACTTCACCGCCTGGGTGGACGAGGACGGACGCTTGAACTTCCGCGACGACATCTACGGGCACGACGCGCGGCTGGCCCGCGAACTCTTCAACGAGCCCGTTCCGGCGGACGAGGATGCGGTCAGCGCGGTGCCTGTGGAGGCCGGGCCGTAGCGGGGTCGATCGCCACCACCCGGAAGTCATCGCCGCCGAAATAGCCGGCCAGCGTGCGGTTCCAATAGGCGTCCGGATCGGCGGTGGGCTCCGGGATGCGCAAGCTCCGCAGGGGTTCGTGGAAGACCGGGACCTCCGCCGGGGACGACTCGCTCCGCGCACTGAAGGTGAGGATGCGGTGCAGCTTCGTGGTGTGCCGGCGGAACCGCAGCGCCTCGCCGCTCAGGAGATCATGCGTCACCCACCGGTCGTTGCCCCAGAGCAGCAACGCGGCCAGGCCGGTGCCCATCGCCAACCTGCGGGTCGTGCTCGTGAGGAGCCAGGCGGGCATCCGCCATCCGCGCGTGCGATGTCCCAGGGCCTGGGCAGCCCCGAGCAGGGCGATGAGGAAGGGCCCCATCACGAAGTTGAGCGTACGGTGCTGGCCCAGCATGCCCATGCTCCAGAACGGCAGCACGGTGCCCACGCACAAAGCCACGGCCGCCGCGACGAGCCATGGCATCGGTCCCCGGTCCCCTGGGACAGTGCGGACCGGGCTTGCGCCCGCGCGACCGAAGAGCCACGCCAGCAGAAGGGCGGCCAGCACCCCGGGATCGGTGACCCACACGAGCGCGAACCGCAGCGCCTGTGCACCGCCCATGCCGAGCGTCAGCAGCAGGTCGTGGCGCTGTGGGAAGTGCATGCCGCGGACCGCGTTGCCAGGAGCCAACGCCACCACGAGCCCACAGCCGACCGCGGCCGCGAGCATGGACCACTGCCAGGCCCGGGGCATCCGCCTGTGCATGATATCATGGAGGACCCAGGCGGTGTGGCCGAGCACGAGCAGTGCCATGGCCGTTTCGTTGCTGCCGACCGCGGCGATCAGCGCCACGATCGCGACCACGGCGCGGGACCATCCCCGACCCGCCCGCTCCAAGCGGAGCACGGCACCGGCATGCGCGAGAACGAGCACCCAGGCTCCCTGGTAGGTGACCGCACCGGTGTACCAGTAGAGCCCTTCGCCCAGGTGGGGCATGGCATGCAGATGGAGCAGCGTGAACGCCAGTGCCAGCATCCAGCGATCAACACGCCTGGGCACGAAGCCCGGAAGGCCTGCCAGGAGCCAGGCTCCGGCCGCGGTGCCCAGGATGATCAGCAGCACCGGTACGGACCGGTACAGCGAAAGGCCGGGCTCGATGCCCAGGGTCAGCGGTCCATAGAGCACGAGCGCGTTGCTGAAGTACCGGCCGTTCCAGGTGTGATGCTCATGCACCAGGCGCTCCCACGGATCGCTGCGGATGCCCATGGCCGCGTAGCCCCAATCATCACCGTAGGGCGCACAGGCGAAGGCGAGCAGCAAATGCCGGAGCAAAAGAAGCAACAGGAACGCGCCGATCAGTCTCCGCCTTGACCCGGGCGACATGGCATGTCCGGTCAGAGACCGACGCGATCGTCGATCCGGTAGTGCCCGCGTTCGGGAGCGTTCCGCGCCACCAGCTCGGCGACGAAGCCCACCGTGAAGAGCTGGACCCCGATGACCATGGCCACCAGCGCCACATAGAACAGGGCGTTGTCCGCCACCAGCCGGGCCGGGCGGTCGTTCATCACATGCCACAGCTTGTCGCCCACGAGCCAGGCCGTGGCGGTGAACCCGAGCACGAACATCAGCGTGCCCAGCGCGCCGAAGAAGTGCATCGGCTTGCGCCCGAACCGGAAGACGAACCAGATGGTCATCAGGTCCAGGAACCCGTTGATGAAGCGATCGAGCCCGAACTTGGTGCGACCGAAGCGTCGCGGGTGGTGCTTCACGACCTTCTCGCCGATACGGGGGAAGCCCTCGCGCTGGGCGATGAAGGGGATGTAGCGATGCATCTCACCGTACACCTCGATCGACTTGACCACTTGGGAGCGGTAGGCCTTCAGTCCGCAGTTGAAATCGTGCAGACGTACCCCGCTCACCCGGCGTGTGGCCCAGTTGAACAGCTTGGTGGGGATGGTCTTGCTGAGGGGGTCGTGGCGCACCTTCTTCCAACCGCTCACCAGGTCGTATCCCTCCTGGTCGATCATGGCATAGAGCGCCGGCACTTCCTCGGGATCGTCCTGGAGGTCGGCATCCATGGTGATCACCACCCGGCCGGAAGCGGCCTTGAACCCCTCGTTGAGCGCCGGGCTCTTCCCGTAGTTCCGCCCCAGGCGGATCCCCTTGACCCGGCGGTCCTGAGCGGACAAGGTCTTGATGACCTCCCACGAACCGTCCGTGCTTCCATCATCCACCAGCACCACTTCATAGTCCACGCGCATGGCACCCAATACGGTGTGCAATCGCTCCACCAACGGGGTCAGTGACTCATGCTCGTTGAGCAGGGGAACGACGATGGACAGGTCCATGGGGCGCACAAAGGTGCGCAAACGCCCGGTGCGTCGCGGAGCGCTACCTTTGTGCCGGGGCAAGTCTTTCACGACCAGCTCCCGCTGAACCCCCCAGGGCCGGAAGGCAGCAAGGGCAGGCGGTCGTAGCGGTGCGATGGAAGCCGCTTGCCCCACCTATTCGCGTGCCCGGGCCGGTGATCGGACCGGCCTGGGGCACGACTTCAGATGACCGACCAGGCGTTCGTGAAGGTGGTGCTCGTCACCGGTGGCAGCAGCGGCATCGGGGAGGCCATTTGCAGGCGGCTGGCCGCTGAAGGTCACCGCGTGTACGGCACCGGCCGGAAGCTGGACCTGCAGCCCGTCGGGTATCGCATGATCCCCATGGACATCACCAATGATGAATCGGTGGAACAGGGGGTGCAACTGGTGCTCGAAGAAGCCGGACGGATCGATGTGGTCGTGAACAACGCCGGGATGGGCATCCAAGGCCCCGCGGAGGACATCTCTCCGGAGTTGGCGTTGCACGTGATCGACACGAACGTGATGGGGGCTCACCGCGTGTGCCGCGCCGTGCTCCCGGGCATGCGCGAGCGCGGGCAGGGGCTGGTGATCCACATCACGAGCCTCGCGGCCAACTATGGTCTGCCGTTCCGCGGCTTCTACAGTGCCAGCAAAGCCGCCCTGGAACGCTATGCCGAGGCCCAACGGATGGAACTGGCCCCGTTCGGGGTGCACGTGGTCACCCTGCAACCGGGCGAATACCGCACAGGCATCGCGGCCGCCCGAGCACGTCCCGCATCGATCGGGCCCCATTATGCCGACACCTACGATCGGGTGATGCGGGTCCTGGACGGCAGCCTGCACTACAGCCGCGACCCGGACGAGGTGGCGGTGAAGGTCTCCCGGCTGATCCATCGGTCCTCGCCGTACGGGGTCCACTTCGCCGCGCATGGGGTCCAGCGCCTGTCCGTGGTGTTGAAAAAGGTGCTGCCCTCACGGCTCTTCGAACGGCTGATGATGCGGCATTACCGCTAGGGAACGGTGATCCGCCGTGCACCGTGGGACCAGGTCCGGCTGTGGAGAACCTCTCCTTCCAGCTGTTCCCCGTCCGTCTACCTTCGGCGCATGAAATTCTTCATCGATACGGCCAGCCTGACGCAGATCCGGGAGGCCCATGCCTTGGGCGTACTGGATGGAGTGACGACCAACCCGAGCCTGATGGCCAAGGAAGGCATCAGTGGTGACGAACAGGTGCTCAAGCACTATGTGGACATCTGCTCGATCGTGGACGGTGATGTCAGCGCCGAGGTGATCAGCACGGACCTGAACGGCATGCTGGCCGAGGGGGAACGGCTTGCGGCGCTTCACCCCAACATCACCGTGAAGGTGCCCATGACACGCGATGGTGTGAAAGCGATCAAGACGTTCTCCGGCAAGGGCATCAAGACCAACTGCACGCTGGTGTTCAGCGCAGGCCAGGCGCTCCTTGCGGCGAAAGCGGGCGCCACGTACGTATCCCCCTTCATCGGACGTCTGGATGATGTGAGCACCGATGGCATCCAGCTCATCGAGCAGATCAGGACGATCTACGACAACTACGGGATGACCACGCAGGTGCTGGCGGCCAGCATCCGGCATCCGATGCACATCATCCATTGCGCCGAGGTGGGCGCCGATGTGGCCACCTGTCCCTTGAGCGCCATTCTGGCCCTGTTCGACCACCCGCTGACCACGATCGGACTGGAGAAGTTCCTTGCCGACCATCGAAAGGCCCAGGCTGCTCATTGATCATGCTGCTGCAGGTCCATCCGCGCGACCCGGAGCCCAGGAAGGTGCGCACGATCGCCGAGAAGCTGCGTGATGGTGCGGTGGTGGTGTGTCCGACGGACACGGTCTATGCGTTCGTGTGCAGCCCCAAGCACGCCGCCGCGATGGAGCGGGTGGCCCGGCTGAAGGGGGTGAAGCCACAGCGCGCCGAGCTTTCACTGGTGTGCAAGGACCTTTCGCAGGCCGCCTTGTTCGTCCGCCCGATCGATACCGCGACGTTCAGACTGCTGAAACGCGCCTTGCCGGGTCCCTACACGTTCATCCTCCCGGCCGGTGGAGAAGCGCCCAAGCTGTTCCAGACGAACCGACGGACGATCGGTTTCCGCATTCCGGACCATCCGGTGACCTTGGCCTTGGTGGAGGAACTGGGCCATCCGTTGGTGGCGGCATCCGTGCATGATCCGGACCATGTGGTGGATTACACCACCGATCCGGAGCGGATCGCCGAGCATCTGGGCGCCCAGGTGGACCTGGTGATCGACTCGGGCATGGGCGGCCTCGTCGGCAGCACCGTGATCGACCTGAGCGGGAGTGCACCCGTGGTGCTCAGGCAGGGAAAGGGCGAGGTGGAGGGGATGTTCTGATCGGCTATTGGGCGGTCGTTCCTGGTCGCGCCCTCGAGCCACTGGCAGGACCGATCGTGGGCGAGCAGGATCACCGGGATCCGACGGGATCTGGTGAGGAACGAACGACGAAGGGCGTTTGGCAGGTCCAGGGCCATTTTGGCGTTTGAATCTATGCATGGCCATACATACTTTTATCCATCTGATATTCTAGGACTTACTAAGAAAATAGGCGCTTTGCTTGAGAAACCGGAAAAACTAGATCTCTGGCTATTAGCGACTTACAAGATCAGGCAAGGCCAACATATGTATGGCCATACATACATGAACTTGCGCAAGCAGGCAAACGCATCACTTCCTTCCTGGGTGTCCGTCTCCAAAGACGACAGCCCGCCTGGTCCGCCAGAACAACAGATCAAGGGCCGCTTCCCTGGTAGTGACCGTCGAGGTAGCGACGCTGTCTTCGTAACGCCTGGGGAAGGGCCCGGACCACATCCATCGCGGTCATGCCGTCCGCTCCCACCACTTCCGCGGCAATATCCCCCGCCAGTCCGTGCGTCCAAACTCCGACGACCGCCGCGTCCGACGGGTGAAGGCCTTGGGCCATCAACCCGGTGATCAATCCCGTCAACACATCTCCGGAGCCCCCTTTCGCCAGTCCGACGTTTCCTGTCGCATTGTGGAGGATCCGACCATCGGGAAGGCAAATGGCCGTATTCGCTCCCTTCAGCACCACGACCACACCATGGCGCTGAGCAAAGGCCGACGACTTCTCGATCCGTGCTCGCGTATCCACGGAAGGACCGAACAAGCGGTCCGCTTCGCCCGGATGAGGCGTTAGCACGGATCCACCGGGGAGCACTTCCAAAAGGCCAGGTGCGCTGGCCAAGAGGTTCAGCGCATCCGCATCGAGCACCAGGGGCGCGGAACGGGTCCGCAGGACGTTCTCCAGCAGAAGCCCGGTCTCCATATGCTGTCCGATACCCGGTCCGATGCCCACGGCCGACCACCGACCGGAGGGCGGATCGCCGCCGAGTTGACCTCCGTCCCCGAGCTCCCGGACCATGGCCTCTGGCACAGCGGTATGGAGCGCCATGGCCGTCCCCCGCGGAACAGCGACCGTTACAAGACCCGCTCCACTACGAACGGCTGCGGCCGCGGCCATGATCGCCGCACCAAGATGCCCGGTCCCACCGGCCATGAGCAAGGCGTGGCCGAACATGCCCTTATGCGCAGACCCGGGGCGATCGGGCAGACAGGCTTCAGTGTCGTGGGCCTCCACAAGAAAGTGCCGGCTTCCGCTCGATGCCACGGCATCCCGATCCAAGCCGATGTCGATCACACGCCATTGGCCACAATGACCCGAGGACTCCGGTAGGAGCATGAACGGCTTGGGCACCTGGAAGCAGTATGTCCGGCGCGCCTGTACGATCCCGGAATGGTCCTCCGGGCCGCCATCCGCGAAGGCGCCGGACGGAAGGTCGACCGCCACGACCGCTCCCTTCCGCGCGTTGAGCTCGCGCACCAGATGGAGGTAGTGGCCGGTCAATGGTCTGTTGAGGCCGGTCCCGAACAAGGCATCGATCACCAGTTCATCGTTCCGGAACGCAGGCAGCGTCCGGTCCGGACCGGAGAGGATATCCACGACGACCTCCCTTAGTCGCTTGAGGTTAAGTGCATTATCAGGGGATGATCCGACGGGATCATAGGGACAGAGAACCCGCACCGGCCACTTCCGGGCCGCTAGGTGGCGGGCGATGGCCAGACCGTCACCACCGTTGTTGCCAGGGCCACAGATGACCAGAACGGGGCGGGGAGCGGACCCGAGGTCTTCGAGGAAGGCCTTTGTGAAAGCGAGCGCAGCGCGCTCCATCAGGTCGATGCTCCGGACCGGTTCCCGTTCAAGGGTGAGCTCATCGACGCGACGGACCTGCTCGGCGGTAAGGACGGGCAGCATGGCAGCAAGGTACCCGAAATGAAGAAGCCCCTGCCATTGGGCAGGGGCTTCCCGTTCAGCAGGATGGACTCCTTACTGGAAGTAGAAGTTCATGTTGATGGACACACCGTTGTTGTTGGTGTCCACGCCGAAGTCATTCTCCTTGGTGCCGCTCTCCTCAGAGGACAGCGTGCCGTCGGGGGCGTTCGCACCCACTTCGTACTCGCTGTTGTTGAAGCCCTTGCTGGCGAGCATCAGGCCCCAGCCGTACTCGGCGCCCAGGGACACTTTCGGAGCCACGAACCATTCCACGCCCACGAAGGCGTTCAGGCCCACCATCAGAGCACCACCTTGCTTCTCTTCGGTGATGCGGCGACCGCCGTCAGCAGCGGTGTTGCCGATGGCGTTGCCATATTCGAAGGTCTTCTTCTGACCGGCGATGCCGAAGTTCAGATCAGCGCCGTACACACCCACCACGCGGGTGCTGCCCACACGCTTCTCGAGACCGACACCGATCTGGATGGTGTTACCACCCCACTTGGTCACGTCCTCCACCTGGGAACCAGCAGAAGCACCAGGGGTCAGATCACCCACGAGGGAGGTCTCCTTGTGGCTGTAGAAGCCCAGGCGGATGCGGCCGCGGAACGCCGTGTTCGCGTTCTTCAGCTTCTTCACGCCGATCACCGCGCGGGTCACGCTACCGAAAGCGCCTTCATCACCACCGTTGGCCCAATCATACGGATCCCACGTGCTGGCGGAGATCCAGCTCGGCACCGAGTTGTTGGCAGTGCCGTTGAACAGGTTACCAGCATAGCTGATGAACGGGGTGGCGTCGATGGTCAGGCCCCAATCACCATCCTGGGACAGCCAATTCTCACCGCGGTTGCTGGTGATCTCACCCGTTTGGGCGGTCACTGCCGTAGCGGCGGAGATCGCTGCAGCGAACAGTACAGTCTTTCTCATGACGAACGTTTTGGTTTTACGTGTGCTTCTCGTTGATACTCACGGTCCTTCCCGGTCAAAGGTAGGTCCGAGGCGCGGCAAAGCTATTAACAATCGGTGCGGATATCAACACTTTTTTGTTGATCCATCGATCCATTCGTCGCTTTGGTCCGCCTCATCGCACGTTCGACCGGTCGAATTCGGGGGCGAAGATAGTCCCCGATCCCAGACTACCAAGTTCATGCCGTTGTAGTCCTCATCCGACCTTTACTGACGGTCGGCGAGCATGGGCACGAAGCGGAAGTCTCCATGCTCCTCCCGGCTGACCGAATGGTCTTCCGCCCGACGGATGCGGACCATCCGCTGCACCGGCCCCTCCCCTACGGGGATCACCAGCACCCCACCTGCGCGCAACTGGTCCACCAGAGGTTCGGGCACGAAGGGCGCTCCACAGGTGACCAGGATGCGATCATAGGGGGCATATCCCGGCAATCCGAGGAAGCCATCCCCATGGTAGAGTGACGCCTTGTATCCCATGGACTCCAACCGGGACCTGGTGGACAGGAACAACGGTCGATGCCGCTCGATGCTCCACACCTTGGCCCCCATGGCAGCGAGCACGGCGGTCTGGTACCCGCTGCCGGTACCCACTTCCAGCACGCGGTCCCCACGCCGCACCTCCAGCAACTGGGTCTGGAAGGCCACGGTGAAGGGTTGAGAGATGGTCTGGCCGCAGCCGATCGGGAACGGCTTGTCCTCATAGGCATGGAGCCGGAGGGCGGTATCCTCGAAGAACATGTGCCGCGGGACCTGGCCGATGGCCTCAAGCACGGAGGCCGCGGTGATGCCCTTGTTCCTCAACTCCTGCACCAGCTTCCGCCGCGCTCCTTGGGACCTGTAATCGTCACCTGAAAGGGTCATCGCGGCAAAAGTAGCAGCCACCCCTCGGGGCCGGGGCCTATTTTCGCGCCGCTTTCAACAGCCACCATGTCAGCAGATCGCTTGCGCATCGGGGTCCTTGGGGCCGGCCACCTGGGTCGCATCCACCTTCAGCAAGCGTTGACCGTGGACGACCTCCTTGTTGTGGGCTTCCATGACCCGGACCCGGCGAAATGCGCAGCGGTCCAGGCCGAGTTCGGCATTCCGGCCCTGGGTTCCGTGGAGGCGTTGATCGAGGCGGCCGATGTGGTGGACGTGGTGACGCCCACGTTGAGCCACCACGGATGCGCCATGCAGGCCATGGCCCGGGGACGTCATGTGTTCATCGAGAAGCCCCTGGCCAACACCCTGGCGGAAGGCCGTGAGCTGGTGCGCACGGCGGAGAGCACCGGTCTCTGCGTTCAAGTGGGACACGTCGAGCGATTCAATCCGGCGTTCCAAGCCGCCGTGCCCAGCTTGAAGGACCCCTTGTTCATTGAAGGCCACCGGCTCGCGCAGTTCAATCCCCGAGGCACGGATGTGCCGGTGATCCTCGACCTCATGGTCCATGACCTTGACCTGGTGTTGAGCACCGTGCGGTCCACCGTGACCGCAGTACATGCCAGTGGAGTGGCGGTGGTGAGCGATTCGCCCGATATCGCCAACGCACGGATCGAGTTCGCCAATGGTTGCGTGGCCAATCTCACGGCCAGTCGGATCAGCTTGAAGAACATGCGGAAGATGCGCTTCTTCCAACGGGACGCCTACATCTCGGTGGACATGCTGACCAAGGAGACGGAGATCGTACGGATGGAGGCGGTGGTCGGGGACCCGGACCCCTTCTCGATCACGCTCGACCTTGGCGGTGACAAGGGCAAACGCGCGATCCAGTTCGAGAAACCCGAGGTTCCTGCGATCAATGCCATCCGCGAGGAGCTGCGCGCGTTCGCCAAAGCGGTCCGTGGGGGCGCCGCCCCCATCGTCACCATCCAGGATGGTCTTGCCGCATTGGAGCTGGCGCACCGCATCCTGGAGCGCATGCACGAGAACCTGCAGCGGGTGGGGCCTGAAGGCCACATACCAACACCCACGGCCCCGCCGTTATGAACCATCGGCCCATGCGTTCCATCACCCATTCCGGGTTCGCTGTGCTGTCGCTCCTGTGCTCCTGCACCAAGGGCGACAAGGAAGCCGCCTACATCCAGTTGGGCACCGTTTCAGTGTTGGCCGACCCGGTGACCGAGGGAACGGGATCGCAACGCATCACCGACCTGTGGGTGTTCGCGGATGATGAGGCCCTCGGGGTCTGGGAGTCCGGTTCACGATTGCCCGTGCTGCGCGAGGGGGATGTGACCATCAAGCTCATCGCGGGGATCCCCCGGAACGGCATGCGTGATGATCGCATCCAGTATCCGTTCTACGCCACCTGGTCCGGGACGGTGGATCTGGCGAAAGGGTCCACGGTCCGGATCGACCCGGCGTTCTCCTACTTCAGTGGGAACACCTATTGGATCGAGGACTTCGAGGACCCGGGGTTCAAGTTCACCCGGAGCGCTGGAAGCGACACCACCATGGTGCTCGTGAACGACGCGGCCCTGGTGCTCACCGGCAATGGCTCGGGCCTGATCCATGTGGACCAGGACAAGCCCTATGTGCGGATGGTGAGCAGCGACGCGTTCGCGCCGAACGGGGCCGTGTTCCTGGAGATCGACCGACGCAGCGATCATCGGTTCCTGATCGGTGGCTTGATGGACCCGTCCGGCGGAGGAAGCACCATCGATATCCCCTACCTCTTTGTGGCACCCACCCTGCGCGATGACGGGGGCATGCCCTGGTCCAAGATCTATGTGGACCTGAGCAGCCTGTTCAACGCACCGGGGATCACCAACAAGCGGTTCTACATCGAGGTGCAGCTCGTGGATGGCGCCACCAGCGGGACCATCTATCTGGACGACATCAAGTTGGTGCATCGCTGACCTGAACGCATGGACAGACGCGCCCAGGTCATCCGCTACGTGATCTCCGACATCCTCTCGGCGGCGACAGCGTGGACCCTGTTCTACCTGTACCGGAAGACGGTGCTGGAACCCTTGACCTTCGGCCACGCCGTACCCATCGAACTGGACCGGAACTACCTCACCGGCCTGGTGATCATCCCCTTGTTCTGGCTGGGGCTGTACACCATGATCGGAGGCTATACGGACATCTTCCGGCGGTACCGCACCAAGGAGCTGGGGCAGACCCTGTTGATCAGTGTGATCGGGGTGGTCGTGATCTTCTTCGCACTGCTCCTGGACGACGAGGTGCCTGACGGCACCTACCTCTGGCGCTCCTTCCTGGTGCTCTTCGGCCTGCATTTCGGGCTCACCTTCCTGCCGCGGTTCCTGCTCACCAGCCGCACGGTGCGCCTGGTGCACGACCGCCGCATCGGCTTCAACACCGTGCTGGTGGGGGGCAATGAGCGTGCGGTGGCCATCCACCAGGAGATCGAGGGCATGCCGAAGAGCCCCGGCAACCGGTTCATCGGCTTCGTCAGCGTGAACGGAGGCGATCAGCAGCTGGGGTCCACGGGTCTGCCCCGCATCGGCAAATGGACGGACCTGCGGCGTGTGATCGGTGACAAGCAGGTGGAGGAGGCCATCATCGCCGTGGAGAGCAGTGAGCACGAGCACATCAGCCGCATCATCAACGAGCTCGAGGGCACCCAGGTGCGCATCAAGATCATCCCCGACATGTACGACATCATGGCGGGCAGCGTGAAGATGACGAGCATCTTCGGAGCGCCGCTGATCGAGGTGAACCCCCAGATCATGCCCGCCTGGCAGTTCGCCCTGAAACGGCTGGTCGACATCGTGTTCAGTGGTCTTGCGCTGCTGCTGCTCTCCCCCGTGCTGCTGGTCATCGCCGCCTTGGTGCGCGCCTCCGGTCCGGGGCCCATCTTCTTCCGACAGGAGCGCGTCGGCCGGTTCGGCAAGCCGTTCCGCATCATCAAGTTCCGCAGCATGGTGGCCGATGCCGAACAGGCCGGTCCGCAGCTCAGCAGCTCCACCGACCCACGCATCACCCCCATCGGACGCTTCCTTCGGCGAACGCGCCTGGACGAGCTGCCCCAGTTCTGGAACGTGCTGAAGGGGGACATGAGCCTGGTGGGGCCGCGACCCGAGCGCCAGTTCTTCATCGACCGCATCATGGAGGTGGCCCCCCACTACCGCCACCTGCACAAGGTGCGCCCCGGCATCACCAGTTGGGGCCAGGTGAAGTTCGGATACGCCGAGAACGTGGAGCAGATGGTGCGCCGCCTCAAGTACGACATCCTGTACATCGAGAACATGAGCCTGGCCGTGGACCTCAAGATCCTCGCCTACACCGTCATCATCATGCTGAAGGGGGACGGCAAGTAGGATCGTGGAGTTTCGCGCCCCTGCTTGCCGTCCTCCTAATTTCACGCCCCTTTCCATGAAGAACATCTCCGTCATCGGTGCCGGCCAGATGGGCAATGGCATCGCCCACGTGTTCGCCCAGGGCGGGTACGAGGTCACCCTCATCGACATCGCCCAGGACCGGCTGGACAAGGCCGTGGCCACGATCGCGCGCAACCTGGACCGGCAGGTGGCCAAGGGCGGCCTCTCCGAGGAGGGCAAGCTGGCGGCGTTGGCCCGCATCACCACCAGTACCGACATGGCCGCGGGCGTGAGGTCCGCTGACCTGGTGGTGGAGGCCGCCACCGAGAACGTGGACCTGAAGCTGAAGATCTTCCGCGACATCGATGCCAACGCGCCCAAGGGCTGCATCCTGGCCACCAACACGAGCAGCATCAGCATCACGCGCATCGCCGCCGCCACCCAGCGCCCGGCCGATGTGATCGGCATGCACTTCATGAACCCCGTGCCGGTGATGAAACTGGTGGAGGTGATCCGCGGCTACACCACCACCGACGGCGTCACCAGGGCCATCATGGACCTGAGCACCGCGATCGGCAAGGTGCCTGTGGAGGTGAACGACTACGCCGGCTTCGTGAGCAACCGCATCCTGATGCCCATGATCAACGAGGCCATCGAAACGCTCTTCCAGGGCGTGGGCGGCGTGGCCGAGATCGACACGGTGATGAAGCTGGGCATGGCGCACCCCATGGGCCCG
>JAEUSW010000298.1 GCA_016788285.1 Flavobacteriales bacterium
CGGTGCGCAGGACGCCCGCAACAAGGCCGCGCGCATCGACCACGACCGCGCCGTGAACGAGGTGGCCGCGCTGGAGCTGGAGCTGCGGACACACCTGCAGCAGCTTCGCGACCGCTACACCGCACAACTGGGCCGCGTGGAAGCCCTGGAGCTGGGAGGGGCCCAGGAGGCCGCACAACTTCGAAAAGCCTCGGAGGATGCCTTCGTCAGCGGGCAGATCGACCGCCTCGAATGGAGCCTGCTCAACGGGCAGGCCATCAACCTCACGCTGGAGCACCTCGATGCGCTCCTGGCCCTGGGCCGCATCAGCATCGAGCTCGACCGCTACAACGAACAATGACCCCCACGCAGACCATGCGCACCCCTATCCGACTTTCCTCGACCACCGCGGTGCATGCCGCGTCCGTGGTCCTTTTCACCTTCCTCCTCTCCTGCTCCGGCGCGCCGGAACCCACCCCCACCGAGGCTGCGGCCAAGGCGGAGGACACCGTGCACCTCACCCCCGAACAGCTGAAGAACGCCGGCATCGCCACCGGCCGCCTCGAGCAACGCTCGCTCGGCGTGACACTGCCCGTGCAGGGTGTGATCGAGGTACCGCCGCAGAACCTGGTGAGCGTGAGCGCGCCGCTCGGCGGCTACCTCCGCAGCACCGACCTGCTGCCGGGCATGGAGGTGCAGCAGGGCCAGGCCCTCGCCTTCCTCGAGGATGCGCGTTTCATCCAATTGCAGCAGGACTACCTGGTGGCCCAGGGCCGTGTGGAGCTGCTGCGTCTGGACCACGAACGCCAGAAGGCACTCAACGCGTCGAAGACCACCAGCGACAAGGTGTTCCAGGAAGCGGCCACGGCGCTGAACACCGAAGAGGTGACCCTGCGCGCGCTCGCGGAACAGCTGCGCCTCATCGGCCTCGACCCCGCCAAGCTCACGGCCGAGACCATCTCGCGCAGCGTGGCGCTGCGTTCGCCCATCCACGGCTGGGTGAGCAGCGTGAAGGTGAACATCGGCCGCTACGTGCAGCCCACCGATGTGCTCTTCGAGCTGGTGGACCCGAAGGACATCCACTTGGCGCTCACCGTGTTCGAGAAGGACCTGCCGAAGGTGCGCGTAGGCCAGGAGGTGCACGCGCGGCCCACGGCGCATCCGCAGGACGCGTACGAGGCCGAGGTGATCCTCGTGGGCCGCAGCCTCGACAGCGACCGCAGCACGGTGGTGCACTGCCACTTCACCAAGGCACCCAAGGACCTGGTGCCCGGCATGGCCATGAGCGCCGAGCTCGAGAGCCGCACGGACAGCGTGTGGTGCGTGCCGGAGGAGGCGGTGGTGCGCACCGGGGATGGCCAGGCCGTGTTCACCGCGAACGCCGACGGCGGCTACACGCTGGTGCCGGTCCGCACCGGTGCTCAGGAGTACGGCTTCATCGAGCTGGTGGACCCGCCCGCGGAGCTGCGGGAACGCCCGGTGGCCGTGAAGGGGACCTACGCGCTGCTCTCGGCGCTGAAGAACGGCGGGGAGGAATGACCAACGGACCACCCACGATCGATCACCGGAACGAACCACATCGGAACCCATGAAAAAGCGCATCCTGTACATCCTCCTCGCCATCGCCGTGGTGGCCCAGTTCATCCAGCCCGATCGCAGCGCACCGCCGATCGACCCGGCCAGGGACATGCTCGCGATGACCGCGGCACCCGACGACATCCGGGCGCTGGTGCAAGGCGCGTGCTACGACTGCCATAGCGACCGGACCCGCTATCCGTGGTATGGCCACCTCACACCGGTGAACTTCATCGTACAGGATCACATCGAAGAAGGGCGTTCGGTGTTGAACTTCTCGGTCTGGGACATCTATGCCGGCTCGGAGGCGGCCGGTGAGTGCGGTGAGACCATCCTGGAGGGTGAGATGGCACCGGGCTATTACCGGCTGATGCACGCCCATGGACGCCTCGGTCCGGAGGACCAACGGAAGCTGGTGGCCTGGTTCGAGGCGAACCTGCCCGGGGGAGGAGAGGAGGGGCCCGGCGGTGAGGATGAGTAGCAGGCTCAGCGGCCCTCCTCCCTGGTCCGCCGCAGGTCGAGGTTGCACACCACGGCGAGGTGCACGGTGCTGTTGAGCTCGATGAGGTCGGCGCCGGCCGCCGCACCGGGTCGCTGCACCGTCTGGTACAGATAGCCGAGCAGCAGGCCCACCGGCTTGCTCACCTGATAGCCGATCAGCAGGGAGACCCGGTTCTGTTGGATGAGGTCGAGCCGCTCGCTGTCGCCGAAGCTCAGGAACACCTCGTCGTACAGGTTCGCCGTGATGGCGCCGGGTTCCGTCCGGGGCCTGTTCAGCGGCACCGTCACCCATACGCGGTAGCGGAAGCGGCTCTGGTACACGTAGCGGTCCAGCACGCCGGCATCGGGATCGTCCGCCGCGGGCACCATGCGCGCGATGAAGCGCTCCTCCATGCGGAAGCGGTGCTGCACGCCCACGCGGCCGATGGGTTGCGTGAGCTGCACCTGCTGGTAGAGGTGATGTTCGTGGTTCGGGAAGCGGATGGGGTGGGCGCCGTAGGGGTGGTTCTCGTAGTAGCTGTAGCCCAGGGTCAGCAGCACCGGATCGTTCAGGTGGAAGTTGACGGCCGGTCGCAGCAGCAGCTGTTGCGCATGCTCGCCGAGCCCCGCCCGGCGCAGATGGCCCTCGGTGTGTACGCTCCACCGCGCGGCCAGCCGCTGGTCGCCCCAATGCGACAGCCACAGGTTGGCGTTGGGGCTGGTGACGCGCTGGGCCAGGGCGGGAAGGCCGAGGCACACGGCGAGGACAAGGAGCGCAGGACGCATGCGACCACGAAGAAAGGCGGTTCGCGCCGGGTGCCGACCTTCGCGGCGCCCTTCATCGCGCCACGTTCCCATGCCCCTCGCCCGCACCGTCCGCGTCACCAAGCGCTTCACCTTCGAGATGGCCCACGCCCTGCGCTGCCACGATGGGCAGTGCGCCAACATCCACGGCCACAGCTACGTGCTCGATGTCACCATAGCGGGCACGCCCGCCCACGCGCCCGGGCATCCCAAGGACGGCATGGTGATCGACTTCGCCGACCTCAAGCGCCTGGTGAAGCCCATCGTGGACCGCTATGATCACGCGCTCTTCCTGCACGAGCAGGAGCGGGGCACGGTGGATGCCGCCAACCCGCTCTTCGGCCGGGTGATCCTCACGCCCTGGCAGCCCACGTGCGAGAACATCCTGCTGGCCATCGTGGAGGAGCTGGCCCCGCAGCTGCCGGCCGACGCCACCCTCATCGCCGCGCGCCTGCAGGAGACGGCGACCAGCTGGGCGGAGTGGGTGCGCTAGAGGGGATCCCGTCCGGCTAGGGGAGATCGCCACGGCGGCCTGGCGGGCCGCCTCGCGATGACGGTGCGGAGGGGTGAGGTTCATGGTCCGGTCATTTCCAACCCGACATCGCATGCCGGGCTCTGCCGGCGAAGCGATCTCCCATCGCTGTGGCGGATCTCGTCCGGCTAGGGGAGATCGCCACGGCGGCCTTGGGGGCCGCCTCGCGATGACGGTGCGGAGGGGTGAGGGTCAAGTACCGGTCATTTCCGAACCGTCATCGCGACTCTACACTTGGCCGGGCAATACACTTGCCTTGTGAGACCCACCGGAGAGGACTGAGCAGGACGTCAGGTGACCCATTCATCGCGATAGGCACAAGGCCAAGCGGCTTATTGGTACCTGGCGTCCCCTCGGGCTCAAGGCTCAGATAGAATACCGGGCATGCAGTCCCATTAGAGTCATCAAGCAAAGAGCCCTTCGCTCAGCCCCTCCGGGGATCGATCAACTAACCCAAAAGTAAGGTCACATGCAGCGGTTCATCGGAATAGATGTGAGCAAGGCCCATCTGGACCTGGCCTTGGTGGATGCTACGGGAGCACTGTTGGACGCGATGCGGATCGCCAATGAGCGGCAGGCGATCCGCAAGCTATTGAAACAGTGGAGCAAGGAGCACGCGGCGAACAAGGAGTGCACCCTGGCCTGCCTGGAGCCCACCGGTCACTATGGGTATCTGATCCTTGAAGAGCTCGTTCGTTCGGGCATGCCCACCTGGCTGGCGCATCCCTTGGACATCAAGCACAGCATCGGGGTGACCCGGGGTAAGAACGACCAAGTGGATGCCCGCCGGATCGCCGACTATGCGAGACGATATCAGGAGAAGGCGCGCTTATCCAATACACGAACCTTGAGCATGCTGACCCTCAAACAATTGCTCACCTGTAGGCGTCAACTCGTCGAAGACAAGCGTAGGCACCAGGTCAGGGTCAAAGACCACAACAGACACGTGGACAAGTCGCTCCGGTCGACCTTCGATCGCTTCAGCCGCGACCGCATCGCACAGATCGACGAACAGCTCGGGATCTTGCAGGATCGGATCCTGAACCACATCCGAGCCGATGCACACCTGGGCGAACAGTACGACCTACTGCTGACCGTGGACGGCGTTGGACCTGTGCTCGCCGCCTATCTACTGGCCACTACCGAAGGCTTCACTCGATTCCCCAGTGCTCGTAAGTTGGCATGCCAGGCGGGCGTAGCACCCTATGAGCATACATCGGGGTCCAGCATCCACGGTCGCACCCGCGTATCACCACAAGCCGACCGTGTTCTGAAGACCCTGCTGCATATGTCCGCCCTTGGCGTCATCGCGCGACGAGGGGAGCTGCAGGACTACTACCATCGCAAGCTCGCACAAGGCAAGGCACCCATGTCCGTCATCAATGCGGTGCGCTGTAAGATCCTGCACCGCTTGTTCGCGGTCGTGACCCGAGGGACTCCATATGTGCGAACACCACTTGCACATGTCATAGAATAAGGACCGCGAAGCGGCCGAAGCGATCGCCCCTCGCCGCGCCTGATCCCGTCCACCTCGGGGAGACTGCCACGGCGGCCACAGGCCGCCTCGCAGTGACGGCGCGGACTTGTTTGGTGCATGTACCGATCATCCCCTCACCCGTCATCGCGCTGGGTAAGTACCCGGAAGTCGTGGACGACCATAAGGGTGCTTACGCTTCATGCGCACCATCCCACGCCGCTACGTGGTCCGCTTCCGGTAGCGCAACCTGAACCCGATGTCAGCAAGTGCCTGCGCGTGGTCGGCACTCTCGGCCGTCACGATCGCAAGCTCCTCCAGCTCATCGTTGGTCAT
>JAEUSW010000318.1 GCA_016788285.1 Flavobacteriales bacterium
TCACCATCGCGCTGCACCAGGCCCACCGCGGTGGCCTTCACCACCGTGTTGTCGCTGGCCGAGCGCAGCTCCAGGAAGACCCAATCGACGATGGCGTTGTTGCCGGTGATGCCCAGCACGTTCGGGCTCACGGTCTCGAAGCCCGATCCGATGTGGGTATAGCCCGGCAGGGACGAGTACGGCTCGGTGAGCGGGAAACTCGGAAGCGTGCGCAGGTTGTCGTTCATCAACCCGGACACGAGCGGACCGTCCAGGAACACCTTGGGGAACGCGCCCACCAATTCCGGTGCCGGCTGGTGAAATCCCTGGGTGAGCAACGTGTTCGGCCATCCGGCCGGCCCGATCACCGGCTGACCGATGGTGGACTTCAGCGTGCCACCGTTGGGCAGCGCGTTGGTGGTCCCGCCGCCTGCGATCACCTGGGGCCTGACGGATTGCGCACTGAGGCCGACCACAAGAAGACATCCGGATAGGCTGAGCAGGAGACCACGCATGGCGTTCGATTGGGTTTGGAAAGCTAGGAGTTCCGGTGAAATGAGCAAACCGCCGGGCGAAGAGGCTGCCCCGTCCTTTCGCATCTTGCACCACCTTCCCAGCCTTCCGGTGCGCCCGCTCCCCTTCCTGCTCCTCATGCTGCTGCTGTGCAGCTGGCACCTGGACCGGGGGCCCAACGACAACACCATGAGCCGCGCCGCCATGGTGGCCGCCCTGGTGGAACACCGCAGCCTGTGCATCGATCCCTACCACACGCACACCCAGGACAAGTCGCTCATCGACGGGCGCCACTACAGCGACAAGGCGCCACTGCCGGCCCTGCTGGTGACACCGGTCTACGCCGCCGTGGTGGCCGCAGGCCTGGTGTCGCCGGGACCGGACGGGCTGCTGACGCCGCAGCTGCTGATGCTGGGCGGGCTGTTGTGCGGCAGCCTGCCCCTCGCGCTGATCATCACCCTGTGCTGGATGCGGCTCCGGCGCCAGGCAACGGTGCTCTCCCCCGCCCTGCTGGCCACCCTGCCCGTCCTCGGTTCCTTCCTGTTCGTGTACAGCGGCAGCTTCAACGCCCACCTGCTCGGCGCGCTCTTCGCGCTGCTGGCGCTGATGGCGGTGGAGGACGAACGACCGCTGCCGGCCGGCCTGTGGACCGGGTGCGCGGTGCTCTGCGAATACCCGCTGGCGGTGCTGGCCGTGTGGTGGGCCCTGCGCCCCCTCTGGGGCGATGGTCCGTGGCCCGCGCGGCTCCGCTCCAGCCTGCGCTTCATCGCAGGTGGGCTGCCCGCGGTGGCGCTGCTGCTGCTCTACAACACCATCCTCACCGGCTCCCCGTTCAGCATCGGCTACGAGCATGAGGCGCACTACACCTTCATGCACGACAGCTACGGACTGGCCCTGCCCTCGCTGTCCGCGCTGTGGGGGCTCACCTTCAGCGGGTACCGCGGCCTCTTCGTGTACATGCCGGTGCTGCTGGTGGGGCTGTCGGCGTGGGCCCTCAGCGTGCGGCGCGACCGCTCCTGGCGGTACGACCCGGTGCTCCCCGCCCTGCTCGCCCTGCTGCTGGTGATCGCCAGCTACCGCATGTGGTGGGGCGGCTGGGCCCTGGGGCCGCGGCACCTCAGCGCGGCGGCCGTGCTGCTCGCCTGGCGCTGGATGCCGCTGGTGGCCGAGCACCGCTGGCTGCGCGGGCCGGTGGCCCTCACCGGTGCGTTCGGCCTGCTCGTCGCCGTGGCCGCCAAGTGCACCGTGTGGTACTCCTTCCCCACCGAGGTGCAGCGCCCGTTGCGGGACCGGCTGTGGCCCGCGCTGCGGGAAGGCGCGTGGACGGACATGCAGGTCCCCGTGTCCTTCGGCCTCTCCCCCGCCGGATCGTCCGTGCTGTTCGGGGTGACGCTCCTCACCGCGCTGGCCTTCCTTGGGTGGCGCGAACGCACCCGCCCCCACTGGCCCTGATGCACCGCTTCCACTGCACCGGTCTGCACGCCGCCGAGGTCGCCCTGCCCGAGGAGGAGGCCGCACATGCCCTGCGCGTGCTGCGCCTGCGCGACGGTGATGCCGTGGAGCTGGTGGACGGCGCGGGCATGGAAGCGGACGGCGTGCTGCACCGCATCGGTCGGCATGAGGTCCACGTGCGGATCGGCGACCGCCGCACGCACCCGGCCGCGCCCACCACGCTGCACCTGGCCGTGGCCCCCACCAAGCAGGCCGAGCGCTTCGAGTGGTTCGTGGAGAAGGCCGTGGAGGTGGGCGTGGAGCGCATCACGCCGCTGGCCACCGCACGCACCGAACGCGGCCACCTGCGCACGGACCGGCTGCGGCGCGTGGCGGTGAGCGCCATGAAGCAGAGCCGCCGCGCGTGGCTGCCGCGCATCGACGACCTGACGACGCTGGACGCCTTGCTTCAGCAGGCACCGCGGGGCCAACGCTTCGTGGCGCACGCCTTCGGCGATCCCGCCCCCCTGATGAACGTCTTTGCACCGGCGGAGGACGCGCTGCTGCTGGTGGGGCCGGAGGGTGACTGGACCGACGCGGAGCTGCGGATGCTGCTGGAGGCCGGGTTCAGGACGGTGGGCTTGGGCGCGGCCCGCCTGCGCACCGAGACGGCCGCCCTGGCCGCCTGCACCTGGATGAGCCTGGCGCGTCAGCGGCGGTAACTTGCGCCCATGATCCTGCGCTCGGTCCTGCTCGCGTTGCTGATGGCGGTCCTCTCCGGGGCGCGGGCCCAGAGCACCTACTCCATCGCCCTGCTGAAGTACAACGGCGGCGGCGACTGGTACGCCAACCCCACCAGCCTGCCCAACCTCGTCCGCTTCTGCAACGCCAACCTCGGCACGCGCATGAACCCCGACGTGCCCACCGTGGAGGTGGGGTCCAGCGACCTGTTCAACCATCCGCTGGTGCACATGACCGGGCACGGCAACGTGGTGTTCAGCCCCGCCGAGGCGGAGAACCTGCGCAACTACCTCATCGGCGGCGGTTTCCTGCACATCAGCGACAATTACGGCATGGACCCCTTCATCCGCCCCATGATGAAGCGCGTGTTCCCGGAGCTCGAGTTCGTGGCCCTGCCCTTCGCCCACCCCATCTATCACCAGCGCTACGACTTCGCCGCGGGCCTGCCCAAGGTGCACGAGCACGACGACAAGCCGCCGGTGGGCCTCGGCCTCATCTGGGATGGGCGGCTGGTCTGCTTCTACGACCTGGAGTGCGACCTGGGCGACGGCTGGGAGGACCCCGATGTGCACGGCGACAGCGAAGCGATGCGCACGAAGGCGCTGCAGATGGGGGCCAACATCGTGCAGTACGTGTTCGCGGGAGCGCAGTAGCGCCGCCTATGTTCATGAAGGTCGAGATCGAGCTGTGTGTCGTGCGATCCGATTACCTTCACAGAAGGATCAACCCCTATTCTGCCATGACACACGTCCCCCCCCCCCCGGCGGTAAGAAATTCGGTCCGAACGGCGCTTCTCTTGGTCCACGTGGCGTGCGCAGCGCTCCTCACCCGATCAGGCTCCGCGCAGACGTCCTACTCCATCAGCTTCAGCAACCTCACTGGTTGTGACATCAAGATCTGCGCCTACGTCGACCAGACCGCGGACAACTGCACTTCCCCCTACAACCTGCCTTGCACCCTTGCCACTGCAGGGAACTCGGTCACCTATTCCTTCACCGTACCGGCCGGTCATCTATCTGCTACTACACCTTCAAGGAGGATACAAGCGATCCCACTGCGCTGATCATTTACTCTGGATCAGACCCTTGTAGTTGGAACTTTTCTAATCAAGATCTATGCAATACAGGAACACCGATAAATGGAAAAGGAAATTGTAAAAGTGCTCGTTTCAGTGAATAATTCAGCCAACTCATTTTCATGAAACACATAATGATCGGCCTGCTTGCCAGTATTTCACTGTTCAGCACGGCGCAGAACCAGAACGCAACTTGGTTATTCAATATCAACACGGGCCTGGACTTCATGACGGCCCCGCCCACGGTGCTGCAAGGCAGTACGTCGATTGGTCGGGACGTTGCGGTGATCAGTTCGGAGTCGGGGGAGCTTGTGTTCTATTCGGATGACCAACGTATCCGGAATGCTCAGCACCAAATGCTGGTGAACGGCGATGGCCTGTATAAAAGCCCGTTCACAAGCAAACCTCAGTCCAACATGATCCTGCCCTGGCCCGGCCACCCCGGACAGTACTACTTGATCCAACCCTATCCCTGGAATCCGAACGATACAATCACCGCGACGTACTTCCATCGGATCGATATGAATGCGTTCGGCGGGAGTGGCGCGGTGGTGGAGAAGAACATGGTGCTGGCTGACAGCACCGGGGCATACATCACAGCTGTTCTTGATTCCGCTGGAACAGGCATTTGGGTGATCCTACACCACCTGAATGCTCCGCTGTTCTTAGCCTATCATCTCGATACCGATGGGCTTTCCATCGTGCCTGTGGTCAGTGAAGCGGGCTCTGCCATACCGCCATCCTTCTATCAGCCAATGGGCATGCTCCGACCCTCACCCAGCGGTGAGCGGTTGTATCTGGTCAAGCCCTACTCGAACTGGACGAGCGATTGTTCGCTGCATCAAATGGACTTCAACCGCTCCACCGGTGAGATAACGGCGTTCAAAACGATCGGTGGCCCGGGATATGGCGGTTTGGAGATCTCCCCGTCCGGGCAATTCCTGTATACCAGCACCTACGTGTGCGATGCCACCGTCGCATCACGGTTGTGGCAGTATGACGTATCTTCCGGTGATTCGGCCACCATTCAGGCGTCCAGAACGTTGGTGTACGAAGCACCCAGACCGCCAGGACCCTGTCTCGGCGTGCAGGGCAATCTCGCGTTGGGCATCGACGGTCGCATCTATTGCGCCGTTTCGTATGCCCAGCACCTGGGCGTGATCAACGCGCCGGACCTGCCCGCCCCGGCATGCGACTACGGGCATCAAGGATTCTACCTCGATGGGGACACCACCTGGCTGGGCCTCCCCAACCAGATGCGCGCCTATCCGATCACGTCAACAGGCATCGTATCGGCCACGGACGATGTGCCGCGCCTGCTCATCGTTCCCGATCCAGCCAAGGACGGGTGTCGGATCGTGGTCGGCGCCGATCAAGTGGATCGTCTGGAACTGCTGGACGCCAGAGGCCACCGTGTCCGCACCCTGCGCTGCGCCCCGGGCCAACGCGAAATGCAGCTCGACCGGGAGGGACTGGCCAACGGACTCTACGTCGTTGTGGCCCGGGGGGCGGACGGTGAGGTGGCGGCCGTTGGGCGGGTGGTCTTCGAGTAGGACCGGTCCGGTCGAGGCTACAACGTCCCACGCGCGCTCGCGGACTGCGAAGGTGCTGGTTCCGAGATCGTGCAGTACGTGTTCGGGGGGGCGCAGTAACGCGAGGAGTGGCGAGTGCCTGCGCACAAGGCTGACGCCCCGAGTGGTGAGTGGCGAGTGATCTGCGGGGATGCCCGCTCGTCACTCGCCACTCACCACTCAGCACTCGCCACTCACCACTCGCTACTCGCCACTCCTCGTCATCGGTTCAGTTTCACCACCCGCTTTCGGTACCGCATGTTGAGCAGTTCCACGATGAAGCTGAAGGCCATGGCGGCATAGGCGTAGCCCTTCGGGATCTCGCTGTGGTGCACCGGCTCCAGCCCCTCGAAGAAGAGCATGAAGCCCACCAGCACCAGGAAGGAGAGCGCCAGCATCTTCAGGGAAGGGTGCTTCTCGATGAAGCCGCTGATGGCGTTGGCGAAGAAGAACATCACGACCATGGCGATCACCACGGCGGCGATCATGATCTCCACGTGCTGGGCCAGGCCGATGGCGGTGACGATGCTGTCGAAGGAGAACACGGCGTCCACCAGGAGGATCTGGGCCATCAAGGTGCCGAACGAGGCGGTCTTCACCGGGGCGCCGCCCTCCTCCTCCCCGCCCTCCAGCTTGTGGTGGATCTCCTTCACCGCCTTGTAGAGCAGGAAGAGGCCACCGAAGAACATGATGCAGTTGCGCAGGTTGAACGGGTAGCCGACCACGGAGAAGAGCGCGCGCTCCCCGTTGTGCACCAGCCACCCGATGCCCAGGAGGAGCACCGAACGCAGCAGGATGCCGCCCACCATCCAGATGCGACGGCCGGTGAGCCGCTTCCCCTCGGGCATGCGCCCCAGGATGATGCTGACGAAGATGACGTTGTCGATCCCCAGCACCACCTCCAGCACGGTGAGGGTGAGCAGGCTGATGAGCGCGCCGACGGTGAACAGGTCCTCCATGGGGCGAAGATGCGAAGGGCGGCCGGACCGGTATATCGATCGAACGGATCGGCAGGTCCGCGTGTACGGGGGCGTGAACACCGACCGTTCACCCCATAAACCCCTGCGCCATGTGGACCCTGCTCGCCCTCGCCCTGCTCGCCATCCTTGCGCTGTTGCTCCACGCCGACGGGTGGAACAACGTGCTGTCCCCCGCCCGCAATGAGCTGGTCTTCGCCGGCCGGCACCAGGCCTACGGCGCCTACCGCCTGCGCCGCGATCACCAGCGCGTGATGGCCCTGGCGGTGGCGGTCACGGGCGCCCTGGTGGCCGCGCTCGTGCTGCTGCCCCGCCTCTTCGCCCCGCATGGCGCCGCCGCCGCCCCGCCCCGCACCACCGGCATCATCGTGGAGCTGGAGAAGTTCACCGCACAGGTGGTGAAGCCGGCGCAGACCACCGTGAAGACCACGCGCAGCACCCCGGCGGCCCCGCGGAGCCAGGGACAGGGCTTCGTGCCCGTGGCGGTGGACAGCGTCGCGCATGCCCCGGCGGATACGGCATCGACGCCCACGAGCGGCACCACCGGGTCGGGAACACCCACGGACAGCTCCGCCACCGGGGCACCCAGCGGAGGCGGCGGATGCACCGGCACGGGGTCCACGCCCGACGGCCCCATGGGCATGATGGCCGTGGAGGAGGTGCCGCTCTATCCCGGCGGCATGGAGGCGCTCTACCGCGACCTGGGCAGGTGGGTGGAATACCCGGAGATCGACCGCACGGCCGGACGCGAAGGACGCGTCCTAGTGGGCTTCGTGGTGGACGAGGAGGGGCGCGTGGGCGAGGTGCGCGTGATCAACGGGGTGAGCCGCACACTGGACGCCGAGGCGGTGCGGGTGGTGAAGCGCATGCCCCGCTGGAAGCCCGGACGCCACGGCGGCCAGGCGGTGGCCGTGTTCTACGTCCTGCCCATCAACTTCAAGCTGGGCCGGAACTGAGCGGCTCTCCGGCCAGCGCGCGCTGCACGAGCGCGGACACGGTCGGGGCCTGGGTGTACACCATGAGGTGACCACCGCCTTTCACCACCACGGCGCCCCGGATCGGGCCCAGCGGCATCAGGTGGTCGTTGTCACCATGGATATGCACCAGGCCCGGCACCGGCCGCGCCGGACCGTTCCACCGCAGCACCGCGTCCACCTGCACCTGCAACTGGGCCACGGGATGCACGTCCAACAGCGCGTCCAGCAGGGCGATGGCATCGGCATCGGTCGCGCCCTTCTGCCAGCGCAGGAACGGTTTGGTGCGCTGGATGAAAGCCCGGGAGAGCAGCTTCTCCGGGTGGGTGCCGCGCAGCACCTTGATCGGCGCCGGCATCTCGTGCGGTCCTTTCCAGCTGGAGATGATCACCACGCGTTGCGGCCCGGTCAGCGCCGCCAGCTCCTGGGCCACCATGCCGCCCATGCTCACGCCCACGAGCGCGTGCGGCACGGTGCGGTCCACCCGCTCGGCCAGGCGTGCGGCGAGGTCGGCGAGCGTGCTGCCCGCCGGCATCGTCGGCCAGTCGTGGGTGACCAGGCGATGCCCCGGCAGGTCGGTCCGGGCGAACAACCGGCGGTCGGCGCCCAGGCCGGGGAGCAGGTGCACGTCCATCACACCACGGGGCACGCCTTCACGAAGGCCAGGGCCGCCTCCATATGGTCGTGCATCACGGCGTCGACCCGCAGGAAGGGCACGTGCCGGCGGAAGTCGGCGACGAAGGCCTCCACCGCCTCGGAGCTACGCGCCGGCCGGCGGAGCTCCAGCGCCTGGGCGGCGGCGAACAGCTCGATGGCCAGGATGCGCTCCACGTCGTGCACCACCTGCCAGGCCTTGATCGCGGCCGCGGCGCCCATGCTCACGTGGTCCTCCTGACCGTTGCTGCTGTCGATGGTGTCCACGCTGTTGGGCATGCAGCGCTGCTTGTTGGCGCTCACCAGCGAGGCCGCGGTGTACTGCGGGATCATGAAGCCGCTGTTCAGCCCCGGCTCGGCCACCAGGAAGGCGGGCAGCCCGCGTTGTCCGCTGATGAGCTTGTAAAGGCGGCGTTCGCTGATGCTGCCCAGCTCGGCCGCGGCGATGGCCATGAAGTCCAGGGCGAGGGCCAGCGGCTGGCCGTGGAAGTTGCCCGCGCTGATCACCAGGTCATCATCATCGAACACGGTGGGGTTGTCGGTAACGGCCTCCAGCTCACGCTCCACCACGCGCTCCACAAAGGCGAGCGCATCGCGGCTGGCGCCGTGCACCTGGGGGATGCAGCGGAAGGAGTACGGGTCCTGCACATGGGCCTTGCGGCGCAGGATCAGCTGGCTGCCCTCGAGCAGGCGGCGCATGCGGCCCGCCACCACGGCCTGTCCGGGATGGGGGCGCACGGCGTGCACCGAGGCGTGGAAGGGCTCGATGCGACCGTCGAAGGCGTCGAGGCTCACCGCCGCGATGAGGTCCGCCAGGTCGGCCAGGCGCGCCAGGCGCAGGGAGAGCAGCGCGGCATAGCTGTTCATGAACTGCGTGCCGTTGAGCAGGGCAAGGCCCTCCTTGGGCCCGAGCTCCAGCGGGCTCCAGCCCAGCGCCTTCAACGCCTTGGCCGCGGGCATGCGCTTCCCCTGGAACAGCACCTCGCCCAGGCCGAGCAGCGGCAGGCTCAGGTGCGCCAGCGGGGCCAGATCGCCGCTGGCGCCGAGCGAGCCGCGCTCGTACACCATGGGCAGCACGTCGGCGTTGTGCATGTCGATCAGCCGCTGCACCGTGGCCAGCGCCACCGCGCTGTGCCCGAAGGCCATGTTCTGCACCTTCAGCACCAGCATGGCCCGCACGATGTCGGCAGGTACGGGATCACCGCTGCCACAGGCATGGCTCATCACCAGGTTCCGCTGCAGCTGCGCCAGGTCCTTCTTCGCGATCGACTTGTCGTACAGGGAACCGAAGCCGGTGTTGACACCATAGATCGGTGCATCGCTCTTCTTCAGGCGATCGCTGAGGTAGGCGTGGCTGCGCTTCACGGCGGCCACCGCGTCCCGGGACAGGGCGATCGGGCGGCGCAGCGCGATGATGGCGTCCAGTTCGTGCAGCGTGAGGCCCACGGTGCCGATGGCGTGCGGGCCGGTGGTGGAAGTTCGTTTCATGATCTGCCGTTCGGTCGTTGTGTGCCGGGCCGCTCCGCTCGGGCCCGATGATCACAACTGCCGTTCAAAGATGTAGATGTGCCCCTTCTTCGGATGGAGGAAGTAGAGCGAACCCAAGTTCCCTTCCCAAACCTCATAGTCGGCGGGGGGATCGAACCAGTCCGGCGCCCCATGGATCACCTGTTGCTCCTTCAACTGCTCGAACCCCCTGCCCATCACGAAGTCCTTGGCGCGCGGGAACCGCAGCTCGAGGTACAGGGTGTATTCCTTGGACCAGTGCGCCGAGGCCCAGTACTCGCCGTTGAGCACCTGCATGTCCTCGCCGGGTTCCTCGCCGGCCCAATACCGGTAGGTCTCCAGCGCGCCCACATGGTGGCCATCGTCCTCCTCCTGCTCCTGTTCCTGTTCACCTTCCTCCTCGACGGGTATGGGTGCCGGAACCTCCGGAACGACCGTGTCCTTGATCGGGATGGCTTCCACCGCCGCACCACTTCCCGCAGGTGGTTCAGGAGAACCGCAGGCGAAGAGCAGGACACCACCCAGCAACGCAGCAAGGCTGGAGAGCAGGCCCACCCGGCTGCAGGGTGAGTCGACCCGATGCGTATGGTCGCCCCCGGTCATCACTTGGAACCGGCGATCGTGGAGCTCAACCAGCCCACCAGCTCCTCCTGCCTCACGGCCTTCTGCTCGCCGCTCTTCATGTCCTTCACGGTGATGAGGCCCTGCTTCAGCTCGTTCTCGCCGAGGATGGCCACGTAGGGGATGCCCTTGTCGTCGGCGTACTTGAACTGCTTGGCCATCTTGGCCTTGTCCGGGTACAGCTCGGC
>JAEUSW010000350.1 GCA_016788285.1 Flavobacteriales bacterium
GCTTGCGGTAGATGTGGCGGATGTGGGTGTCCACCGTGTGCACGCTCAGGCCCAGGTCGGCGGCCACCATCTTGTAGCTATGGCCTTTCACCAGCAGGGTCAGCACCTGCTTCTCGCGGTCGGTGAGCCCGTGGTCCTCCGCGGTGGCGGCAGCGCCCGTGCGGAAGCGCTCGAGCACCTTGCGGGCGATGGTGGGGGTCATGGCACTGCCCCCGGCGTGGACGTCCCGGATCGCCTTCACGATCTCGTCGACGGGGGCGGTCTTCAGGATGTACCCGTTGGCCCCGGCGCACACGGCCGAGAAGACCTTCTCGTCGTCCTCGAACACGGTCTGCATCAGGATGCGGGCCTCGGGATGGCGTTGGCGGATGGCTGTCACCCCGGCGATGCCGTTCATGCCGGGCATCTGGATGTCCATGACGATCACATCGGGCCGCGCCGCATCCAGGTCGCGCATCACCTGCGACAGGTCGGGGTGCACGGCCACGCAGACCATGTCCGGTTGTGCGTCCACCAGCAGGCGGAACATGTCGCGCAGGTCCTTGTTGTCGTCGAAGAGGGCGACGCGGATGGGATGCATGGACGTTCCGATCGGTCAAGGGCTTAGTGCAGCACGAGCAGACGCAGGGTGCGGGCCCGGCCGTCCTTGGTGCGGACAAGCGCGGTATAGGTCCCGGCGCCGAGGCCTGAAAGGTCGACCGCCGCCCCTTGGGCCCCAAGGACCGGCTTCGTGTCCACCAGGCCGCCCCTCAGGTCCTGAACGGTCACCCCGGTGATCCCCGGCCCGGAAGAGCGAAGGGTGAAGCGCCCATCGACGGAAGGGTTGGGGAGCACCACGATGTCATCGGCCCCGTCCCGACCCTCATGGATGCCGACCGGAGCACCTTCGTAGCGGAACCTGTAGGAACCGCAGGATAGGTTGGAGGTCGCGCTCACCCTGAGGATGATCGTGTCCGGGTTCGCGGTGGTGATCAGCACGGTATCATAGGCGATGGCGCCATTGACGCCGGTGGTCACGTTCTCGTTGAGACCGGCGTTCAACGTCCACAGGTTCAAGGCGGGCGAGGGGCCCTCGGTGGAGGAGGCGATGATCAGCCGCATGGTGCCCGAGAACCCTTTCCACAGCTTGAAGTGATCGTAAGGGCTGGTGCCGAGGTACGTGATGTGTCCGTTCTGGTCGGTATCCGGTTGCACCAGGACGGCATCCGCGGCGGATTCGTTCGGTTCAGGATCATGGTCGAACGCCGGTGGGATCAGGTCGAACCGGACCCGGTAACCCAGGCCGCATCCGGGGACCGGTCCGGGCTGCAGCCGCACGGTGAGCGCCCCAGCCCGCAAGCAAGGGACCAGAAAGGTGTCCGGTTCCGCCAGGAAGGAAGGCCCGACCGGGATGTACGCGTACGAATTCGACTGGTCCACGTACACCTCGATCGCGGCGGTGCTCAACGGGTCATACTGCCCGGCCTCCGCGATGATCCTCAAGGTCCCGTCATCCGGGAGCGTCAGGCCATAGTGGTCGCTCGTCGCGTCGCCGACATGGGCCAGGTGGCCTTCGTGCGCGCTGCCGAGGACGAGGGGCTGGGGGTTGTTGAAGTCGTCGTTGGGAAGAGGGTCGTTCGCGAAGGGGTTCGGGAGGAGGTCGAACCGGAGCCTGTAGCTCAACCCGCAGGCGTTCCCATTGCCGTTCTGCACGCGTACGGTGACGAGCTGCGCTGCGATGCAGGGGATGATCAGCGTGTCCGCGACGGCCATGCCCTGGGCGCCGACCACCGGTAAATGGAACGTGTTGGTGACATTCACGAAGATCTCCATGGTGGCCGTGGTCGAGGTGTCGGCGTGTTCCACCTCGGAGATGATCCGCAATGAACCGTCCTCGGGGAGGGTGACGCCATAGACGTCCATCGTGCCGTCATACAGGAAGTTCAAATGACCTTCGATGGGTGTTCCGAGGGCCACGGGTTGCGGGTTGGCGAAGTCGTCGTTGGGCAGGATGTCATTGGCAAAGAGCGCAGGGTCGACGGTGAACGTCATGACATAGCTGATGCAGGAACTGGGTCCCACCAGGTCCTCCTGGACCCGCACGAACATCGTGTCCCCGCTCAGACAGCTGTGGGAAAAGCTCTGGGTGGTCGGGCTTGTCGTCCCGGGCAGGGTGTGGTATTGCGCATAGAAACCGGACTTGTGGAACAGCGCGAACTGGAGGTTACCGGGGGCCGGGCCGCTGCCCTGGGATGTGACCGTGAAGGTGATCACCCCGTCATGCGGAAGAACGATGCGGAAATGGTCGGCATCGAAGCTGGGTGGGTTGCACTCACTTCCGCTTATGGACTGCCCAAAGGTCCAGTTCGTGGCTTGGGCGAAGCTCTCGTTCGGTTCGATCTCGGTCAGTTGCGCGAACGCAAGTCCGGGCATCAGGAGCGCAAGGAGAGCGGATCGACGAAGGACCATGGCGGGAGGATTTGTACAAAGCGACGGTATCGGGCGTCAGGCATCAATCGCGGATCCTCGTGATGTCGAGCTCCACGCCCACGAGGGTGCCCAGGCCGGGCGCACTGCTCAGGATGAGGGACGTGCCGAGCAGTTCGGCGCGACGCTGCATGCTGCCGAGCCCATGCCCATCGGAATGGAGGGCGGGGTCGAAGCCTTGGCCATCGTCCTTGACGCTCAGGTGCAATGAAGCACCCGCAGCCCCGGGATGGCGATGCAGGGAGACCTGCACCAGGGACGCCCTGCTGTACTTGCTGGCGTTGTGCATGGCCTCCTTGAACAGGAGGACGATCTCCTTGCGGGTGTTCATCGGCAACCTCAGCGCATCGACGCCAGGGCCCACCACGAACGAGACGTCGATGCCGTGGCTTTCGAGCAGCTCGTTGGCGATGCGGCGCAGGCGGTCCACGAGCGCTTCCCCGTGGTCGTTCCGGGGGTCGATGGCCCACACGATGTCGCTGATGCTGCGGAGGCTTTGGCTGCTGGTGGTGCCGATGCGGGCCAGGATCTCCCGCACCTGTGGGTTGTCGGTGGTGCTGAGCTGATCGGCGAGCCGGGCGCCGATGCTGATGCTGCTGAGGGAGGAGCCGACCTCGTCATGCAGGTCGCTGGCGATGCGGTCGCGCACGGCATGCAGCTTCAGGGCCTGGGCCAGGCGGTAGCGCGACCAGGCGAGCGCCGCGGCACTGAGCAGTGCAGCGGTGAGGGCGAAGAACCACCACTGCTGCCAGAAGGGCCCGGTGACGTGCACGGTGAGCAGCGGCGCCTCCGGCCCTTCGCGGCCGAAGGCGTCCACCGCACGCACCGACCACGTGTGCGTGCCCACAGGCAGGCCCGCGTACCGAACGAGCTCACCGGCACCGGCCGTGCGCCAGTCGGCCTCCACCCCGTTCAGGCGGTAGCGGAAGCGCAAAGGCTTCGACCCATCGGGCGACAGGGCGCTCACGCGCAGGTCCAGCACGCCCTCGCGATATCCCAGGCGGAGCTGGTCCTGGTCGGGTCGGAGCGCCCGGCCCCCGCTGGTCACCTCCACCAGATAGGGCGTGGGCACGGCCGGGAGCGTGTCGAACGCCGCCGGGTCGAAGGTGAGCAGATGCTGCCCGGTGGCGAAGGCCACCCGCCCGTCCGTGAGCAGGGTGATGGGTCCTTGCACCGGTTCTTGGGCCACGGCCCCCGGTATCGGCACGCGCAGCCAGGCACCGGTCCGGGGATCGAAGCGCACCGGTCCCTGCGGGGTGCTGATCCAGCATCGCCCGGTGCGGTCCGTGGTGAGCCCCAGGAAGACCGCTTCGGGGGCGAACCGGGGAGCGACGGTGACGCGATCGCCGACAAAGGTGGCCAGCAGGCCATCGCGCAGCAGCACCAGCACGGAGTCTCCGGTGATGTGCACGGCACGAGCATGGTGCAACGGTGCATCGCCCGACCGGTCGTACACCGTCGTGGCACCTTCCTTCAGGTCGAAGCGGACCACACCACCGTCGGTGGCGGCCCAGTAGCGGCCTTGGGCGTCGCGGCGGAGGTCGTGCACCAGGGCCAGGCCCGTGTTCCCGGTGCCCCGGTCGGGGACCTTTTCGTGCAGCAGCTCCCCATCGCGGTCGCGGTACACATGGATGCCGTACCCCAGTGCCCCTATGACCCAGACGGCCTCGCCGTTCAACCGGTCGGCGAACACCCCGCGCACCTGGTACTGATTATCGAGCCCACCGTAGCGGGCGGGGCCGCTGTTCCTGACGAAGGGAGCGAGGGGTTCCAGGGTGGTGGCGTCCACCCGCAGCAGGCCGGTCTCGGTGCCCAGCAGGCGCACCCCATGGCCGGGCGGGGAGCACCGCGTGAGGACCAGGCCGTCCGGCACCTGAGCGGCAGGGGAGGGCCCCTTGTCGGGCGCCACCACCAGGCCGGCGCTGGTGAGCGCGCGGACGCGGCCTTCGGCCAGGGGTTCGAGGGCGTGCACTTCCAGGTCGTCCGGTGCATCGGCCGTCAGGGGCTGGATGCGCATGGGCCAGGCCGCCGGTGCGTGCCATGCCAGGCCGGCCGCAGTGCCCACCCACAAGCGCCCGGCGCGGTCGGCAAGCAGGCAGTTGGTCCGGTCGCTGGGCAGGCCGTCGAGGGTCGACCGCGAACGTCGGATCACCGTGCGGTCACCGGTGGCGGGATCGATCATCAGCAGACCGCTGCGTTTGGCGGCCACCACCAAGTGGCCGTTCCATGCACAGAGGTCGGCCGTTTCATCAGCCGTGGAACACGCCGGCGCCTGCGCCCATGAGCCCATGGCGTACCGTTCGATCCCCGATTGCCAGCCGGCGCAGTACAGCACACCGTTCAACACGGCCGCCCGGCTGCTGGTGGCATTGGGCCCGGCCTCCCGGTCCAGGTGCAGCACCTGGCGCACCCGAAGGTCGTGCGCATCGATCACCAGGCTCCGCCCGTAGTTCAGCATGCCGAGCCACAAGGTGCCGCTGTCGATCGGCACGATGGCGTGGCACCAGGTGTCCGTGACCGGTCCCGTTCCCGCCACGGTCGGGGGGGCGCCGGCGTCCCAGGTGGAGAAGGTGCCGTGCTCGGGGTCCAGAAGACAGATCGCCACGGGGGCGCCTGCCACCAGGATGCGGCCGTCGGGCAGGGGATGCAGGTCGTGCACGCGTTCGGGCGGCAGCCCTATGGACCCGTCCATACGCCGGGTGAAGCGCTCCACGCGCCCGCCGCTGATGCGCAGCAGTCCGTTGCCCAGGGTGCCCGCCCACAGCCGGCCTTGGTGGTCCTCCGCCAGTGTGGTGATGGGGTCGGTGAGGCCTGGGACAGGCTGTATGAGATTGCCATCGAACCGGTTCAGGCCGCGCTCGGTGCCGATCCACAGGAAGCCGTCGCGGTCCTCCAGCAGGCAGGTGATGGCGTTGTCCGTGAGCCCGTCGGCCGTGGTGATGGTGCGGAAGCGAGGCTCCTGTGCCAAGGCCTCCGGCGGGGGCGGTCCAAGGAGCAGCGGGACGGCCAGAAGGGCGGCACGCATCCGCCCAAGGTAGGCGGTGCTCAGCCGCGTGGGGTGGCGTAGGTCTTCACGTCGGCCTCGGAGATCTCCTTGCCGGAGAGGATCACCAGGCGCTCGATCACGTTGCGCAGTTCGCGCACGTTGCCGGTCCAGGGCAGCTTCTGCAGTTCCTTGACGGCCTTGTCGGCGATCTTCTTGGGGGCGATGCCCTGTTCGGTGCAGACCTGCTGGATGAAGTGGTCGGCGAGCAGG
>JAEUSW010000004.1 GCA_016788285.1 Flavobacteriales bacterium
GAAGAAGGCCATGATGGGCAGCACGGCGCCGTTCATGGTCATGCTCACGCTCATCTTGTCCAGCGGGATGCTGTCGAAGAGGATCTTCATGTCCTCCACGCTGCTGATGGCCACACCGGCCTTGCCCACATCGCCTTTCACACGGGGGTGGTCGCTGTCGTAGCCGCGGTGAGTGGCCAGGTCGAACGCGACGCTGAGGCCCATCTGCCCGGCGGCGAGGTTGCGGCGGTAGAAGGCGTTGCTCTCCTCGGCCGTGCTGAAGCCCGCGTACTGCCGGATGGTCCACGGGCGGATGGCGTACATGCTGCCGTAGGGGCCACGCAGGTAGGGCGGGATGCCGGCCGCATAGTTCAGATGCTCTAGCTTTTCCGTGTCTAGGGGCGTGTAGAAGGACTTGAGGGGGATCTCTTCTCTGTTCGGAACGTTGGCTGATGGCTCTTGGCTGCTGGCTGCTGGCTGCTGGCTTATGGCTGCTGGCTCTTGGCTGCTGGCTGCTGGCTGGGCAGCGCTTTCCCTATCGGTCAGCGCCTTGACGAGTATTGAGGTGAGCTGTTCGACGGTGTAGGACCCCCCGATCGGATCGGCCACACGTCCCAGGAAGCTCTCGTCACGTAGCAGGTTGTGGATGTTGCGGACGATGCGACGGCCGAGCACTTCGCCTTCGGGCAGGGCAGGGGTGGGGATGGTGAGCCCATCGCAGCCGCCGGTGATCGCGCTGACGGCCTGCAGCGTGGCGCGGATCAGGTTCTCATGCGCCGACCTCGTTCCATCCGGATAGGAGACCACGGCCTGGATCCATGTGGTGTGTGAGCAGTCGTGCTGGGGGGTGAATTCGTCCACCACGGCCGCCCAGGCCTCGCGGAAGGCGCGCAGCCGCGCCACCTCCAGGAAGAGGTCGTCGCCGAGGTGCAAGCGGAACTGCAGGCGGGCGCAGGCGTCGTCAATGGTGTAGCCCTGATCGAGCATTCGCTGCAGCAGCGCCCTTCCTTGTTGCAGGGCATCCTGCGTGTTCCGCGAAGCGCCATCGCTCACGCTGAAGAGGCGGATGCGCGGGTGCTTCGCAATGTGGTCCCGTAGTTCGTTGACATCCGCATCATGCGGCAGGCCGAGGCAAAGGCAGAGGTCGGTGGGCGCCACTTCCTGTTCAGCAGCGCGCTTCTGCAGCAGACCGAACAGGCCCGGTTCCCCATCCACCTGCAGGTCGATCCCGCCCAGCAGAACGTCGTCCAGTACGGGTGAAAGGCCGGTGAGCCTGCCGTACACCTCCACCGCATCGGCACCGCCCATGAGACCCTCGAGCAGCTTGTGGTTGGCATCGGCATCCGCTGCATCCACCCCGATGGTGCAGCGCCAGGGATTGCCGTCGCGCTTCACCCCGCGACGCCGGCTGCCGCTCGGGGCCCCTTCGCCGGCCATGTGGAAGGGGGGCAGCACCGCGCCGTCCACCTGCACGTTCAGCGAGCCGGGCTCGCGGTCCTTCAGTTCCTTCTTGATCACGGCCTCCCACTGCTCCCGTGTGGCGGGGGGGAAGGCGCCGAAGAGCTTCGACTGTGCCATCGGGGCGAAGTTCGGCGTTCAACCGATGTCCGACCCCGTGATCGCCCGCTTGGTCATGCCCACGACCCGTTCCGTCGAGGAGACCGATCAAACCTCCTTGACTTAACACTGTCTTAACACACCTTGCGGTCCATCCGCACCGCTCCCGTATGCGCCTCCTGACCACCCTTCCGGCCGCGTTCGCCGCCAGCGCCCTCATCGCCCAGACCGCCCCCAGCGACAGCCTGTTCGACGTCGATCAGGTGGTGGAGGTGCACCTCACGTTCAGCGACCCGGACTTCTGGACCACGCTGGTCACCTACTACAACAACGACCAGGGGCAGGAGCTCATGGGCAGTGTGACGATCACCGACCAGACCGGGACCTGGGCCTACGACAGCGTGTCCGTGGCGTTGAAGGGCAACAGCAGCTACAACCATCCCGGCAACAAGAAATCGTTCAAGCTCGATCTCAATGACCTGAGCGATCAGAAGTTCCATGGCATGACCAAGCTCCACTTCAACAATTGTTGGAGCGACCCCACCTTCATGCGGGAGAAGATCTTCTTCGACTACTGCCAGGAGCAGGGCATCCGGGCGCCGCGCGTGCAATACGCGAACATCCACATGAACGGCACGCTGTGGGGCTTCTACAACATGGTGGAGGCCGTGGACAAGGAGTTCCTGGACCGCCACATCGACGACGACGCCGGCAACCTCTTCAAGGCCGCGGACAACTTCGGGATGGGCGGTGGCGGTGGCGGGGGAGCTGCAGAAGCGGACCTGAAGTGGTACGGCACCGACCAGGCGGACTACGCGGACCGGTACGAGCTGAAGACGAACGAAACGGTGAACGACTGGTCCGACCTGCTCGACCTGCTCGACATGCTGAACAATGCGCCGGACGCCTACCTGGAGACCAATTTCCCGGCGCGCTGGAACTGGCATGACCTGCTCCGTTCCCTGGCGCTGGACAACCTGTTCGGCAACCTGGACGCATACATCCACAGCGCGCGCAACTACTACCTGTACCACGATGCCACCAACGACGAGTGGCAGTGGATCCACTGGGACGGGAACATGGCCTTCGGCAGCTATCCCGCGCAAGGGCAGAACGCCTTGACGCTGTCACCCACCTATGTGGCCGCGAACCGCCCCCTGATGACCCGGCTGATGGCGATCGATCCGTTCCACAGGGACTACCTGAACGAGTATTGCTGGGCCAAGGAGAACTTCACGAACGCCTACCTCGACCCCCGGATCGACTCCATCGTGACCATGATCCAGCCCCATGTGGCGGCCGATCCGAACAAACAGTACACCCTGGCCCAGTTCACGACCAACATCACTTCGGACATCACCGTCCAAGGCGGTGGTGGCGGGGGAGGCGGGCAGCAGACCATCCGGGGCCTCAAGAGCTTCGTGACGGCGCGCAACAGCAGCTTGGCCACCACCCTGGACTGTTCCACCGTGGGCCTGTCGGAGGCCGCCGTGGAGGCCGCGTTCCGGGTGTACCCCAACCCGGCCTCGGAGGTGCTGTGGCTCCGGCTGGTGTCCGGTGCACCCATCACGGATGCCCGGGTCCTGGACGCCCTTGGCCGCGCGGTGCCTGTGCCGGTCCAAGGCGACGGACTTGATGTCTCCGGCCTTGCTCCGGGCCTTTACCTGGTGAGCGTGTCCGATGGTGCGCTGGTACGCACCGCCCGGTTCGAGAAGCGGTGAACTGTAGCGGCCTGCAGGGCGCATCGGCCCGGGGATGACGGACCGGGCCCTGACGGGGGGCTGCCTGGGCTCAAAGGGGGCGGCGTACCTTGCCCCCTCATCCAAACCCCATGCAGATCGGCAAGCACTCCGTGGTCTCGTTCCATTACACCCTTAATGACCCGGACGGCGTGCTGCTGGACACCAGCGCGGGACGCGATGCATTCGCCTACCTGCACGGTGCCGGCAACATCGTTCCCGGCCTGGAGGAACAGATGGAGGGTCGCGTCAAAGGCGACGCGATGGACGTAGTGGTGGAGCCGGGCAAGGGCTACGGCGAACTGGACCACTCCTTGCTGCAGCGCGTGCCGATGGACCGGTTCGGCGGGCAGACCGTCGAGGAAGGCATGCAGTTCCAAACACCGGACAACCGGGTGTGGAGCGTGGTGGAGGTCAAGGACGGTGAGGTGGTGCTGAACGGCAACCATCCGCTGGCGGGTGTCACCCTGCATTTCAAGGTGGAGATCACCGATGTGCGCGAGGCCACCGCGGACGAGATCGCACATGGCCATGTGCATGGGCCCGGAGGCCATCACCATTGACCGCACCCGCACCGCGGCGCCTCGTGCGGTGCGGGCCGACCGGACGGCCTGCCTGGTGATCGGGCTACTGGCCGGCGCCTCGGCGCACGCGGTGGGCCCGGCCGACAGCACCGCGCTTCGCGGCCTGCGCGTAGCCGCGTTCGTGGATGTGTATTTCGCCTACGACTTCGGGCATAGCCGCGACGACGAGCGGCCCCGCTTCCTCTATCAGTACGACCGGCACAGCGAAGTGGACCTCAACCTGGGCCTGCTGCAGGTGGCCTATGACCGGCCGCGGACCCGGGCGGCCCTGGGCGTGATGGCCGGCACCTATGCGCAGGCCAACCTCATCGCCGAGCCCGACCTGCTGCGCCATGTGTTCGAAGCCCGGGTGGGGCTGGCGCTGGACCGCCATCGCACGCTGTGGCTCGACGCCGGGATCATGCCCTCGCACATCGGCCTGGAGAGCGCGATCGGGATCGACAACTGGACCCTGACGCGGAGCATCGCCGCAGAGAACTCGCCCTATTACATGAGCGGGGCGAAGCTCACCTGGACCGCCCATCCCAAGTGGGAGGTGGCGGCCGTGTACCTCAATGGCTGGCAGCGCATCCGTCGGGTGCAGAACGACACCCCCTGCCTGGGCACGCAGCTCGTGTGGCGGCCGAAGGACGGCCTCACCCTGAACTGGAGCACCTTCGCCGGAAGTGACGTGCCGGACAGCCTGGGGCTTTACCGCGCCTTCAGCAACCTGTTCGGCACGTGGACCCGGGGTGGCTGGGGCGTGCAGGCGGGCGTGGACGTCGGGGTGCAGGAGGCGCGTGGCACGGGGCCCCTGGAGACCTGGTGGACGCCGCTGCTCATCGTGCGGCGGCAGCTGGGCGAGCGCGTCAGGCTCGTGGCCCGGGCCGAGCACTATGCCGATCCGGACCAGGTTATCCTCTCCACCGGCACCGTTCATGGCTTCACCACCATGGGCTATTCCCTGGGCTGCGATGTGCGCGTGGTGGACGAGGTGTGGGCGCGGTCCGAGGTGCGCACCTTCCACGGCGTGGACGCCATCTACGACAGCATCCATGGTCCCGTGCAGGACAATACCAGCATCACGGTGAGCGTGGCCGCACGCTTCTGATGGCGCGTCAATCCTCGGCCGGCACCAGCACGAAGATCTCCTCGTTGTCGCGCTTCATGAGGTAGCGCTCCCGGGCGAACTTCTCCAGCAGCTGCTTGTCGCTGGTGAGCTGGTGCAGGTGCTGCCGCGTGACGCCGATCTGCTCCTGGTACCACGCCTGCTCGCTCTTCATGCGGGCCAATTGGCGGCGCAGCTTGAAGGTGGTCCACAGGTCGTACTCATCGAAGAAGGCGATCCACGCGAACAGGACCAGCACGGCCACGCCGTAGCGGTTGCGCAGGCTCCGGGGCAGCACACGGGTCAGCTTCTCCTTCACTCCGCGAAGGTGGGATGGTGGCACGGGAGGCCCGGTGAGGCCGCCCCCCTGCCGATCAACGATCGATCGTGGACAGCCTCACCCCAGGAACGGATACCCGTGCTCGGTGGGCGGCACGAAGGTCTCCTTGATGGTGCGCGGGCTCACCCAGCGGATCAGGTTGAGGTAGCTGCCGGCCTTGTCGTTGGTGCCGCTACCGCGCGCGCCACCGAACGGCTGCTGCCCCACCACGGCCCCGGTGGGCTTGTCGTTGATGTAGAAGTTGCCGGCGGCATGGCGCAGCACCTGGGTGGCCTGCACGATGCTCGCGCGGTCGTTGCTGATCACGGCGCCGGTGAGCGCGTACTCACCTGTGGCGTCCACCAGCTTCAGCGTGTCCATCCAGCGGTTGGTGCTGTACACGTAGATGGTGAGCACGGGGCCGAAGATCTCCTCGCACATGGTCACGCTCTTCGGGTCCTTCGTGACGGCCACGGTGGGTTCGACGAAGTAGCCGGTCTTCTTGTCGGTCTTGCCGCCGGCGATGATGGTGATGTTCTTCCTGTCCTTCTTCAGCCCATCGATGTAGCCGGCGATCTTGTCGAAGGCCTTCTCGTCGATCACGGCGCCGATGAAGTTCTTGAAGTCGCGCGGGTCGCCCATCCTCATCTCGGCGAGGTCGGCGAGGAGCTCCTTCTTCACCTGCGGCCAGATGTTCTCGGGGATGTAGGCGCGGCTGGCGGCGCTGCACTTCTGCCCCTGGAACTCGAAGGCGCCCCGGCTGAGGGCGGTGGCCACCACCTTGGGGTCGGCAGTGGGGTGCGCGAGCACGAAGTCCTTGCCACCCGTTTCGCCCACGATGCGAGGGTAGCTGCGGTACAGGGGCAGGTTGTTGCCGATGGTCTGCCAGATGTGGCGGAACACCTTGGTGCTGCCGGTGAAGTGGATGCCGGCAAAGTCCTTGTGCTTGAAGATGACCTCCCCCGCGGTGGGACCGTCCACGTGGATGAGGTTGATGACCCCGCCGGGCAGCCCGGCGGCGTTGAAGATCTCCATGATCACCTGGGCGCTGTAGGCCTGGGTGTCCGCACACTTCCACACCACGGTATTGCCCATGAGGGCGCAGCTGGCGGGCAGGTTGCCGGCGATGGCGGTGAAGTTGAACGGTGTCAAGGCGAACACGAAGCCCTCGAGCGCGCGGTACTCCAGACGGTTCCACACGCCGGGCGAGCTGATGGGCTGGTCGTTGTAGATCTGCTGGGCGTAGGCCACGTTGAAGCGCAGGAAGTCGGCGAACTCGCAGGCGCTGTCGATCTCGGCCTGGAAGGCGTTCTTGCCCTGGCCCAGCATGGTGCTGGCGTTGATGGCCGCGCGGTAGGGCCCGCTGATGAGCTCGGCGGCCTTCAGGAAGATGGCGGCACGCTCCTCGAAGGGCATGTTCTCCCAATCGCGCTTGGCCTTCAGGGCCGCGTCGATGGCGGCGCGCACGTGCTTCGCATCGCCGAAGTGGGCCACGCCCAGCTTGTGCGCGTGCTTGTGCGGCGGGCTCATCTTCCGCTGGTCCTTGGTGAGCACGGCCTGGCCGCCGATCCACATCGG
>JAEUSW010000038.1 GCA_016788285.1 Flavobacteriales bacterium
CCCCGGAACAAGGCGGCGCCGGAGGGACCGGCCCCGGCGACCCGCAGGAAGATCCCGTGCGCCTGCGCGGCGAGCAGGATCTGCCTGTGCAGTGATCCATAGCTGTCCAACCCTCGAAGGGCCGCCGGTGCGGCCCTTCGACGTTGATACGGCCGCCACCCGGTCCACCGCGGAACCGCCATGCGTGTGCATCCGTGCCCGATCTCGTTCGACCGCACGGTCAGGAAGGGCCACAGCCTGATAGGGCTCCCGCTCCTCCTGCCCGAACGGCCCCCGAACGAGCGATCTCCCGTTCGCGCCACGCGGCCATCTGTGTGCATCAGTGTTCATCTGTGGTTGATCGCTCAACACGCACCGCCCCTCCCCTACTTTCGACCCATGGCCACACCCGCACCCCCGGTGGACCGCGAGGTCCTGCTGCGCTTTCTGGCGCGACTGGGGCAGGCGGAGCTGGCGGCCGGCAACGCGGCACCCTTCGTGGAGCGTGATCTGGGGTTGATCGCCCGGGCGCACGGGGTGCAGGGTTTCACGGCCTTCGTGCTGCCCACGGTGCTCTTCCTCGAGCTGGATGAGGGTGGCCAGCACAAGGTGGACCTGGCCACGGGGCCCTACCGCATCGGCACCCTGCGCTTCGACCAGATCGAGGAGGTGCTGGTGATCGCCCGCGAGGCCCGGCAGGGCCTGCTGGACCCCGCCTCCGGGCTCGAGCGCCTGGAGGCCGTGTGGCGATGGCCCCACCGGTACGGTGCCTGGGGCTCCATCGGCGGCTACCTGCTCACCAGCATCGGGGTGGCCGTACTGCTGCGCCCCACCCTGCATGGGCTGGCCCTCAGCACGGCGTTGGCCCTGGCCTGCGCCCTGCTGATGCACGGTGTGCGGAAACGTCCCGCCTGGGCCGTGGTGGCCCCCGTGGTGGCCTCGTTCGTGCTGAGCGCCGCGGTGGCCTACGCCCTTCACCTGGGCTTCCCGGAACGTGCGACCAACCTGCTGATCCCCCCCCTGATCACCTTTCTGCCGGGCCTGACCCTGACGGTGGCCGTGATCGAGCTGGCCTACAGCAACACCATCAGCGGGGCCAGCCGTCTGGTGGCCGGCTTCGCGCAGTTGGTGCTGCTGGCCTTCGGCGTGGTGGGCGGCATCGGCCTGTTCGAGCATCCGGACAGCGCCGTGGACCTGCCCCAATGGCCCGGCCGCATCAACGCCGCGTTGCCGTGGCTGGGGGTGCTGCTGTTCGCCGTGGGGCTGCATGTGCACCAGAGCAGCAACCGCGCCTCCTTCGGCTGGATGCTGGTGACGGCCGTGGCGGCCTATGCGGCGCAGGCCCTCAGTGGTCGCCTGATCGATGGCGCCAGCACCGCGTTCTTCGGTGCGGCGGCCATGACCATCACCGCCCTGGTGATCGAGTTCCGCTTCGCCGGACCTCCGGCCATCGTCACCCTGCTGCCTGCCTTTTGGCTGCTGGCCCCGGGCAGCTTCGGCCTGCGCAGCGTCACCGGCCTGGCCACGGGCGCCGGGGCCATCACCGATGTGTTCACCCTGCTCTTCGCTATGACCGGCATCGCCATGGGCAGCTTGATCGGCGCCTTCCTGTACAGTGTGGTCCTCCATCCGCGCAGCGTCACCTGGTGGCGGATGGACGCACCGTGAGCCTTCGGCGCAGCGAAGTACCTTCGGGGATCCATTCCGACCCCATGCGCAGCGCCCTGCTCCTGGCCCCGCTTCTGTTGAGCGGCGCCCTTGCGGCCCAGACCTTCACCCTCACCAGCACCGATCTGGGCGGCCAGGCCACCGACCAGCAGGTGTACAACGGCTTCGGCTGCACGGGCAAGAACCAGAGCCCACAGCTGAGCTGGGCGAACGCCCCCGCCGGCACGAAGAGCTTCGCCGTGACGATGTACGACCCTGACGCCCCCACGGGCAGTGGGTGGTGGCACTGGGTGGTCTTCGACCTGCCGGCCAGCACTTCCACCCTGCCGACCGGCGCCGGCACCCCGGGAATGCCGGGCATGCCTTCGGTGGCCGTGCAGGGCCGCACCGATTTCGGGGGCCAGGGCTATGGGGGTCCCTGCCCGCCTGTGGGCCATGGGCCCCACCGCTACGTGGTGACGGTGCATGCCTTAGGGGTGGAGAAGCTGGGCCTGGACGCCCAGGCCAGCCCCGCCCTGGTGGGCTACACCCTGAACGCGAACACGCTGGCCAAGGCCAGCCTCCTTTTCTACCACAGCCGTTGATCCACCGGCTTCAAGACACTCCACGGCAGCCCCTTACAGGGTGCGGACCCTACGAGAGAGCTCTGGGTTTTCCACGATCGTTCCACGTGGAACACACCGGGTTTTCCACGATCACTCCATGAGCACGATGGACACCTACGACGTGGTGGTGGTGGGCGGCGGTCATGCCGGCTGCGAAGCGGCCGCAGCGGCAGCCAACCTCGGCTCGCGCGTGCTGCTGGTGACCATGAACATGGGCGTCATCGGACAGATGAGCTGCAACCCCGCCATGGGTGGTGTGGCCAAGGGCCAGATCGTCCGTGAGATCGACGCGCTGGGTGGCTATAGTGGCCTGGTGAGCGACCGCAGCGCCGTGCAGTTCCGCATGCTGAACCGCAGCAAAGGCCCCGCCATGTGGAGCCCCCGCACCCAGAACGACCGCAACCTCTTCGCTGCGGAATGGCGCCGCCTCTTGGAGCAGACGCCGAATGTCCATTTCTGGCAGGACAGCGTGGTACACATCGAGGTGGCGGCCGGGCGTGTGGTGGGGGTGGTCACCGGCCTGGGAATGCGCATCGCCTGCCGTGCTGTGGTGCTCACCAGCGGCACCTTCATGAACGGGGTGATGCACATCGGTGAGCGCCAACTCGGCGGCGGACGGGCCGGCGAGAAGGCCAGCCACGGCATCACCGAGCAGCTGGTGGAACTGGGCTTCGAGGCCGGCCGCATGAAGACCGGAACGCCGCCCCGGGTGGATGGCCGCAGCATCGACCACCGTGCGATGGAAGAGCAGCCGGGTGATGCACGCCCGGCCAAGTTCAGCTACTCCCCCGCCACCAGGCCGTTGCAGCGGCAGCTGAGCTGCTGGATGACCTACACCAGCCCCGAGGTGCACGACATCCTGCGCACCGGCTTCGACCGCAGTCCGATGTTCAACGGCCGGATCCGGGGCATCGGCCCCCGCTATTGCCCCAGCATCGAGGATAAGATCGACCGCTTCGCCGACAAGGACCGCCACCAGATCTTCGTGGAACCCGAAGGCTGGGATACGGTGGAGACCTACATCAACGGGTTCAGCACCAGTCTTCCCGAAGAGGTTCAGCTGGCCGCCCTGCGCAAGATCCCTGGTTTCGCGAACGCCCGCATGTTCCGGCCCGGCTACGCGGTCGAGTACGACTATTTCCCCCCCACCCAGCTGCGGCATACGCTGGAAACCAAACTGGTGGAGGGCCTCTATTTCGCCGGGCAGATCAATGGCACCACCGGCTATGAGGAGGCCGCGTGCCAGGGCCTGATGGCTGGGATCAACGCCCACCTGAAACTGCACGAGCAGGACCCCTTCATCCTGGGCCGGGACGAGGCCTATATCGGGGTGTTGGTGGACGACCTGATCACCAAGGGCACGGAGGAACCCTACCGGATGTTCACCAGCCGAGCCGAGTTCCGCATCCTGTTGCGACAGGACAACGCCGACCTGCGGTTGACACCACGCAGCCACGACCTGGGCTTGGCGGACGATGATCGCCTTCGCCGCGTGGAGCGGAAGCAGCGGCTCGGCCAGGCCTTGGTGGACGGCCTCAAGGCAGAAAACCCATCCCCGGAAGCCGCCAACGCGGTGATCGTTCCACGTGGAACCACACCCGTAAAGCAGCGCACCCGGCTGTTCGATCTCCTCACCCGACCCCAGCTCACGTATGCCGATCTGGAGCCCTTGTTCGAGCGGCGAGAGGACTGGCGAAACGAGGCAGGTGACCTGGCCGAGGAGGCCATCGAACAGGTGGAGATCCAGGTGAAGTACGAGGGCTACCTGGTGCGTGAACGCGATCTGGCGGAACGCATGAACCGCCTGGACCATGTTCCCCTGGATGTGGACCTGGACTACACAAAGCTGACCTCGCTGAGCATCGAGGCGCGGCAGAAACTGGACCGGGTGCGTCCAAGCACTCTGGGGCAGGCCAGCCGGATCAGCGGGGTTTCTCCCGCGGACATCAGTGTCTTGCTCGTTTACATGGGCCGATGACCGATCGATCGTTCCACGTGGAACAGCCTCACCACGAAACCCTGGACCGCTGCCCCCTCTGTGAGGCGCGAGATCCCCGGCCCGCGCTGGAGGTCGAGGACCACTCCATCTCCCACGAGCACTTCCATCTGGTCGATTGTGCGACATGCGGGTTCCGGTTCACCAACCCGCGACCCGGCCTAACCGCCATCGGACGGTACTACGAGAGTGAGGACTACATCAGCCACAGCAACAGCCGCCGCACCCTTGCCGATCGACTGTACCAGGTGGCCCGTCGATGGGCACTTGCCCGCAAACATGCCCTCGTTGCCACCCATCGCACCAACGGCCGTGTGTTGGATGTGGGGTGTGGTACGGGTGAGTTCCTCGGTCACCTTAAGCGAAAGGGGTACCTGGTAACCGGGGTGGAGCCTGCCCTGAAAGCCCGCGAACAAGCCATTGCCCACCACGCGATCCCCGTGGTGCCCTCGCTGGACCAAGTGCCCGGACGCGAGCAGTTCCATGTCGTCACCCTCTGGCACGTCCTGGAACACCTCTCCGACTTGCGCGGTACATTGAAACGGCTCTATGCCGTGACCGCGGACGACGGGCTCTTGGTGATCGCGGTGCCCGATCGCGAAAGCTGGGACGCGCACCACTACGGCAGCGCTTGGGCTGCGTACGATGTGCCGCGCCACCTTTCCCACTTCCGCCGGAGCGATGTGAAGCGGCTTGCGACAGAACACGGGTTTGAGCTGATCTCGGTGCGGCCCATGTGGCTGGACGCACCCTACATCGCCATGCTCAGCGAACGATACCGCGGGCATGGTCCGCTGATGGCGCTGATCCGCGGGGTGCTCCTCGGCACCTGGTCCAACCTCGCGAGCGCTTTCACCTCGCGGCCGACTTCGAGCTCCTTGTACCTCTTTCGGAAGGTGTCCGCCTGAAATGGCCTGTTTTCTTCGTTCTGCTGCGCTCGATGGCCTTCTGTAATGGTGCACCCATCCCTCGGCACCGATCGGCCATTAGCGCGCGATCAGCGAGGTCGCCCGGCATGTGGGCTAATCTATTGATTAACAGCGCGTTGCGCATTCCTTCCGGAACGGACGGCTCGGAAGGACCCGCGGGGCCGACCGAGCGCACCGGCGCCCGACACACCCGGGTTACCTTTGCGGCCCTTTTCCACCCCCATGAGCACCATGACCCTTCCTTCGCAGCGCATCGGCGACCTGCTGCGTGACCTCGGCGTACAGGATCAGAACCCCGGCGTGTCCACGGGTGGTCATTGGATCCCCGGTGGTGGCGAGGTGCTCCAGAGCCACAGCCCGGTGGACGGCGCATTGATCGGTGCGGTCCGCGGCGCCACCAAGGCCGAGTACGATCAGGTGATCGCCACCGCACAGAAAGCCTTCGCCGAATGGCGGGCCTGGCCCGCACCCAAGCGAGGCGAAGTGGTGCGTCAGCTGGGCGAGGAACTGCGCAGGCACAAGGCCGCCCTCGGCAAACTGGTGAGCTATGAGATGGGCAAGAGCTACCAGGAAGGCCTGGGCGAGGTGCAGGAGATGATCGACATCTGCGACTTCGCCGTGGGCCTGAGCCGCCAGCTGCATGGGCTCACCATGCACAGCGAACGCCCGGACCACCGTATGTACGAGCAATGGCACCCGGTGGGGCTCGTGGGCATCATCACCGCGTTCAACTTCCCGGTGGCGGTGTGGAGCTGGAACACGGCACTGGCCTGGGTCTGCGGCGATGTCACCCTCTGGAAGCCCAGTGAGAAGACACCCCTGTGCAGCATCGCCTGCCAGCACATCACCGCGGACGTGTTCAAGCGCAACGGTGTGCCCGAGGGCGTGAGCTGTGTGATCAATGGCGGTCGTGAAGTGGGCGAATGGATGAGCCACGATGGACGCATCCCCTTGGTGAGCGCCACAGGAAGCACCCGCATGGGCAAGGCCGTGGGGGCCGCCGTGGGTGAGCGCCTCGGCCGTTCGCTGCTGGAACTGGGCGGCAACAACGCCATCATCATCAGCGACAAGGCCGACCTGGACATGGCCTTGATCGGCTGCGTCTTCGGCGCAGTGGGCACGGCCGGTCAGCGCTGCACCAGCACCCGTCGGCTCATCATCCACGACACGGTGTACGACGCGTTCAAGCAGAAGCTGGTGAACGCGTACGCGCAGCTGCGCATCGGTGATCCCCTGGACGAGCGCAACCATGTGGGCCCGCTGATCGACACCACCGCCGTCGCCATCTACCTGAAGGCCCTGAAGGCCGCGAAGGAGCAGGGGGGCCGGCTGGCCGTGGAAGGCGGCGTGCTGGAAGGGAAGGGGTACGAGAGCGGGTGCTATGTGAAGCCCGCCGTGGTGGAGGCCACGCCGGACATGGCCATCGTGCAGGAGGAGACCTTCGCGCCCATCCTCTACCTGCTGCGGTACAGCGGCGACCTGCAGGAGGCGATCGCCATCCAGAACAACGTGAAGCAGGGTCTGAGCAGCGCCATCATGACGCTGGACCTGCGCGAGGCCGAACGCTTCCTGAGCGCGTCGGGCAGCGACTGCGGCATCGCCAACGTGAACATCGGCACCAGCGGCGCGGAGATCGGCGGTGCCTTCGGTGGCGAGAAGGAGACCGGTGGTGGCCGCGAGAGCGGCAGCGATGCCTGGAAGGCCTACATGCGCCGCCAGACCAACACCATCAACTACGGCACCAAGCTGCCGCTCGCGCAGGGGATCACCTTCGACCTGTAGGTTTCCCCGCGGCCGGCTCAAGCGTCCATGGTCGGTCCGCGCAGGCTTCTAGCTTTGCCGGCCTTTCCATGGCCCTTCGCACCGCCCAGATCCTGCTGCTCGTCGCCCTGGGGTGCGCGGGGTGTTCCCACAGGGCCGACCCCGGCCCCAGCGGACCGCGCACCGGCGCATGGCGCATGGCGCTTGACCTGAACGGCCAGGAGCTGCCCTTCCTCTTCGACCTGCAGCACGACAGCAGCTCCTGGCGCATGGTGGTGCACAATGGGGAGGAACGCATCACCGTGGATGACATCACCCTGAACGCCGACTCGATCCGGGTCCGCATGCCGCTGTTCGATTCGGAGTTCCGCGGGCGCCTGGTGAACGACAGCACCATCACCGGACATTGGCACAACTACCTGAAGGGCCCCGACTACCGCATCGCCTTCACCGCCCGCAGCGGCCCTGCACACCGGTTCGGCCACGCCGGCAGCCCCATGGGCGACCTCTCCGGCCAGTGGCGCACCCACTTCAGCCATGGCACCCCGGAGGGTTATGATGCCCTGGGCCTGTTCACCCAGCACGACGGACAGCTCACCGGCACCTTCGGGACCGAAACGGGCGATTACCGCTTCCTGGAGGGCGTGGTGGACGGCGACTCCTTGAAGCTCTCCTGCTTCGACGGCTCGCACGCCTTCCTGTTCAAGGCCCAGCTGCGCAACGACAGCCTGATCGGCCGCTACTGGAGCGGCACCCATTGGCAGGAGCCCTGGATCGCGGTGCGCGATCCGCAGTTCCATCTGCGCGACCCGGATTCGCTCACCTTCCTGAAGGAGGGCCATGACATGGTGGATTTCCGGTTCCCGGACATCGATGGCGGCGAGGTGAGCCCCAAGGACGCGCGGTTCGCGGGCAAGGTGCTCATGGTGCAGGTGATGGGAAGCTGGTGCCCCAACTGCGTGGACGAGACCCTTCTGCTCGACGAGCTGTACGCCGAATACCACAGCGCCGGCCTGGAGGTGATCGCGATCGCCTTCGAGAAGTACGAGGACGAGGCCCGCTCCATCGCTGCGCTGAAGCACTTCCGCGACCGCCTGCAGGTGAAGTATCCCATCGTGTACGCAGGCAATGCCAACAAAGAGGTCGCCAGCGCCAAGCTGCCCTTCCTGGACCACGTGATGAGCTACCCCACCTGCATCTTCATCGACCGCCAGGGCAAGGTGCGGCGCATCCGCACAGGCTTCTACGGGCCGGGGACCGGCGAGCACTATTCACACTACAAGCGCAACCTCGAGCGCTTCCTGCAGGACCTGCTCGCCGAGCCGGCCCAGGCGTCCTAGGTCCTACTTGCCCCCCTCGGGGCGATCCACCACGATCCGTTCCGCACGGTTCGCCAGCAGCCACGCCGTATGGAACACCAGCCGCGTGCGCTGTTCCAGCAGGTCCGGCAGGATCTTCTCCACCTCATCCCCGGGGCCATGGTAGTCCTCGTGCACGCCGCTGAAGTAGAAGATGGCCGGCACCCCGTTGCGCGTGAAGTTGTAGTGGTCGCTCCGGTAGTAGTACTTGTTGGGGTCGTCGGGCGCGTTATAGGTATAGTCGAGCTCCAGCGCGGTGTAGGTGCGGTTGGCCTGCTCGTTGATCGCATGCAGCTCGGTGCTCATGCGGTCGCTGCCGATCACGTACACATAGGGTGCACCGGTGGCATGCGCGCTGTCCCGCCGCCCGATCATGTCGATGTTGAGGTCGGCCACCGTCCGGTCCAGCGGGAACACCGGATGCTCGCTGTAGTACTGCGAACCGAGCAGGCCTTTCTCCTCGGCGCTCACCGGCATGAAGAGCACACTGCGGCGCGGGCCCTGGCCCTCGGCCTTGGCGCGGGCGAACGCCTCGGCCATTTCCAACAGCGCCACCGTGCCGCTGCCGTCGTCATCGGCCCCGTTGTAGACCTCGGTGCCATCCTTCCCGATGTGGTCGTAATGCGCGGTCACCACGACGAGCTCGTCCTTGAGGTCGCGGCCTTCCACATAGGCCAGCACGTTCTCGCTGATCAGCTCGCTGCGCAACGGCGTGGCGCTCAGGACCAGGTCCGGTGGGAACGCGGCCGTGACCGGGCGGCGACGGGCCCGTTTCACCAGGCGGGCCTGCGTCCAACCCGCGCGGTCCAGCAAGGCGTCACGCAGGGCCGGTCCTGCGACGATCACTTGCAGCGCGCCCGGGCGTTCGGGCCGCCGCCGGGCACGCTCACCTTCATCGCCCGCCAGCCGCATGCGCGCACTGGAAAGTTGATGGCCGTAGGTGCTGCGGAGCTCCTCGAAGGACGGTGTGGCAAAGAAGAGCACCGAGGCCCCGGCCTGCTCGGCGGCCGCGGTCCATGCGCTCATGGTGGCCAGGGGGGAGGTCCCGCTCGACCCGCGGTCCACCACCACCAGGGCCTTCCCTTTGAGGTCCTGGCCGCGCAGCGCGGTGTCCGGAGGGAGCCCGGCGGGTGCGCACACCAGCAGCGCCTGTTCCACGCGCAGCTCCTGCTCCAACCGTTCATTGAAGTAGAACATCCCCTCCAGGTAGCGGAACGGCTTGCCGGCCACCATCACCACGATGCCACCGGGGCGCCTAACCTCCAGCACGAAGGGCTGGAAGTAGCCCTGCTTGATGCCGCGGCCCGCACCATCGGGCACTTCGGGGATCCCAAAGGCCTGGAACTGTTCGCGCAGGTAATCCGCGGCCATCTTCTGCCCGCGCTGGCCGGCCTCGCGGCCCTCATAGGCATCGCTGGCCAGGATACCCAGATGCCGCATGAGGTCCGCCGCCGTGATGGTGGAAGCGTACCGCAGGGCCACGCTGTCCACTTGGGCCTGTGCGGCACCCGGCAGCACGAAGGCAAGGAGCACGCACCCGAGGAGCCGCCTCATGCCTGTTCGATCTTCTCCACCCGCACCTGATGACGGCCTCCTTCAAAGCGGGCATCGAGGAAGGCATCCACCACGGCCAGGGCCTGCTCCACATCGATGAACCGGGCCGGAAGGGCCAGCACGTTGGCGTTGTTGTGCTCGCGCGCCAACCGGCCCAGCTCGGGCAGCCAGGCCAGGGCCGCCCGCACCCCCCGGTGTTTGTTCGCGGTGATGGCCACCCCGTTGCCACTGCCGCAGATGAGGATGCCCAGGTCGGCCTGATGGCCCGCCACGGCGGCGGCCACCGCATGTGCATGGTCCGGATAGTCCACGCTCTCGCGCACATGCGTGCCCTTGTCGGTCACCTCCACCCCGCGCGCCCGAAGGTGCTCCTTCACCGCGTGCTTCAGGTCCACGCCCGCATGATCGCTGCCCACGGCGATGTGTTGTGCCATGCCTCAAAGATACCCCGGGCCACTTGTACACGATCCGATCGTCGATCGTGGTCGAACGTTGTGGATGATCGACCAACAACTTTTATCCCCTGCGAGTTGTCCACGTCGCCATACGCCAGGGGATCGTCAACAGCAAACGGATCTTCTACCCGGTTGTGCACCGGGGATCCCACCGGAACGGACCCGTTCGCGGACCGTGGGTTTTCAACCATGCCGCTGGCCGACGTTCTCCACGATCGTGGATGACCGATGCTTGTTCCAGGCCCACCGCGGGTCAGCGCAGCACCGACCATCCACAAAGCAGCCCGTCGCGGTGAACTACTTTTGATAACCCGTTCGTGCAAGCGGACGGCCCACCGATCATCCACCGTGTCCACAGCCCCTACTATATCATCTATTCTCTTTAAAGAGAGTGTTCATGGGATACGTGCCCTGTACCGGATGATCGTTGTCGCCGTGCTGATCTGCGGCACCTTTGTGTCGACCGCTCAGGACGGCTTCACCCAATACCGCCATGCCAACGGGACCATCAGCAGCGAGGGCATGCTGGTGGATGGCAAGCCCGAGGGCTACTGGAAGACCTATTACGAGAACGGCGTGCTGCGCTCCGAGGGCGGCCGCGAACGGTTCCAATTGGACAGCCTGTGGAAGTTCTATGCGCCGGAGGGCTGGCTCAGTTCCACGATCGAGTATGCCGAAGGCCGGAAGAACGGCGCGCAGCGCAAGTACGATGCTACCGGGGCCCTGGTGAGCGAAGAACGTTTCGTGGCTGATGTGCGCGAAGGCAACAGCACCTACTACCACGCGAACGGACAGGTGCACAAGGTGGTGCCCTTCGTGGCCGGCAAGGAGGAGGGGAGGGGCTACGAGTATGCCGAGGACGGCCGGTTGGTGGCCTTGCTGAGCTACGGTGGCGGCATGCTCCGCAAGCGCGAGGCCATCAATCGCATCGACGACGCCGGGCTCAAGCAGGGACCCTGGAAGGAGTTCCATGCCAACGGCCGGGTGAAATGGGAATGCACCTATGTGGACGACAAGCGGCAGGGCATCTACAAGGAGTACGACGCCAGCGGCAGCCTGAAGCAGATGGTGAAGTACGACCAGGACCAGGTGGACACCGGCTCACGCGCGGCGATGACACTGACCATCAAGAACACCTATCACCCCAACGGGCGCGTGGCCAGCATCGGCAGTTACAGCAAGCAAGGCACCCGGGAAGGCCTGTTCCGTGAGTACGACGAGCAGGGCCAGGTGCGGTCCGCGGCCATCTTCACCGATGACCGCCTGATGCGCGAGGGCCCGGTGGATGAACGCGGTGTGCCCCAGGGTCGCTGGACGGAGTACTACGTGACCGGTGAGAAGCGCGCTGAAGGCGAGTACAAGGACGGCAAACGGGAAGGGGAGTGGACCTTCTTCCACCGGAGCGGTGCCGTGGAGCAGAAGGGGCGCTACCAGGCGGGCCAGGCCCAGAACCTCTGGAAGTGGTTCTACGAGAGCGGCAAGCTGCACCGTGAGGAGAACTACCGGAAAGGCCGGGAGGATGGAGCCTCGGTGGAATATGACGAAGAGGGCCACGTGATCACGCAGGGCGAGTTCATCGACGGCAAGCGCGAGGGCGCGTGGTTCTATCGCGTGGGCGACCACACCGAGGAGGGTGCTTACCAGGACGGGCTGAAGGAAGGGGAGTGGCGCCATACGTACGAGAACGGCAAGCGCAGCTTCGAGGGCTCCTTCGTGGGCGGTGAGCCCAACGGACGGCATCGGTGGTGGTGGCCCAACGGTCAGCTGCGCCTGGAGGGTCGCTATGCGATGGGCCTTCAGCAGGGCGATTTCGAGCACTGGTCGCCCGAAGGGCAGCTGCTGATCACCATCCGCTACAAGGACGGCCAGGAGGTGAAGATCGATGGCACCCGCGTGCCGCCGCCCTTCGAGAGCGGAGGCGACGCCCCTTGATCGAACGCAGGCGCGATCGACCACCGCCTGTGTAAGTTCGACCCGATGAGCGGAACGGCCGGAGCGGACGCGTCACGGACCCAGGAGCTGGCCAAGGCCTACCTGGACCTTCGGCGTCAGTACGAGGACCTGGTGGACCGCAACATGGCCGGGGTGTTCCGCACCACGCTGGACGGGCGCTTCCTGGAGTGCAACGCCTCGATGGCCCGCATCCTGGGCTATCCCGATCGCGATGCGTTGATGCGCGTGAACGCCACCGTGCTGTACCTGAACGAGGTGGACCGCGCGGACTACCTGCGCGAACTCACCGAGCGCGGTCACCTCATCAACCACACCATCCGCCTGCGCCATTACAGCGGCCGCACCGTGCATGTGCTGGAGAACGTCTACCTCGACCGGACCGAGGAAGGCATCACCACCATCGCCGGCACGTTGATCGACCGGTCGCCCCAGGTGCAGGCCGAGCTGGAACAGCAGGCGCTGTTGGACAACTACCGCCGCCTTGTGGAGCATGCCCCCGAGGGCATCCTGATCGTGCAGGACGGTGTTGTGCGCTATGGCAATCCCGCCGCGGACCTGTTGTTGGGCGCACCCAGCACCGGCGCGGTCCTCGCCGATGCCGTCGACCCCGCCCAGCGTTCCGTGCTGTCCGGCTGTCTGACCGATGCACGGCGCGATGGGGAGGGGGCGCCTGTGGAACTGGACCTGGTGCGGGCCGACGGCTCACGGTCAAGCGTTCTCCTGTCCACCTCCCGCACGTTCCACGAAGGCGCTCCGGCCGTTCAGGTGCACCTGCGCGATGCCGAACGCATGCGGGCCACGATGCATGCGGGCCTGCGCGCCCAGATGGCCGAGGAGGTGAACCGCGTGCTGCGGCAGGAGATCATGGACCATCGCCGCACACAGGACGAACTGCGGCGTTCGCGCCGGTTCGCCCGGAGCCTGGTGGACAGTTCCCTGGACATGATCATCGCGGTGGACGAGGCCGGGCTCATCACCGAGTTCAATCCGGCGGCCATGGTGCGCTTCGGCTATGAGGCGGAGGAGGTGCTCGGACGTCCCGCCCGCATGCTTTATGCCCGGGAGGAGGAGCATGTGCGCATCCAGACCGAACTGAACGCGCACGGCGCCTTCGCGGGCGAGGTGCACAACATCGATCATCGCGGCGAGGTCTTCCTCACCTTCCTGGCCGCATCGCGGTTGTACGATGAGCAGGGTTCGCTGCTGGGTAGCATGGGCGTAAGCCGCGACATCACCCACGCCAAGCGCGACCAGGAGGCACTGCGGGCCAGCGAGGAGCGATACCGCGACCTGTTCGAGAACGCCACGGACCTGATCCAGAGCGTGACCTCGGAAGGGCGCTTCGAGTACGTGAACAGGGCCTGGCGCGACACACTGGGCTACACCGCCGAGGAGATCGCGGGCCTCACGGTATGGGACGTGGTGCATCCGGACCATCGGGATGCGTATCGTGCCCAGTTCGAGGAGGCCTTCGCCGGTGATCCGGGCGGCACCATCACCACGGTGCTGCTGGCCAAGGATGGCCGGCGCATCACCGTGGTGGGCAACCGCAACGTGCGCCGGGTCGACGGACGGCCAGTGGCCACGCGCGGCATCTTCCGGGATGTCACCCGCGAGCAGGAGGCCCGCGGGCTCGTGGAGAAGCAGGAGGCCAAGCTGCGCGCGCTATTCGAGAGCAGCGAGCACATGTTCTGGAGCGTGGACGAGCGCATCGCCCTCACCAGCTTCAACCAGGGCTACGCGCGGATGATCGAACGCCTCCATGGCATACGCCCGGAGATCAACCGCGACGGCAACATCCCCCGCCGGCGCTTCGCGAGCGAGGCGTACCATGCGTTCTGGGAGGAGAAATACCGCGTGGCCTTCACCGGCAGGCCGCTCCGCTTCGAGACCGAGCTCACCGATGCACAGGGGCGGTATGTGAGCAATGAGGTCTTCCTGAGCCCGGTGTTCAGCGCCGATGGGCGCGTGCGCGAGGTCTTCGGCGTGGGGCACGAGATCACCGAGCAGAAACTGGCCGAACGCACCGTGCGCGACCAGGCCGCCCGTCTCACCGCCATCTTCGAGAACAGCGCCAACATGATGGTGTGGACCCTTGACCGGGAATTCCGCATCACCTCGTTGAACGACCATTTCCGCGACAGCAGCACGGAGGCGTTCGGCTACACCCCGCGGGTGGGCGACGCCTTCCTGGAGCACATGCTCGAACGCGTGGCCCCTGCCGAGCGCCGGTCCATCCGCACGCACTATGAGGCCGCCATGAAGGGCAAGCCCCGTCAGTTCGAGGTGGAGATGCACGACACCGACGGCCGTACGCGCTGGGTGGAGAACTTCCTGAACCCCATCCGGGTGGACGGACAGGTGGCCGAGATCAGCTGCCTGGCCTATGGGATCACCGACAAGAAGGAGGCCGAGCGCCAGCTGATCGAACGCCTGCGCGAGAACGAGGTGCTGCTCAAGGAGGTGCACCACCGCGTGAAGAACAACCTCCAGATCATCAGCAGCATCCTCAATCTGCAGACCGCCTACGTGGGGCACGATCCGCGCATGCTCGACCTCATCCGGGAGAGCCAGGACCGCATCCGCTCGATGAGCTTCATCCACGAGAGCCTGTACCAGAACAAGACCTTCAGCAGCGTGGACCTGTCGACGTACATCGATCGCCTGGCCCGCAATCTGGTGCTGAGCTACAGCCTGAGCGGGAAGGTCGAGCTGCGCACCGATCTGCAGCGCGTGGAGCTGGTGCTGGACCAGGCCATCCCCTGCGGGCTCATCCTCAACGAGCTCATCAGCAATGCCCTCAAGCACGGCTACCCGGACGACGCGGCGGGCGTCATCACCATCGCGCTGTCCAGCCGCGACGGGCGCGTCACCGTGGAGGTGGCCGATGATGGGATCGGGCTGCCCGAGGGCTTCGACGCCGAACGCGATTCGAACCTCGGACTGCAGCTCGTGGCCACCCTGAGCGAACAGCTCGACGCCCGCCTGGAACGCCACAGCGGCCCCGGGGTGCGGTATTTCCTTACTTTTGATCGCATCAAGTAGCGCGCGCACATGGCCCAGACCAATGTCCTGGTCGTTGAGGACGAAAGCATCGTGAGCAAGGACATCCAGCACAGCCTCAAGAAGCTGGGCTACAATGTCGTGGGCGCCGCTGCAACGGGCGAACAGGCCGTGAAGCTTGCCGTCGAAGCACAGCCGGACATCATCCTCATGGACATCATGCTCAAGGGGGAGATGAACGGGATCGAGGCCGCCACACAGATCCGCCAGGAGACCAACATCCCGGTGATCTTCCTGACGGCCTATGCCGATGAGAGCACCCTGAACAAGGCCAAGGTCACCCAGCCCTACGGGTACATCATCAAGCCCTTCAAGGAGATCGACATCCACACGTCGATCGAGATGGCGCTGTACAAGCACAAGAAGGAGGCCGAGGTGCTCAAGGAGCGCGACCTGCTGTTCAATCTGGTGGAGAACCAGGGCAGCGCCAACGACCTGCTCTTCGTCAAGAGCAACAGCCGCCTGGTGAAGCTGCGCATCAGCGACATCTACTACATCGAGGCGCTGAAGGATTACGTGGTGATCAACACGCTCAATGCGCGCTACACGGTGCACAGCACCATGAAGGACATCGAGAGCAAGCTGCCCGAGAGCGAGTTCGCCCGGGTGCACCGGTCCTTCATCGTGCGCATCGACAAGATCGTGGCCATCGAGCAGCCGAACCTGATCCTGGAGAACGACAAGAAGGTGATCCCGATCGGGGGCAGCTACAAGGACGACCTGTCCCGCCGCCTCAAGCTCGTTTAGTCCGGCCCTTCGCGGTGCCGCGCGCCGCGCGTTCCTCGTCCAGCACCAGGTCCACGGTGCGGCGGTCCATGTCCACCGCCTTGATTCGGACGGCGACCTCATCCCCCAGACGGAACCGACGACCCGTGCGCAGCCCGGCCACCAGATAGCGCTCGGCATCGAACCGGTACGCATCGCCCGGCAGTTCACGCAGCGGGATCATGCCTTCGCAGCGGTTGGCCTTCAGTTCCACGTACATGCCCCAGTTGGTGAGCCCGCTGATGGTGCCCTCGAAACGCTCGCCCACCCGGGCCAGCAGATACTCGGCCTGTTTGTACCGGATGCTCGCCCGTTCGGCGTCGGCCGCCCGCTTTTCCATGTTGCTGCTGTGCCGGCAGCTCACCTCCAGGGCCTCCTTGTCCAGGTGGCGACCGCCCCCCAGGTAGTGCGCCATGGCCCGGTGCACGAGCAGGTCCGGATAGCGGCGGATGGGGCTGGTGAAGTGGGTGTAGTGCTCGAAGGCCAGCCCGTAATGGCCGATGTTGTCCGTGCTGTAGATGGCCTTGGCCATGCTGCGGATGGCCACCTGCTTGATGATGTTCTCCTCCTCGCGGCCCTTCACGGCGCGCAGGAGCCGGTTGATCGCGTGCGGCAGGTCCTCGCCCTTGCCGACGCTGAGCTCGTGACCGAAGCTGCGGGCCAGCGCGCGCAGCTGTTCCACCTTCTCGGCATCGGGCAGGTCGTGCACACGGTACACGAAGGGGGGCGCTCCGCCCTTCCGCTGCTTGTTCACCCAGGCCGCCACACGCTTGTTGGCCAGCAACATGAACTCCTCGATCAACCAGTTGGCCGGCCCCATCACCTTCTCGTACACCTCGATCGGCCGCCCCTTCTCGTCCAGCCGGAACTTCACCTCGTTGCCGCCGATCTCCAGCGCGCCGTTGGCGATCCGGTCGGTGCGCAGCACCTGGGCCAGCCGATGCAGGGTGAGCACCTCGGGGCCGAACTCGCCCGGGGACCCGTCGATGATGGCCTGCGCCTCGGCGTAAGCGAAGCGCCGCTGGCTTCGCATCACCGTGCGTCCGAACCACTCGGCCTTCACCCGGGCGCGGTCGTCCAGCTCGAAGATGGCACTGAAGCTCAGCTTGTCCGTATGGGGGTTGAGCGAGCACAGGTCGTTGCTCAACCGCTCGGGCAGCATGGGCACCACGCGGTCCACCAGGTAGACACTGGTGGCGCGCGCGGCCCCTTCCATGTCCACTACGGAACCGGGGTGCACATAGTGGCTCACATCGGCGATGTGAACGCCCACTTCCCAATGACCGTTGTCCAACCGCCTCACGCTCAAGGCGTCGTCCAGGTCCTTGGCATCCTCCGGGTCGATGGTGATGGTGGGGACGCCCCGGATGTCACGTCGGCGCGCGATCTCCTGGGGCGTGCACCCGTCCGGGATCGTGGCGGCCGCGGCGAGGACGCTCTCGGGGAACTCCAGCGGCAGGCCGAACTCGGCCAGGATGGCGTGCATCTCCACCTGGTGCTCCCCGGCCCGGCCCAGCACCCGCACCACACTGCCGCGCGGCAGGTCGCGCGCATCCTTCCACTCGCCCAGGGCGATGATGGCCTTGTCGCCCTCGCGGGCCCCGCGGCCCTCGTTGGCCGGGATCAGGAATGGGCGTTGCACCCGCTGGTCATCGGCCACCAGCATCAACCGCCCCTGGCGCAGGTGCACGGTGCCCACGAATTCCGTCCTCCGGCGGCGAAGCACCTCCACCACCCGTCCTTCGGGCCGCGACCCGCGGCCACCGGTGAGCTTCACGCGGACGGTGTCGCCGTGCAGCGCGGTGCCCACGTTCCGGGGGTGCACGAACACGTCGCCCTGGCCCGTATCGCCGGCCGGGTCGGGCCGCACGTAGCCGCCGCCGCTGCCGATGATGTCGATGGAGCCCTCCAGGGTGTCGGCCCCGCCGGCCGCGATGTACCGTCCCTTCTTGCCGCTCCGGATCCGACCGTCGTCCAACAGGGCCTCCAAGGCGTCGTAGAGCAGGTAGCGCTGGTCCTTGTCGCGGAAGCCCAGCTGCAGGGCCAGTTGCTGGCTGGTGACCCCGGCATGGCCGGCGCGGCGCACGGCGGCCAGCACGCGCAGGGCCAGTTCACCGTCGGTGGGGGAGGGGCGTCGGGCGGGCATCCGGAACGAGGTCGGCCACGAAGGTCGCTCAAAGGCGCGGCCACCCCCGTGCCATGGGTCCACCAACGATCGTTGATAACCTCCCGGAGATCACTACCTTTGCAGCCCTTTCGCGGGAAGCCATGTACGAATCCGCCAAGATCTTCAGCGGCACCGCCACGCGGTACCTGGCCGAGAAGATCGCCGCCTATTCCGGCGAGCGGCTCGGCGAGGTCTCCGTCAGCCGGTTCAGCGATGGGGAGTTCCAGCCCAGCTTCGAGGAGACCGTGCGCGGCGAACTGGTCTTCATCGTCCAGAGCACCTTCCCGCCCAGCGACAACCTCTTCGAGCTGCTGATGATGGTGGATGCCGCCAAGCGCGCCAGCGCGAAGCGCATCGTGGCGGTGATCCCCTACTTCGGGTTCGCACGACAAGACCGCAAGGACAAGCCGCGGGTGAGCATCGGCGCCAAGCTGGTGGCCAACATGCTGACCGCCGCCGGCGTGGACCGCGTGATGACGATGGACCTGCACGCCGATCAGATCCAGGGTTTCTTCGAGGTCCCGGTGGACCACCTGTTCGCCAGCAGCATCTTCCTGCCCTACATCAAGGAGCTCGGCCTGAAAGACCTGGTGATGGCGGCGCCGGACACCGGCGGCACCAAGCGGGCCAACGCCTACAGCAAGCACCTGGGCTGCGATATGGCCATCTGCTACAAGCAGCGCAAGGTGGCCAACCAGATCGAGAAGATGACCGTGATCGGCGACGTCAAGGACAAGGACGTGGTGCTGATCGACGACATGGTGGACACGGCCGGCACGCTGACCAAGGCGGCCGACATGATGACCGACCTGGGCGCCAAGAGCGTGCGCGCCGTGTGCACGCACGCCGTGCTGAGCGGCGAGGCCTGCGACCGCCTGCAACGCTCGAGCCTGGCGGAGCTCATCGTCACCGACACGATCCCCATCGGGCCCGAGAAGCTGGCCCGCACCACCAAGATCAAGCAGCTCACCGTGGCCCAGTTGTTCGCGGACGTCATCAAGCGCGTCCGCAGCCATGAGAGCATCAGCAGCCATTTCATCATCGCCTAACCCCCCGACCCATGAAGAAGGTAGAACTCACCGGCGCCGTGCGCACCACCACCGGCACCAAGAACGCCGACCAGCTTCGCCGCGAGAAGCAGGTGCCCTGCGTCCTTTACGGCGGTGGCAGTGTCACCCACTTCGCCACGGACGCGGCGGCCCTGGGCAAAGTGGTCCACACCCCCGAAGCCTATCGCATCGAGCTGGACCTGGGCGGCCGCAAGGTGATGGCCAAGCTGCAGGAAACCCAGTTCCATCCGGTGTCCGACGCGATCCTGCACGCCGATTTCATCGAGCTGGCCGAGGACAAGCCGGCCCGCGTGAGCCTGAGCCTGCGCCTCAAGGGGCAGCCTGCCGGTGTGCGCAAGGGCGGCAAGCTGAACCAGACCCTGCGCAAGCTGGTCGTGAGCGGACTGCCGAGCCAGCTTCCCGAGCACCTGGAGTATGATGTCGAGCACGTGGAGATCGGCCAGAACGTGCGGGTGCGCGACCTGAAGTTCGCCGGCATCGAGGTGCTGAACAAGCCCGAGGAGGTGGTGCTGAAGGTGAGCGTGCCGAAGAAGGAGGCCGAGGCCGCCCCGGCCGCCGCCGCTGCCGCCGCCCCGGCCGCCGCCGCCCCGGCCGCCGATGCCAAGAAGGCCGAGGCCAAGCCCGCCGCCAAGAAGTGATGACCCGGCCCCTCGGGCCGAACACCCCCTGCACGGACCCCGCACCCACGGGGTCCGTGCGCGTTGAACCCCATGAAGCACCTGATCGTGGGCCTGGGCAACCCCGGCCCTGAATACGCCGGTACCCGCCACAACATCGGGTTCGAGGTGCTGGACCATCTGGCCCGTTCCTTCGAGGTGCGGTTCGCTCCGGCCCGCTATGCCGACCACGCCGAATTCCGCCACAAGGGCCGCACCTTCATCCTGGTGAAGCCGCAGACCTTCATGAACCTCAGCGGCAAGGCCGTGCGCTACTGGATGGACCAGGAGGACGTGCCCGTGGAGCGTGTGCTGGTGGTGAGCGACGACCTGGCGCTGCCCTACGGCAAGGTGCGCCTGCGCTCCAGCGGAGGGGCCGGCGGCCACAACGGGCTCAGCCACATCATCGAGGTGCTCGGCACGGAGGCCTTCCCGCGGCTGCGGTTCGGCATCGGCAGCGATTTCCCCCGCGGCCGCCAGAGCGACTTCGTACTGGGCCGCTGGACGACCGAGGAGCTGGCCGACCTGCCCGAACGCGTGGAGCTGGCGGCCAAGGCCGTGGTGCAGGTGGGCCTGCTGGGCATCGCCCAGGCCATGAACCACTTCAACAACCGGTGATCGGCCGGCTACCTTTGCCCCATGCTATCCAAGAAGATCGAGACCGCCCTCAATGGGCAGATCGCCATTGAGGCCGGCAGCAGCCAAGCCTATCTCGCCATGGCCAGCTGGGCCGAGAACCAAGGCCTCAGCGGAACGGCCGCTTTCCTCTACCGCCACAGCGACGAGGAGCGCATGCACATGCTGAAGCTGATCAAGTTCGTGAACGAGCGAGGTGGACGGGCGGTGGTGCCCGCGCTCAAGCAGCCCGCCACGGACTTCAAGAGCATCACCGACATCTTCCGCAGCCTGCTGGAGCACGAGACGCACGTGACGGCCACCATCAACCAGGTGGTGGACACCTGCCTCAAGGAGAAGGACTACACCACGCACAACTTCATGCAGTGGTACGTCAGTGAGCAGATCGAGGAGGAGGCGCTGGCGCGCACGCTCATCGACAAGCTCAATCTGATCGGCAACGACAAGGGCGGTCTCTACCTCTTCGACCGCGACCTGGAGGGCATGATCGCCCCCGAAAAAGGCGGCGAGGGCAAGGCCTGACCCGGTCGGGCCTTCACCAGCGCCACTGCCCGGCCATCCGGAGCTTCTCCTCCAATCCGTCGGCCCGCAACCGGGCGCCCAGCCCCTCTTCGGTGAAGTGCCCCGGTAGTGCGGGCGCATCGGCCAATTGCAGCAACAAGGCCCCCACGAAGCGCACGTTGTTCACCATGTCACGCGGGTCCACCAGGTGCACGTCGTCGCAGCTGCTGTGGTAGCAGCCGTACACGTGACCGCCCAGGTCGCACAGCGGGTTGATCACCGGCACGCCGGCGAGCAGGAACGACTGGTGGTCGCTGTGCAGCCAGGCCTGTTCCTTCAGGTCCATCCTGAACGCCGTGTCCATCGCATGGATGGGCGCCATCAGCGTGTCCACCAAGGGGCCCCAGCCCGCCGGACCCACCACGCCGAATCCGAAGGGGTCCCCGGTCATGTCCATGTTGATCATGCACCGAACGCGCTCCAGTTCGCCGGTGGCTTTGAGGTCGGCGACCATCGCTTCGGAACCGAGCAGGCCCTGTTCCTCGCCCATGAAGAGGATGAAGCGCAGGGTGCGTCGGGGCCGATGCCCGCTGGCCACCACGGCACGGGCCATGTCCACGATGGAGAAGGCGCCCAACCCGTTGTCCGTGGCACCTGTGGCGAGGTCCCAGCTGTCCAGGTGACCGCCCACGACCACCACCTCATGCGCGCGGTCCGACCCGGGGATCTCGGCCACCACGTTCCGCGCCTGCACGGTGCCGATGCGGTTGGTCATCCGCAGGCCGACCCGCAGGGAAGCCCCCGCGTTGAGCCGCCCGCGGATCCGCAGCCCGTCCTCGGAGGCGATGCACGCCGCGGGCACCGGGATGGTGGCCCCGTCGATCGAGGCGGTCCCCGTCAACAGCACCCCGCCGTCCACGTTGTTGACGAACACGATGCCGATGGCGCCATGCCGGATGGCCAGGGCGGCCTTCTCGCTGCGGTGCAGGTTGCCGGTGCCCTTGGGCGCGTCCACCAGGCCGATGTTCATCAGCACCACCCGCCCGGCCACCCGGTCCTTCAGCTGCGCATACTGCTCGGCCAGGCCGTTCCCCAGGTCCACCAGGTCGCCCTCCACATCGGCGCTGTCCGGGGTCTGGGCCAGGGCCACGGCCGCCAGATGCTCGGTGCCGGCACCATCGGTCAGCCTCAGCATCACCGTGCCCCGTGCCCAGGCCTGTGCGGTGAAGGGGTGCTGCGATACCCGGTCCACACCGGCCAGGCGGAACAGGCTGTCGGCCACCGCCTGGGCGCGTGCACCTTGTGGACTCCCCGTGAGGCGGTGCCCGATGGCGGTGGTGCTCCAAGCGAGCCATTCATATCCGCGTGCGTTCTCGCGGGCCTCCGCCTCGAACCGGGTCAGCCCGGGGTGCTGCCCGTGAACAACGCCGTGTGAAAAGATGCTGAGGGCCAGCGCCGAACAGGCCGTCCAAAGGCATCTACTTTGCCCGCTGTTGGGGAAGACCATGGCCATGGGGGACGCGACGGGCAAAGGTAGCCCGCGGATGATGCCGACCTGGGCGTGGCGCACGCTGATGCTCGTGCTGGTGCTGCCGGTGTTCGCGGCCACCCCCCCTCAGCTGGACGTGGAAAAGGACACCGCGGCCATCGTCCAGGCCAGCTACATCTACAACATCGCCAAGCTGGTGGAGTGGAAGGACCCGGGGATGAGCTCCGGCACCTTCGTGATCGGCGTCATCGGCGGGTCCAACCTGTACCAGGAGCTGATCAAGAAGTACAGCACGAAGGCCATCGGGAAACAGCCCATCGAGGTGCGCAAGCTTCCCCGCTCCCCGAACATCGACCGGTGCCACATCCTCTTCGTCGGCCAGTCCGACCTGGCCCTGATGCCCGAGATCTACCGCAACCTGGCCAACAAGCCCACCCTGATCGTCACCGAGTACGCGGACGCCCTGGAGGACGGCGCGGTGGCCAACTTCGTGAAGGTGGCCAGCACGCTGAAGTATGAGCTGAGCGTGACCAACGCGCGCAAGCACAAGCTGGAAGTGGCCCTGACCCTGAAACAACTGGCCCACCGCGTGGTGGAATGACATGAGCGGCCGCCTCCATATCGCCCTTCTGCTGCTCGCCCTACCGGTGCTGGGCGCGGCGCAGACGGACCTGTTGGCCGAAGCCCTGCGCAAGTACCAGGCCGGAGCCCTCAACGAGGCCCGGGCCCTGGTGGACGAGGCGGTGCAGGAACCGGCCCACCAGCGTGACCCGGAAGCCTGGCTGCTGCGCGGCTTCATCCTCAAGGACCTCTACAAGGCCAGGACCGGGACGCCGGAGGGGGAGGCCGACCGGGACAGTGCGCTGGCGAGCCTGGACCGTTGCCTGACCCATGATCAGGGAGGGACGTACACCGAGAACGCCGCGCAGGCGTATGACTTCCTCAGCAAGACCTACTTCAACGACGCGGCCAGGGCCCTGAATGAACTCCGGCCCGACGATGCCCTGGCCCTTTACGGGAAGTACACCGCCGCCACGGACCGCCGGGGCGCACCGCCCGACCGAGCGGCCAAGGATGTGGAGTTCCACAACGCCCTCGGTACGGTGTACACCAAGCGCTACAACCAGGACCGGGAGCAGTTGTCCTGGTACGACAAGGCCGTGGCCACCTATGAGCAGGTGCTGCGCATCGACACGGGCAACTATGGCGCCAACTACAATCTGGCCACGCTCTATTACAACCGGGGGGTGTACAACATCCAGCGGGTAGGGGCGGAGTACGACATCCCCAGCCTGCAGCGGATCCAGGAGGTGAGCCGCGAGTTCTTCCTCCAGGCGCTCCCTTATATGCTGAAGGCGTTCCGGATGAACCCCAAGCGCCGCGAAACGCTCCTGGGGCTGGAGGGGATCTACTACAGCCTTCAGGACGCCGAACGCTCCGAGCACTACCGCAAACTCTTCGAGGAACTGGGTCCGGAGGAGGACCGCTGACCGCCATGGCCAGGCTGCGCATGACCATCGGCAGGAAGATCGGGATGGGCTTCGGCCTGTTCATCTTCTTCGCCGCCCTGGTGCTGCTGCTCACCAACCGCACCCTGGAGCGGAGCCGGCAGATCAACGACGAGATCAACCAGGTGTACAGCCCCAGCGTCGACGCCCTGGTGCGGCTGCGCAACCTGGTGGTGAACGCCCACATGCTGATCAAGCACTGGGCACTGGTGGAGAGCCGCCCGGACGCCCGTGAGAAGACCTCCCTGGTGGAGGTCACCGGCGAGGACCTGCCCGCGTTGTTGGACCGCATCGATACCCTGTCGGCCAACTGGGACCGCGAGGAGGTGGAGCTGGCCAACCGGGTGTTCGGCGAAATGGACGCCATGTTCCTGCTTCACGCACGCATCAAGGAGATGCTGCCCGACATGGAGAGCTACAGCGACCCGCTGGTCTTCTTGGAGCGCAACGACCTGGCCGAGGAGGGCGGACCGCTGGACGAGCAGACCGACAAGGTGCTTGCCGACCTCGACGTGCTGCTGGCCATGCAGGAGAGCAAGCGCCGCCAACTCAGCAGCGGCATGATCCGGAGCTTCGACTCGCTGAAGTTCTTCGTGCTCTACCTGGGCATGGGCCTCATCGCCGTGGGGCTCATCGTGGCGGTGGTGATCATCCGCGGCATCGTGGGTCCCGTGCAGCGACTGCGCACCGTGCTCCTGGGCCTCGGCCGGGGCGTGTTCCCCCGGGGCCGCATCCGCACCGGGAACGACGAGATCGGCGAGATGACCAGCGCCCTCATGGGCCTCATCGAGGGCCTCAAGCGCACCACGGACTTCAGCCACGCGGTGGCCGCCGGCGACTTCGACGCCGATTACAAGCCCCTGAGCGAGGAGGATGTCCTGGGCCATGCCCTCCTGAAGATGCGCGCCGAGCTGGGCGAACGCGAACGTGTCCTTGAGCAGAAGGTGCGGGAGCGCACCGAGGAGGTGGTGCGCCAAAAGGAGGAGGTGGAGCGCCAGAGCCGCAAGGTGGTGGAGCTGTACAAGAACGTCACCGACAGCATCCGCTACGCCAAACGCCTGCAGGAATCCATCCTGCCGCCGGAGCGCAAGATCCGCGAACTGCTGCCGCGCTCCTTCGTGTTCTACCGGCCCAAGGACATCGTTTCAGGCGATTTCTACTGGTTCGAGCGCGTGGCGGACCGCACGGTGTTCGCCGCCGTGGACTGCACCGGCCATGGCGTCCCCGGGGCGTTCATGAGCCTTGTGGGCCACAACGGCCTCAATCAGGCGGTGCGCGAGAGCGAGGCCCTGCGCCCCAGCACCATCCTGCGCGCGCTGAACCGCATCGCCTTCGATGCGCTGCACAAGGACCGCGACCAGTCCATCGTGCGGGATGGGATGGACATGGCGCTCTGCGTGTTCGACCCCGACACCCGCACCTTGGAATATGCCGGTGCCAACTGCCCGCTCTATCTGGTGCGCGACCGCGACGTGATCCAGTACGCGCCGGACAAGATCCCCATCGGCGGTTTCGAACTGCACGGCCAGTCGTTCACCGACCACCGCATCCAGCTTCAGGAGGGCGACGTGGTGTACATCTTCAGCGATGGATACGCCGATCAGTTCGGCGGGCCCAAAGGCAAGAAGTTCCTCTACCGCCGCTTCCGCGAACTGCTGGTGGCCATCAGCAACGAACCGCTCGAGGCCCAGAAGCGCGCGCTGCTGGAAGCCTTCATGGACTGGAAGGGCGCCCACGAACAAGTGGACGACATCCTCGTGATCGGCATGCGCGCCTGAGGCCTAAGGGCCCCAGATCGGCATATCGGACGTCGTGTTGTTCAGCGGGTTCATGCACATCACCGGGATCATCGGCTCGTTGGAGATGACCTCCTGCTCGTTGGGCACGCCCAACACCCCGAAGATGCTGTTCTGAAGCATGTTCACGATGGCGATGAGGTCGGCGTCGACCTTCACCGCGTACCGGATCACGCCTTTCACGAAGTCGTCGCTGTCCTCCTGAAGGATGTGGGCCTCGTGTTCGATGCCCCGCTCGCGCAGGAACTGACCGGCGAACTTGATGTGGTTGTGCAGCTGGTTGTGGAGGAACTCATCGCTCTCCTTGGGCACCACCACGTGCACCTTGCTGTTGAAGTACTTGGCCATGTCGGCCACCAAGCTGAGCTTGTGCCGGCTCTCCTTGTGCAGGTCGAGGGGCACCACGATGTCCCGGTATCCGTCCGACTTGATGTTGCGCTCCTGCACCACGATGAAGGGCACCGAACTGTTGGTGATCACCCGCAACGCCCGGCTTCCGGTGATGAACTGCATGCCTCGCATCCCATGGGTGCCCATGATGATCATGGCGGCGCCGATCTCCGCGGCGGCATCACCGATGGCCTCGTACACGCTGCCCACCCGCACCAGGGTCTCCACCCGGACGGTCTTGCTCCACTGCGTCGCCCGCTGAGCCTCCAGCTGCAGTTTGGTCCGGGCCTCTTCGGTGAGGGTGGCCTTGTCCACGATGTGCAAGAGGGTCACGCCGGCATCGACGCGCTCCGCCAGCTTCATGGCGTGGTTCATGGCACAGTCCGCCACTTTGGTGAAGTCCGTGGGGACCAGGATCGTCTTGCGCGTGCTCATCGGCGCGGTCTCGGTTGGGGCGCCAAGATAGGCGTGCCCAGCGGTCAACGCCATGCCTTCACCGCACGCGACCGCACGACCAGGCCGTCGACCGTGATCAACACGGCGTAGGCCCCGGGCGCGAGGCCGCTGGTGTCCAGCTCCAGCCCGGAGCCCGCGCGACCCGTGCCGCGCAGCACGGTCCGCCCCGTGCCGTCCACCAGTTCCACGCTCAGCGCGCCGCCCGAAAGCCCGCTCACCACCAGCCGGTCGGTGAACGGCTGTGGCATCAGGACAGGCGTCGGGTCCAGCCCGGCCGCGCTGATGGCCAGGCCGCCCACAAGCACGTTCTCGCAGAGGACCACCGTGCAGCTGTCCTGCGCCCAGGGATCGAGGCCGACCACCGTCATGCACACCGTGTAGGTGCCCGGGCCGGCATAGGTGTGCGCCGCCGATCCGCCGGTGGCCGTTGCGCCATCGCCGAAGTCCCAGCTCACCGACAGGACGGGCCCGTTGGCCAGGGTGGTGTTCTGGACGGCGATGGCCGTGCCCACCCCCGTCCAGTCGAAGTCCGCCACGAACAGGCTGTCGCACGAGGCCGTGGAGGCGATGCTGATCCACTGGCACTGTGTGGCCCAGCAGGTGTCCTGCGCCAGCGGCTCCCAATACCAGGCGGTTAGGCACGCGTAGTACGCACCGGGCCCGGGATAGACATGCTGCGTGCTCTGGCCACCGCCGGAGGTCCCGTCGCCATGGTCCCACGTCCAACCGATCGTGGGCAGGTTGGTGGACCCGAAGAAGGCCACTGTGCTGCCCGTGATCTGGGTGGAGAAGGTCGCTGCATAGGTGCTGTCACATCCCCCGCCGGCCCATACGTTCACCGGCGCGCAGGTGCTGTCCACGCAGGTGATGACGCCGCCGCCGGGTTGTTGGAGGATGCTGATGGCGGTGAGGCAGACGGTGTAGGCTCCGGGCTGGGGGTAGGCGTGGAAGGGCTGTGGGTCGTTGGAGGTGCTGCCATCGCCGAAGTCCCAGACCCAGGAGTTGGAGAGGCCGGTACCGGTGGTGGCGTTGGAGAACTGCGCGAAGCCCGGCCCTGCATTGGCGAAGAAGCCGGCCTGCAGTTGCGCGCAGGGATCACCGGCGGTGAGGTCGATGGTCTGGCAGGAGGTGGCGAAGCAGGTGTCCTGGGCCAGCGGGTCCCAGGTCCAGACCTTCAGGCAGGCTTGAAAGACAGAGGCGCCCGGGTAGGTGTGCGAAGTTGTCGGTGTCCAGTCCCCGGTGCCGTCGCCGAAGTCCCACTGATAGCTCCAGGTGTTGTCGATCACATCGGGGGTGAAGGTGACGGTCGTGCCGATGATGCCGGCCTGGAAATCGGCGACGAGGCTGTCGCAAGGGTTGGCCAGCACCAGCAGCGGGCTGGCGAGCGAAGCGATGACAAGGGTCCGGAGGGTCATGGGCGTGGGGCTACATCACCCAAGACGTCCATGGCCCATCCTGCGGTGCCCGGGCCTATTCCTTCACGAAGCGCACGGCCCGTGCCCGCTGCCCATCCCGCATACGCAGCAGGTAGGGTCCGGGTCCCAGGCCTGAGACCTCCACATGGTCAAGGCCTGTTTGCAGCATCCCGGACCAGCAGCGTCGTCCTTGCGCATCAAGCACCTCCGCGGACCACTTCGCGGAGCCTGCCGCAGAGCGCACGGTGAGGACGTCGGCACAGGGGTTCGGCGAAACGGTGAACACGTGGGTATCCTCCTCCTCGATGCCCACGAGCGGCATCAGCTCGACAGGCAGGCATGCGGACAACGTGCAGGTGTCGGGGGCCAGCGGACCATCGATGGTCACCGAGAGGCACACGGTATAGAGGTTCGGAAACGCATAGGTGTGCACGGGCTGCAGCTCGGTGCTCGTCGTGCCGTCGCCGAAGTCCCACAACAGGCTGGGCAGCGCGCCGGACGTCAGCGAGGTGTTGATGAACGCCACCGTGTTCCCATTGATCAAGTGGTCGAAATCCGGCTGCAGAACCTGTCCGCAGGGGATGGTGTCGGGCCCGAAGTACACCCAGTTGCAGGTCTGCACGGTGCAACTGTCCTGGAGCACGGCGTCCACCAGAGTGACGGTCATGCACACGGCATAGGGCCCGTTGCCGGCGAAGCTGTGCGAGACCGAGGTGCCCGTGCCGGTGGCCCCATCGCCGAAGTCCCAAGCGATGCTGGTGATGGGCGCCGCGATGATGCTCTCCAGGGCGAAGGTGAAGGTGCCGTTGTCGAAGCTGCCCACGAAATCGAGTTCCGTGGAGTCGCACAGGGTCGGTGGCAGTCCGCTGTTGTTGACCACCACGCATCCCGTGGCGGTGCAGAAGTTGCCCTGTTGGTCCAGCACGTCCACGCTGACGCACATGAGGTAGGATCCGGGAGCAGTGAACGTGTGGTCGAACGCGGTCCCGCCCCCCGAGGTCCCCTGGCCATCCCCGGCGTCCCACGCGTAGCTGTAGACGGTCATGGCGCCATCCACGGTGGCCACCAAGGACCACGTATGGGCGCCTGTGGGTGTCGCGGTCACCTGAACGGAGACACCGGCACCGCAGGGTTGGCCCTGCGCCAAGCTGCGGACACCGAGCATCGGCAGCAGCGCCAACAGCGACGACCAGAGGCGGACGGTTGACGTTCCTTTCATCGGATCCGGTGGGGAAGATCGACGCTAAGCCGCACTTGACCGCCCAGTCGCGTGGGGAGGGCCTGTACGGCGCCCTCCCCGATGACGACGCCCAGGCCCACCTGATAGACCGGTCCGGCGGAGATCCTCCAGTGCTCGGTGAGCAGGAATCCGCCATCCAGCGCCAATTCAGCGGCGATCAGGCCGAAGGAACGGTCCGCCTCACGCACGCGTTCGGTGCGCTGCACCACCAAGCCCCCTTCGGTCATTTCCTCGCGGAAGAGGTAACCATCGCGCATGCGCTGCCACTCCAGGGCCAGGCCCAGGTGAGCGCCGAACACCCATCGGCGCGCTCCGCGCTCCCAGCCCAGCAGCAAGGGCACGCGCCAGGTGGATGAGCGGCCCGTGATCGCCGTGGTCTCGGAGCGTTCCTGCACCACGAGCAACGTGTCGCTGTCGGTGGCCAGCACCGTGTTCTCGAAAATGGCCACGCTGGTGTTCACCAAGGCGTTCACCTGTTGGCTCTGGTCGAAACGCTCATAGGCACTGCGGCCGCCGGTGTGCTCGATGCCGGCGCCGAACCACGTACCCGACCGCCACCGACGCCCGGCCCACAGCCCCCAATGCCATTCACCGGCGTGGCCCTCCGTGGCCGAGCGCGCGTTCACCAGTTCGGCGTCGCTGCCTTTCCAACGCCGCGTTCGGTCGAACCGCCCGGCCACCACGGCCAGCCACCAGTCCGCACGGGGCAGCACGTAGCTGGTGGGCGGGGTGCGTGAGCTTGGAGCCGCGGTGGGCATGCCGTGGACAACAGCCGAGCGCCTTCCCGCCATCCGCTCCGCATCGCCGGCGATCAAGCGGTCCGTCATCCTCAGGGCTCCTGCCGCCGAGCCTCCGAAGTCGCTGGCCAATGCGACCCGCTCGCTCCCGGAGGTCCTGGGTGTTCCCGAGGAGACCTGCTCGGGTCCGTTCCGTTCGGCGGCCACGACGTGGTCGGTCGTTCCGTCCGGTGCCGTGGGAGGGAGGGCCTCTACCGTGCGGACGGCGGCGGCCTTCGGACGGCTGTCGGACATCCTGGTCGTGACGGGTCCGTCGGTGGACGGGGCATCCGGCATGCGGGCCGGAGAGGGGGGCGTCGGCGTATTCGTTCCGAGGTCGGGCGTGGATGCGGTGGCGATGGCGCCCATGGCCGCACCCGTTGGGCCGGAACGTGCTTCGGACGCCCGGGCGGTGGCGGGTGTCGGGCGCAAGGGGGCGGGAGAGGTGGCCCACCAGAGGACAGGCGCCCCGACCAGCAACGCCAGCAGGCTCATCCACCGGAAGCGGCGCCACACCACCACCAAGCGCCGCCGCCCGGCGCGTTGGCGCAGGACCCCCTCCCATACCGCAGCAGGGGGCTCCACCTCGGCGGCCGCAAGGCCGCGTCGGAACACGTCATCGATCGGATGCCTTTCCCTCATGGGTCGTCTGGTGTATGGCGTGAATGCGTTCCTGCAGCATGCGGCGCGCCTTGGCCAGCTGGCTGCGCGAGGTGCTCTCCCCGCAGCCCAGCATGGATGCGATCTCCGCATGGTCGTAGCCCTCGATGGCGAACAGGTTGAACACCGTCCGATAGCCGTCCGGCAATCCGGCCACCAGCGCGAGCAGCTCACGTTCCCCCAGTTCGGCCAGGGCGGTGGCCGCCACCGGGTCCTCCGGCAGTTTCTCCAGCCCGAAGCGTTCCTGCTGGAACGACTTGCGGCGATACTGGTTGATGGCGGTGTGCACCATGATGCGACGGACCCACCCTTCCAATGAGCCGTCCTGCCTGAAACCGCCGAGCTTGTCGAACACCCGCACGAAGCCTTCCTGCATCATGTCCTGCGCCTCCAGTTCGTGCCGGGCATAGCGGAGGCACACGGCGTACATGCGCCGCGCATACCGCTTGTAGAGGGCCTCCTGGCAGCGACGGTCCTCGCGCAGGCAGCCTTCCACCAGCTCGCGCTCGGTGAGTCCACGCACCGGTCAGGTGGTTTCCGTAGCCGTTGACGCCTCGATCGGCGCTTCCGCTGCCTGCCGGGGGATCAACGGGTCCGTGGGCTCAGCAAGGTACTGAAGATCAGGATCCTGTGACGTAGGAATAGCCGTCTGACAAACGGTGGCAAACGACTGCTGTCGCATACAAATGATGACTTACCGAGTCCCGGTGATCGAGGGGTGAAGGTTTGCAGCGGCTTCAACGACAAGCCACACATCGAACGAACACACGAACCCTCAAACACACCTGAGACCATGAACACGATGAAGAACCTTGTGCAACTGATCGGCAACCTGGGCAACGACCCGGAGATCAAGGAGGTGAGCGGCGGACGCCGGATGGCCCGCATGAGCGTCGCCACCAGCGAGAGCTACACCAACAAGAGCGGTGAGCGCATCACCGACACCCAGTGGCATACCGTAGTAGCCTGGGGCGCCCAAGCCGAGCAGGTGGGCAACCTGCTGCACAAGGGCAGCCGGGTGGCCCTGCAGGGCAAGTTGGTGCACCGCAGCTACGAAGGCAAGGACGGGCAGAAGCGCTACATCACCGAAGTGGTCCTCAGCGAGTTCCAGGTGGTGAACAAGAACGAACCCGCCGCGGAGGCCGCCGCCTGACCGCCGCTCGGACGCATCGGAACAACCCTCATCAACCCCCCATAACCCAACGAGGTCATGAACACCCTGAAGAACAAAGTGCAGTTGATCGGCCACCTCGGGTACGATCCGGAAGTGCGCGAGATCGCGCAAGGACGCAAAGTGGCCCGCATGAGCGTGGCCACCCACAGCAGCCACCGCAACGCCAATGGCGACCGTGTGAGCACCACCCAATGGCACACCGTGGTGGCCTGGGGCCGCACGGCCGAGATGGTGGAACGCATGCTGCGAAAAGGCACCGGCGTGGTGCTCGAGGGGCGCCTGGTGCACCGCAGCTACGAAGGCAAGGACGGGCAGAAGCGCCAGGTGAGCGAGGTCGTGCTCAACGACTTCCAGCTCCTGGCCACCGGTGCCAAGGCGGCTTGAGCGGCCGCGAACTCCGCCAAGGGGGCCGTTCCGAAAGGAGCGGCCCTCTTCGTTCTTCCCACGGAACGCGGAAGGGCCGCCCTCCGGCAGCCCCTCCATCGTCAACAGGACCCCCGTCCCGTGGTGTGATGTGATCAGCGAGCGGCGGTGACGTCCGCGGCGGGCAGGGTCACCAAGGTGTGGTCGTAGTGGACCTTCATGAGGCCGCTGCCCTTGGTGAAGGTGATGTGACCCACCGGCGCGGCGAAGACCAGGTCGTTGGCGGGGCTCTGGGGCATGAGCTCCACGGTGAAGCGGACGTCGCGGTCGTTCTCGGCCTTGAACTTGGGGAAGGCGTTGATGGTGTTGACCTCCACGACCTTGGTGATGTAGCCGTTCTGGCGGAAGGTGAGGCGCAGCTGGCTGTCGGCCTCCACCTGGAGCTTGAAGCTGCCGTTGGCGCCCACCACCAGGCTGTCGAGCTCACCGTTGGCGCGCTCCACGAGGACGACGGTGCGGCGGGCGCCGCCGTCGAGGGTCTCGATCTTGCCGTGGAAGGTGACCTGCTTGCTGGCGAACAGGCAGCCGGCGGAGAGGATGGTGGCGGCGGTGGCGAGGAGGAGGCGGGCGTTCATGGGGTGGGGTCGTTGGCGTTCGATGGGTCAAAACTGCCGCGGCCCACAGGCCTACCATAGGGAGGATGAGCAAGTGGCGGGCGGTGGTCAGCAAGTGGCGGGAACGGGTCTTCTCCGACCGGCCGCCTGCGGCACTTGGCCGATGCCCGGGCGCGGCTTACATTTGCGCTCCGTTTTCAACGGACACCTTCCCTGGTAGCTCAGCTGGTTAGAGCACATGACTGTTAATCATGGGGTCGCTGGTTCAAGTCCAGCCCGGGGAGCGAACGAAGAGAGCCGCGTGAGCGGCTTTCTTCCTTTTGTAGGCGTGCACCAGCCCGGGATATGGCGGACCCACCGCCGCGCCCACTGCACCTCTGCGTGAACCAACCCGCCCCCCTCCCCATGCAGCTCATCACCGTCGGCACCGTCGCCTTTGACCGCATCGAGACCCCCTTCGGCGTGGCCGAGAAGACCGTGGGCGGGGCCGCCACCTATATCTCCCTGGCGGCCAGCATCTTCCTGGATAAGATCGGCCTGGTGAGCGTGGTGGGCGATGACTTCCCCACCGCCGTGATGGACGACCTGCGTCGCCGGGGGGTGGACCTCCAGGGCCTGGAGGTGTTGCAGGGCAAGGAGAGCTTTTTCTGGGCCGGCCGCTACCATTACGACATGAACAGCCGCGACACGCTGGAGACCCGGCTGAACGTGCTGCTGGACCTGGACCCCAAGCTGCCCACCGCCTACACCCAGGCCCCTTATGTGATGCTCGGGAACCTGGACCCCAAGGTGCAGGCCAAGGTGTTGGACCAGATGGCCGAGCGTCCGGCCCTGGTGGTGATGGATACCATGAACTTCTGGATGGACAGCGCCTTGGAAGACCTCAAGCGGGTGATCCAACGGGTGGACATCCTGGCCATCAACGATGCGGAGGCGCGCCAGTTGAGCGGCGAGCACAGCCTGGTGAAGGCCGCGGCGCGCATCCTGGCCATGGGCCCCCGATACCTCGTGGTGAAGAAGGGGGAGCACGGTGCCCTCCTGTTCGGTCCCGACCGGGTGTTCTTCGCGCCCGCTCTGCCGTTGGAGGATGTGGTGGACCCCACGGGCGCCGGCGACACCTTCGCCGGGGGCTTCATCGGCTACCTGGCCCGCACCCAGGACCACAGTTTCGACAACCTCAAGCGCGCCATTATCGTGGGCAGCGCCCTGGCCAGCTTCACCTGCGAGAAGTTCGGCATCGAACGCCTGGTGGAGATCACCCGCGAGGACATCGATCGGCGGGTGCAGCAGTTCGTGGAGCTCGTGGACTTCGACATCGAGCTGGTGGAGGACTGAGCCACCCGCTCAACCCAACCGCGCGGCGACGCTGTCCCAGTTCACCAGGTTCCACCAGGCGGCCACGTACTCGTTGCGCTTGTTCTGGTACTTGAGGTAGTAGGCGTGCTCCCACACGTCCAGTCCCAGCAGCGGGCGACCCTTCAGGTCGCTCACCTCCATCAGCGGGTTGTCCTGGTTGGGCGTGCTGCCGATGGCCAGCTTCCCCTCCTGCAGCACCAGCCACGCCCAGCCGCTGCCGAAGCGCTTCATCGCCGCGTCGGTGAAGGCTTCCTTGAACTTCTGCACCGACCCGAAGGCGCCGGCGAGCGCATCGGCCACCGTGCCGCCCGGTTCGCCGCCCTTGCCAGGCGCCATTCCGCTCCAGAAGAGGTCGTGGTTCCAGGCGCCGCCCGCGTTGTTGCGCAGCTTGGCGCTCACCCCGCCGATGGTGCCGAAAAGCTGCTCGGCGGTGGTGGCCGGCACGGCCTCGGCGGCCAGGGCCTCGTTGGCGTTCTTCACGTAGGCCGCATGGTGCTTGCCGTAGTGGATCTGCATGGTGAGCGTGTCGATGTGCGGCTCCAGCGCCTCGAAGGGATAGGGCAGGGGTGCCTGGGCAAAGAGCAGCCCGCCGGTGCCCGAGGGTGCCGAGCGCAGTACGGCAGGGGCCAAGGCCACGCCCGCGGCGGCCTGCAGCGTGCGGGTGAGAAAGCGTTTGCGGTCCATGTGCGAAAGGTAGTTCGGCCGATAGGGGCGGACGCTGTCCGCCATCAGGTCGGCGGCCCGGTGGCAAGGACCGCACCGAACACGATCCGGAAGCCTGGTGTGCGTTCAGCTCACGGGCGCGAAGCCGAGCAGCAACTGGCCCTTCTCCACGGCCTTGCCCTGCACCGCATGCACCTGGGCCACCACGGCATCGCCCGGGGCCTTGATCACGTTCTCCATCTTCATGGCCTCGAGCACCAGCAGTGCGTCGTTCTTCCGCACCACGTCACCGGCCTTCACCAGCACGTTCAGCACCAGCCCCGGCATGGGCGCCTTGAGCTCGGGCACCACCCCGCCACGCGCCTTGTCCAGCCCGAGGGCCTGCACCAGGCGGGCGCGCTCATCCTCCAGCCGCACGGAGTAGAGCTTGCCGCCGATCCGCAGCTTCACCACACCCGCCGAGAGGTCCTCCTTCACCACGGTGGCGCGCACCGACCGGCCGTCCAGCAGCACGCTGAAGGTGCCGCGGCCCGCTGCGCTGATGTCCAGGTCGGTCGTGCCTTCGGGCACCCAGGGCCCGTCGGGCGTGCGACGCTCCAGCACCACTGGGGCGCCGGCCTGGTTGATGTGGGCGTAGAGCTTGCGCGGCATGGTGGGCGAAAATAGGACGCCGCACGGTGGTGGTGATCGATCGCCCTTGCCGAGCGGCCCTCGGAACCACCGATGGACACGGATGAACACAGATGGTGGTGCGGTTGCTCAACCGCCCTCACCGAGCTGTTCGTACACCTCGTCCGCCGGCAGGCCCGGCTGTTCGCGGGCGGCCACCGCCAGGCGGTCGCACAGTTCGTTCTGCGGGTGACCATTGTGCCCCCTGATCCAGTGGAACCGCACCTTGTGCTGCCGGTACACCTTCAGGAACCGCTTCCAGAGGTCGGGGTTCTTGCGCTTGGCGAAGTCCTTCCGCTCCCAATCGAATACCCAGCCCTTCTCCACGCTGTCCACCACGTACTTGCTGTCGCTCACGACGGTCACCTCCATGCCGGGTCGTTTCAGGGCCTCCAGCGCGGCGATGACCGCGAGCAGCTCCATGCGGTTGTTGGTGGTGTGGCGGTAGCCCCCCCACAGCTCGCGCCGGTGGCTTCCGCTTTCCAGCACCACCCCATAGCCGCCCGGGCCCGGGTTGCCGCTGGCCGCGCCGTCCGTATAGGCCGTCACCTGCACGCTCATGTCGCCGGAAAGAGGTAGGTGATGTTGCCCGTGAACAGTTTCACGCTGATGGCCAGCAGGATGACGCCGAAGGCCTTGCGGATGACGATGAGCCCCACGCGGCCCAACATCCGCTCGATGCGGTTGGTGAGGAAGAGCACCAGCAGCACAGGCCCCATGTTGAGCACGATGGCCGCCAGGATGTTCACCGGGGCGTATTCGGCGCGCAGCGACAGGATGGTGGTGATGGTGCCGGCCCCGGCGATCACCGGAAAGGCCAGCGGCACGATGCTGTACACCTTGGGGTCGTCGCTGGGCAGGCCCGGGGCGGAGGTGTCCTCCTTGAAGAGCCGGATGCCCAAGGTCATTTCCAGGGCGATGAAGAACAGCACCAACGAACCGGCCACGGCGAACGACCGGACGTCCACCCCCACCACGCGCAGGATGCCCTCGCCCACGAACAGAAAGGTGACCATGATGCCGAGGCTCACCAGGGTGGCCCGCAGGGGATAGATGCGTCCCGCCTTCTGGCGGACCTGCAGGATCAACGGGATGCCGCCCACGATGTCGATCACGGCGAAGAGGACCAGGAAGGCCTTTCCGATCTGGGCGGGGTCGAGCTGCATGGCGCAAAGGAATGCGCTGCCGGCCAATGGCCTTTGGCTGCTGGCCGTGCGATGCCATGCACGGCCAGCAGCCAGTAGCTACAGGCCAATGGCCATCACCAATTGTTCCACCACGCGAGGATAATGGGCGTGCTCCAGGGCCAGGACGCGCAGGGCCAGGGTCTCGGGCGAGTCATCGGGCAGCACGGGACATCGGGCCTGGAAGAGATGCTCGCCTTCATCGTAGCGCTCGTTCACCCGGTGGATGGTGATGCCGCTCTCCCTGTCCCCGGCCGCCAGGACCGCCGCATGCACATGGTGGCCCCACATACCCTGTCCGCCATGACGGGGCAACAGAGCCGGGTGGATGTTGACGATGCGGCCCGGGAAGGCCCGCACCAGGTCCGCAGGCACAAGGCGCAGGAAACCGGCGAGCACCACCAGGTCGACCCGCAGCGCCTGCAGCTCGCGGAGCACCGTGCCGTCCCGCAGCTGGGCCGGGGTGAAGCGGTAGCTCGGCACGCCCAGTTCCCAGGCCCTCGTAAAGACACCGGCCTCGGGGCGGTCGCCGGCCACCAGCACCACGTCGGCCACGGATGAGCGCTGGAAGTGCTCGATGAGCCGCTGGGCGTTGCTGCCGCTGCCGGAGGCCAGGATGGCGATGCGCTTCACGCTGCGAAGGTGCGCACTCCGCGCCAGTGCCGACCTTCGGGGCATGAGCAGCCCGGAAGGCCCCCGCACAGTGCCCCATCTCCCGGTCGAACATCCCACGGAGGAGATGCTCCGGCGGGCCGTCGCCTTTCGCGAACTCATGGGCCGGCGCCGCAGCGTCCGCCATTTCAGCGATCGGTCGGTGCCACGGGAACTGATGGAGGAGCTGATCGCCACGGCCTCCACCGCGCCCAGCGGTGCCCACAAACAGCCCTGGACCTTCTGCCTGGTGGGCGACCCCGACCTGAAGCGCCGGATCCGCGAGGCGGCCGAGGAGGAGGAGCATGCCAGCTACCACGGGCGCATGTCCGCGGAGTGGCTGGCCGACCTGGCCCCGCTGGGCACCGACTGGCACAAGCCCTTCCTGGAGACGGCGCCCTGGCTGGTGGTGGTGTTCAAGCAGGCCCATGGGCGGAACGCGGATGGCACGCGCCACAAGCACTATTATGTGGAGGAGAGCGTGGGGCTGGCCTGTGGCCTGCTGCTGGCGGCGGCGCAATACGCGGGCCTGGTCACCCTCACCCACACGCCCAGCCCCATGAACTTCCTGACGCGCCTGCTCGACCGCCCAGCCAACGAACGCCCCTACCTGTTGATACCCATGGGTTTTGCGGCCCCCGACTGCTGTGTGCCGGACCTGGTGCGCAAGCCGCTGGCCGAGGTGCTGGTGCCCTACCTGTCGGCCCGGTGACAGAGGCCGCATCGAAAAAGTGTTTCCTTTGCACCCTCATCAACTAAACGACACTGTCATGTCGGACATCAAATCCAGGGTCATCGCGATCATCGTGGACAAGCTCGGGGTCGACCAGGGCGAGGTCAACATGGAGGCGAGCTTCACCAACGACCTTGGCGCTGACAGCCTCGATACCGTCGAGCTCATCATGGAGTTCGAGAAGGAATTCAACATCGCGATCCCCGATGACCAAGCCGAGAAGATCCAGACCGTGGGTCAGGCTGTGGACTACGTGGAGAAGAACGCGAAGTAATCCCCCTGTGCCATGGAGCTCAGGCGTGTGGTCGTCACCGGTCTGGGCGCGCTAACGCCCCTCGGCAACACCCGCAAGGAGTACTGGGAGGGTTTGGTGAGCGGGCGCAGTGGCGCCGCGCCCATCACGCGGTTCGATGCGAGCAAGTTCAAGACGCAGTTCGCCTGCGAGGTGAAGGGCTTCAATCCGGAGGACTTCCTTGACCGCAAGGAGGCCCGCAAGATGGACCCCTATACCCAATTCGCGGTGGTATGTGCCGATGAGGCCATTCAGGACTCCGGCCTGGAACTGGACCATATCGACCGCAACAATGTCGGAGTGATATGGGGTAGCGGCATCGGTGGGCTGAAAACCTTCCAGGACGAGTGCATCGCATTCGGCAGGGGCGATGGCACGCCGCGCTTCAATCCCTTCTTCATCCCGAAGATGATCGCCGACAGCGCTGCAGGCCTCATCAGCATGCGCCACGTGCTTCGCGGCCCCAGCTACGTTACGGCCAGCGCTTGCGCCTCGAGCAACAACAGCATGATCGACGCCTTCAACTACATCCGCCTGGGCACGTGCGTGGCGGTGGTAACGGGCGGAAGTGAAGCGGCGATCTACGAAGCCGGCGTGGGAGGGTTCAATGCGTTGCATGCCATGAGCACGCGCAATGATGATCCCTCCACGGCTTCGCGGCCTTACGACAAGGACCGCGATGGATTCGTGCTCGGCGAAGGCGGCGCAGCCATCGTGCTGGAAGACCTCGAGCATGCTCTGGCTCGCGGGGCGCGCATCTATGCCGAAGTGGTCGGCGGCGGTATGAGCAGCGATGCCTACCACATCACCGCACCGCACCCCGATGGACTGGGCGCCGAGCTGTGCATGCGCCATGCGCTCAAGGACAGCGGACTGAAGCCCGAGGACATCGACTACATCAACACCCACGGCACCAGCACGCCCATCGGCGATCCGCAGGAAGTGAAGGCCATCCAGCGCCTCTTCGGCGAGCATT
>JAEUSW010000065.1 GCA_016788285.1 Flavobacteriales bacterium
TTCTAAGCCTAAATCGCGCAAGTGTTCGGCGTGTGCAGGAGGTGAGCGTGGGCAGGCCGGCCACTTGTGCGGAGGATCTCCCGTGCCGGGTGCTGGGCCAGTTTGCAACTGGCCACCCGTCATTGCGTCACGATCCCCGACACGCAGGACCCCAACATCGAAACGGCCTACACCTACCACTACGACGAGTTGGGCAACTTGGTGCACGATACGGCGGCGCACATCGATGACATCCAGTGGACGGTGTCCGGCAAGGTGAAGGCCGTGACGCGCGCAAGCGGCCCCTGCCCACCCGGGGTGCGGGCGGTGCAGCGGGTGGTGGTCCGGTGAACCGTCCGTCCACCCTTCGATCCTTTTAACACCCTGCGGTGTACCGATGGCGGGCCGCGCCCCCTGGCGGCTCCCCTACCTTTACCCCACGGCGCGCCCGCGCCACCGCCGATGGCCTCCGACCACGACCTGCTGATCGCCAAGCTCGACGCGTTCACGCGCAAGTACTACAAGGACCAGCTGCTGCGCGGGGCCCTGTACAGCGTGGGCCTGCTGGTGCTGGCCTATCTGCTGGCCGCGGGGCTCGAGGCCGTGGGCCGCTTCGGCACCGGCGTGCGCACCGCGCTCTTCTACGGCTACCTGCTGGCCGCGGCGGCCGTGCTCGCCCGCTTCATCGCCTGGCCGTTGGTGAAGCTCTTCCGCCTGGGCCCGGTGATCAGCCACGCCGAGGCCGCCCGCATGATCGGCGCGCACTTCGGCGAGGTGAAGGACAAGCTGCTGAACACCCTGCAGCTGAAAGACCAGGCCGCGCATGACCCCCGCCACCGCGACCTCATCGAGGCCAGCATCGCACAGCGCAGCCGCGAACTGGGGCCCATCCCCTTCGCCAACGCCATCGACCTGCGCCGCAACACCCGCCATCTGCGCTTCGCCCTGCCCCCGCTGATGGTGCTGCTCCTCCTGCTGGTGGCCGCCCCCTCCTTCATCACCGGCCCCACGCAACGCCTCATCCGCCACGGCAGCACCTTCGCCCCCGAAGCCCCCTTCCGCTTCGTGGTGCGCAACCCCGGCCTGGAGGTGCCCGAGCAACAGGACTTCGACCTGGAGGTGGCCGTGGAGGGCTCCGTGCTGCCCCAGCAGGTGGACGTGCTGGTCGATGGACGCGCCATCCCCCTGGTGAAGGATGGCGTGGGGCGCTTCCGCCACCGCTTCCGCAACGTGGGGCGCGACACCCCCTTCCAGCTCACCGCCGAAGGGTTCACCAGCGAGGACTTCCTGCTGACGGTGGTGCCCGACCCCGCCGTGCTCGATGTGGTGCTCACCGTGGAACCGCCGGCCTACCTGGGCCTGCCCAAGGAACAGCTGCGCACCGCCGGCGACGCCACCGTGCCCGCGGGCAGCCGCCTCACCTGGAGCATCGGCACCCGCAGCGCCCGGCAGCTCGACCTGGCCTTCGCCGACAGCACCTACCGCCTGAGCCCCGCGGAGAACGACCGCTTCGCCGCCAGCCGGCGCGTGCTGCAGCCCCTCACCTACCGCATGCTGCCGCGCCACGGCGAGCGCGGCCCCGCCGATGCGCCCGACCATCGCATCGAGGTGGTGCCCGACCTGCACCCCACCATCGCCGTGGAGGAGCGCGTGGACAGCGCCGCCCTCAAGCGCCGCTACTTCCGCGGCACCATCGGCGACGACCACGGCTTCACCCGCCTGCAGTTCGCCTACCGCTTCATCACCGGCGGCGACAGCGTACCCGCCGACCGGCGCGAGGGGGTGCAGGACCTGGCGGTGGACCGCCGTCAGGTGCGCCAGGAATTCCTCCATGCCTGGGACCTCATCGACCTGCCCCTGCAGCCCGGCGACAAGGTGGAGTACTGGTTCGAGGTGTGGGACAACGACGGAGTGAACGGCGCCAAACGCACCCGCAGCGCCACCCTGGTCTTCGAGGCGCCCACCCTGGAGGCCCTCGCCCAGCAGCGCGCCGAACAGAGCGAGGCCATCGCCCAGGACCTCAAGCAGGGCATCAAGGAGGCCCAGGACCTGCAGCGCGAGCTGGACCGCATGCGCCGCGACCTGCTGGACAAGAAGCAGCCCGACTGGCAGGACCAGCAGCGCATGCAGAAGCTGCTCGACCGGCAGAAGCAACTGGAGCGCAACATCGAACGCTCCACCGAACAGCTCCGCCAGCAGCAACAGCAGCAGCAGGAGTTCCGCCAGGTGGACGAGCGTGTGCTGGAGAAACAGCAGCGCCTGCAGGAGCTCTTCGAGGATGTGCTGAGCGAGGAGATGAAGGAGCTCTACCGCCAGATGCAGGAGATGCTCGACAAGCTGGACAAGGAGAAGCTGCTGGACAAGATGGACGAGATGAAGATGAGCCAGGAGGACATCGAGAAGGAGCTGGACCGCAGCCTGGAGCTCTTCAAGCAGATGGAGGTGGAGCAGCGCGCCGAGGACATCGCCGAGCAGCTGGAGAAACTGGCCGAGGAACAGGAACAGCTGGCGGAGGACACCAAGGCCGGCGACCAGCCCCAGGACGAGCTGCAGCAGCGGCAGGACTCCCTGAACAAGGCCTTCGAGGACATCCGCGAGCAGGTGGACGAGCTGGAGAAGAAGAACCAGGAACTGGAGAAGCCGCTGGACCTGCCGGACACCGCCCCCACCGAAGAGCAGATCCAGCAGCAGCAGCAGCAGAGCAGCGAGCAGCTGGATAAGAAGCAGAACCAGAAGGCCGGCCAGAGCCAGCAGAGCGCCGCCGACCAGATGAAGCAGATGGCCTTCCAGATGAAGAGCGGCATGCAGAGCGGCCAGCAGCAGCAGCAGGAGGAGGACATGGACGCCCTGCGCCAGCTGCTGGAGAACATCGTGGAGCTGAGCTTCGACCAGGAGCGGGTGATGGACGGGCTGAAGGCCACCGGCGTGCGCGACCCGCGCTTCCTGGAGCTGGGCCGTGAGCAGCGCGAACTGCGCAGCAGCGCCAAGGTGATCGAGGACAGCCTCTTCGCCCTCAGCAAGCGCGTGCCGCAGATCCAGGGCACGGTGAACCGCGAGATGAACGCGGTGAACGGCCACATGGACGAGGCCCTGGAGCACGTGGGCGAGGCGCGCGCCAACGAACGTCACAAGCCCATGGCCGCCGAGGACCAGCAGCGCGCCATGACCGCCCTGAACAACCTGGCCCTCCTGCTGGACGAGGCCCTGCAACAGATGCAGCAGCAGATGCAGAGCCAGATGCAGGGCAACGGCCAGTGCAACAAACCGGGCGGCACGGGCAGCGGCCAGGGCAAGAAGCCCAGCATGGCCAAGATGAAGGCCCAGCAGGAGGCCATGCAGAAACAGCTCGACGCCATGCGCAAGGCCATGGAGGAAGGCAAGAAGAAGGGCGAGAAGCCCGGGCAGCAGAACCCCGGCGGCAAGACCCCGGGCATGGGCATGAGCCAGCAGCTGGCCCAGCTCGCCGCCCAGCAGGCCGCCATCCGCAAGGAGATGCAGCGCATGGCCCAGGAGCTCAACAAGGACGGCAGCGGCGCCGGCAACGGCCTCAACAAGCTGGCCGAGCAGATGGAGCGCCAGGAGAAGGACATCGTCAACAAGAACATCACCCCCGAGACCCTGCGCCGCCAGCAGGACATCATGACCCGCCTGCTGGAGGCCGAGAAGGCCGAGCGCGAACGCGAGCTCGACCAGAAGCGCACCAGCAACGAAGGCCGCGACCGGCCCGCCGAGGACCCCGCGCGTTTCTTCGACTACCAACAGCGCAAGGCCCGCGAGGCCGAGCTGTTGCGCACCGTGCCCGCCGGCCTCAAGCCGTACTACCGGGACCGGGTGAACGACTATTTCGGTACTTTTGACACACCCTGAACCACGCGATGACGGCGCTGACCGAGGACGTGCAGTTCACCGAGCGGATCGACTTCCCCAGCCGGGCGGAGAACATCGCCCTGGTGGAGAAGATGATCGATGATGTGTGCGGCCGGCTGCAGGTGCACGAGTCGCACTACGGCAACATCCTCATCGCCCTCACCGAGGCGGTGAACAACGCCATCCACCACGGCAACCGGCAGGACCCCGCCAAGCAGGTCACCGTGGGCTACCACGTGGACGGCGACCGCGTGGTCTTCGTGGTGAAGGACCAGGGCGCGGGCTTCGACCACGACCACCTGCCCGACCCCACCGACCCGGAGAACATCGAGAAGCCCCACGGGCGCGGCGTGTTCCTCATGCGCGCGCTGGCCGACGACATCGCCTTCAGCGACAACGGCGCCACCGTGGCGATGGCCTTCAGCACGGCCGCCGTGAAGGAGTGATGGCCCACCCGGTCTCCTTCCTCGTCCAGGACGT
>JAEUSW010000073.1 GCA_016788285.1 Flavobacteriales bacterium
CGATGAGCTGGACCGCGACTTCCGCATCGCCGAGCTGTACATGGGGTTTTCGGCCGAGCTGCTTCGTCTGGCCTTGGTGGGCATCGGCCTCTTCGGATTCCTGTTGACCGAGCACCTCGTTCGCTTGGAGCAACTGACCGAAGGGAAGGGGCGGTCGGCCTTCGCGCTCGGGTTGGCCTGCCTGGTGATCTGCGCCTGCGCGGCCCTGGCCCATCGCTATCTGGCGGGCGAGAGCATGGCCTATCAGGTGAGCGTGCTGCGCACGCGTGCCGTGTGCCAGGCCGCCCCGGAGGCGGACCGCGCGCGCTGGCGGTCCGAACTGGAGCGGGAGAAGGCGCGCTGGCATGCCCGGTTGCGATGGAGCGGACGCAGCATCGCGCTGGGTTCCGCGGCCCTGGCCTGCGGCATCGTGTCCATCGCGGTGGGCTTCGTGCTCACCGGGTGAACGGCCGCGCACGAAAAGGCCGCACCGCCGGAGCGGTGCGGCCCATCGTTGCGGGGGTGGTCACTTCACCGAGGCGAGGCGCTTCTCGGTGCTGCGGATCACGCTGTCGAGCACGGCGCGCTGCTTCATCAGGTCGATCGACGTGCTGAGCAGCTTGCGGGCCTCGGTCGCGTTGCCGTCCTCGGCGGCCGCGAGGGCCAGCGTGTTCAACTGGGCGAAGAAGCGGATGTGCCCGAAGGTGTCGGCGCTGCGCTCCGGCGACTTCAGCAACGCGGCACGCTGCTGCTTCACGGCCTGCTCCACGTTCTTCTTGGCCGAGCGGACGGCGAGCGCGCCACCGTCGGCGGCCACCAGGTGCTTGAAGGGGCGCAGCTGCGGGCTGGAGAGGGCCACGGCCGCATGCAGGGCCGCCGGGTTGTCCGGGAGCCGCTCGGCCACCTCCGCCAGGGTCCGCATGCCGTCCTTCAGGGCCGGGGCGCCCTGGAAGGCGAGGGCGCGGGCCACCTCCTCGGTGAACCAGTCGCCGGCCACGCGCGCCTCCTCGGCACTGGCGGCCGGGGCCACGTGGATGCGCAGCGCGTTGCTGATCACCACCTGGCCTTCCACCTGCACCGCCGCCTGGATGGTGTAGAAGCCGGGCTCGTCGATCACCCAGCCCTCCGGCGTGGCGCTCACCGGGTGCGCACCGTACACCGAGGCACCGTGCTTCAGCTCATCGCCATGGTGCTCGTGGCAGCGCGTGATCAGCGGCCGCCAGGGCTTCACCAGGCCGCCATCGCGTTGGATCAGCAGGCTGATGTGCCGCCCGTCGCTCAGGTGGTCGCCGTCCACCACCGCGGCACGCCCGGTGAGGTTGGTGAGCTTCAGCTCCAGATGCACCGGCTCCAGGAAGCGGAAGCCGTTGGACATCTTGTTGGGCCGGATGCGAAGGCTCCACGGGGCGTGCGCATCGGGGGCCTCGAAGCCGTGATCGGCGAACCAGGCCGAGTTGCCCATCTGGACGAAGCGCCGCGGGGCGTGCCGCATGAACAGCAGCTCTTGGTCGGAGAAGCGGAAGCGGAAGTCCTCGAAGAAGGCGCGCTCACCGCCGCTCACGTTGTACGGGTAGTTCATGAAGCTGCGCGCCTCGGGTTCGTCCGACAGCGGCACCCACGGGTTGCCGTACGGCGCGCCGAGGGACTTCTGCCAGCTGTGCGCCAGGTTGAAGCCGTGGCCCATCTCGTGCACCGCCGTCCAGAACTGCATGCGCCGGCGCCAGGCCGCGGCCTGCGGATCGCCGGCCGGGGCGTCCTGGATGAAGCTGTCGGTGAAGATGGCCGTGCCCTGCCGGTGGTTGGGGCCGATGTCGTCGAACATGATCCCGCCCAGGCTGCGGCCCGAGTCGTGGCGCGCGGCGTACAGCACCCACATCGCCCACTGGGGCCGGTCGGCGAACAGCGACCAGTAGGTCACCATCGCGTTGTGCATCTCGCTGTCGCTCCAGGTGCCGTTCGCTCCGGCGTCGGCCACCGGGATGGTGGAGGTGCCGGAGGACATGCGCACGTCGAACCCGGCGCGCTGGTACACCGTGGCCAGGGAGAGCGTCTCATCGGGCAGGTCGGCCGGCCGCACATCGTGCGAGCCCGTGTCATAGCTGGTCACCACCGTGCCGGCGTTGGACACCTGGTCCACTTCGAAGTTCACCGCATCGAAGTAGCGCGAGCGGAAGTGGAGGGTGAAGGTGCGCTTGGTGGTGCCGGCCCCGTGGAGCGTGATGCTGTAGGCCCCGTATCCTTTGCCGGTGGTGCGCTTCGCCCGGAAGGTGATGCGGTCCCCCGGGAACGCGGAGGTGTCGCCGTCGCGGTACACGATCTCGGCATGCACCACGCGGTTGTTGAAGCCCACGCACTGGTCGCTCGTGACCTCGGCGATCACATGCGCCCGCTGCAGGAGGAACCGGCGCGACAGCTCGACGGAGATGCGGCGTTGCGGATAGAAGCGGTCGACGTCCACGCGCACGGTGAGCTGCGGATCGAACGGGAACGGCGAAACGCCGGCGGGCAGGATCGGTGGCACGGGCCTGCTGGTGCTGTAGCGGCCGCTCACGGGTCCGCACACGCGGAAGGGCGGCACCGGTGGGAACGGACCGGGCTTCACGGGCAGGTCGGGCACATCCGGGAAGGGCGGCCGGTCCGGCGGGAAGAGAGGAGGGAGCGGCGGCAGGGGAGGCAGCGGGGGCAGCGGCCCGTCGGGCACGGGCGTGTAGCTCTCGGGGCCATCGTCCAGGCTGCCGTCCACGTGGTCCGGATGCCGGTCATCGGGGATCAGCCGTACCGGAGGCGGTGCCGGTGCGGCGGCCTCCCCGCGTTTCGGGGTTCGACGTGTTGCGCTCATGGGAATGGGGGTTTGGGGGTTGGGGAACAGGGACCTTCAGGGTCCTTTCATCGGCAGCTGGGTTCACGCATAGCGTGGCGGCGCGGTCATCGGGGCCAGCACGGGCCCATCGGGCGTCAGGTCCACCGCGATCCCGTGCGGGGCCTCCGCGATCACCAGGCGGGCCTCGCGCGCATGCCCCGCCACGGCCACGCGCATCATCGTGCCGGAGCGCACGGCCACGCGCACCACCTCGGCCAGGCCGGTCTGCACCCGCGAGCGGGGATGCAGCGTGGCCACCAGGTGGTCGCCGCACCACAGCCGCAGTTCCTCCCCGGCGAAGCCTTCGCGCAGGTGCACCTCCATCGTGGTGCGGTCATCCGGTGCGTCCTGCGGGGCACGCACACGCGGTCGGCGGGGACGGGGCGGCATGGGGGTCGGGGTGTGGGTGGCGGTGCCTGCAAAGCCAACCGATCCACCGTCGTTCCACAAGAGGGGAAACCACTGGGTGCACCCACGGATTTCCACGTGCATGGGGCATGTGGTTCCACCCGAGCGCACCGGGGGAGCGCACGCCGCAGCTCACCCCCGATCGGCATCGGCGGGAGGCGGTGGATGCGATGGAGGCACCGTCGCCCTAAGGGCCCAGCAGGCGCTCGGTGAAGGCGTTGGCGAAGCGGCGTTCCGGGTCGAAGCGGTCGCGCTGCCGGGCCCACGCGTCGAAGCGCGGATAGCACCGCCGGATGTGGGCGTGGTCGAACACCTCGTTGCGCTTGCCCCAATGCGGGATGGCGCCGTGCTTCTTCAGGTACTGCTGCACCCGGCCCACGCAGTTGGAGTTGCCGTAGGCGTCGCGCAGCACCGGTGCGTCCACGTAGCACACGTCGCGCTCATGCTCCGGCGTGAGCCAATGCGCCGAGCGCCGCACGAAGCGCAGGCCCACCGGCGATGAGAGGTGGAACCCGTGGCGCGCATGCAGCTCGCGCAGCATGTCCAGCAGGCCGTCCACCACGTCGAGGTAGTGCTCCCCGCCGGGCGCCGGCCGCAGCGGCAGCGCGTTCTCCGTGTCGTAGGCGCGCAGCTTCAGGTGGGCCGCGCCCTGGTACAGCACCCGGTGGGCCGTCTGCGTGTAGCCCTTGTCGCGCTGCCCGCGGATGGCCGAGCGCAGCAAGCGTCCGATGCGGTCGGGGTGCCTATTGAGCCGCCACACGAGCAGCCGGTAGGTGAAGCGGAAATGGCCGGCGAGCAGCAGCAGCGGATTGCGCATCGCGTTGTTCAGCCAGCCGATGCCGAAGCGCACGTCCTCGCGCAGCCGCCGCGCACGGTCGATGGCCGCCACGCGTTCGTGCGTCATCACCAGCGTGGTCTCGCGGCCGGGCGCCTCGTACGGGTTGATCTGCACGAACACGCCGCTGTACCGGTCGAGCAGGCCGTTGCGCAGCTCCTCCTTCGTGCGCGTCCAGTCGCTCACGCGCCGCACCTCCTTCAGGAAGTAGGTGGGCTCGGCCTCCAGCACCATGCTGTGCACCAGGCCCAGCGCGCCCATGCTCACCACGGCGCTGTGGAAGGCCTCATCGTCCTGCAGCAGCAGGGGGCCGTTGGCGGGCAGCCGGGCGGGGTCGCTGAAGCCGGCGGAAGGCTCGATGCGGATGGCGTGCGCGGTCGGCCCGTCGGCCACCACCAGCACCAGCGAGCGCACCATGCGGCTCAAGGCGCCGTAGTCCATGGACGAGCCGTGCGTGCCGGTGAGGATCGCGCCCACCACCGACTGGCCGTTGTAGCCGCCCATCGCACGGATGCTGAGCCCCATGCGGTCGAGCGCCGTGTTGAGGTCGCGCACGCGCACGCCCGCCTCCACCTCCACGTACGGGCCCGGCGTGCGCGCGGCCGGGTAGGCCGCGATGCGGTCCAGGCGCGCGGTGTCCACCAGCACGTCCTCGGTGAAGGGCGCATCGCTGCTGCTGTGTCCGCGCCCCACGGCGCGCACGCGCAGCTCCAGCGCGCGGGCCTCGTTCACCACGCGCTCCAGGTCCGCCAGCGTGCGCGGCCGCTCCAGCCGCAGCGGATGCAGTTCGGTGGTGCGGGTGCTGTTCCACCATTGGTCGCGGCCAAGGATCGGATGGGGAGCGTGGGGCATGGGCGGGTCGGTTCGTCGGACCGCGAAACTCCGGTGAGCGCACTCCGGCGCCAAACGATCCAGGGGGTGATTTCCACGTGGTGGGGGCAGGGAGTTCCACGTGGGTCACCCACGTGGTTCCCCCCTGGTCCGGGACCGGCTTTCTTCGTATGCGAGCGCGGCCGCTCATCGCCCGGCGCGGGGGGGTGCACGCTCCGCAACCCGCGCCGGACAAGGGTCCCGCACGGTCATCGCGCGGCCGTTCACCGTCGATCGGCCCGCGTGCGGCCGGCCACGGCGCACGGAGGCGGGGCTGCCGCGTTCGGCCGACGCGCTTCCCCGGATCGCGATGGCCGGGTACTTTCATCCCACGATGGCACACCCGGGAACGCGGCTCGTGATGCGCATCGCGCGCGTCGGCGTGATGGCGATCGCAGCCGTGCTGCTGGTCGCGTTGATGCGCTGCTCCGTTACGCAGGCACCGGTCGCGCTGCCCTGCACCGAGGCCGGGGACGCCGTCGCGGTCACGCTCGTGCGTGCGGACCACGGGTGGACCACGGTGGCACCGGTGGAGGCCGGCCGCTGTTACCGGGTGCAGGCCTTCGGGACATGGAAGGATGGAGGCTTGGAGCCCTGCGGGGCCGATGGCCAGAGACCCGCGGGCGGGTCCCTGTTCCATGGCCTGCTCATCGCCCCCTACGCGCCGTGGTTCAGCCTCATCGGCCGGGTGGGGCCGGAAGGCCGGCCCTTCCTGATCGGCGCGGACCGCACCTGGACCGCCCCGGCCTCGGGCCTGCTGACCGCTCGGGCCAACGACGTGCCCGGCTTCACCTTCAACAACCGCGGTGCACTGGCGCTGCTCATCCGGCCGCATCCCGGCCCGACCGTACCATGATGCGCCTGCTGCGCCGTGGGCTCCGGTGGTGGACCGGACATCATCTCAGCGAGCGCCTTCGGGCCCTGGCCGTCTTCCTGCCGGGCGTCCTGCTGGTGGTGGTCATCCATGTGCTGTTCCTGCAGCTCGACCAGGGCCGCGACCTGGTGCGCCTCACCCTGGAGGATCCCCTGCGCCGCGGGGTCCTGGGCCTCGCCGTCATCGCCCTCGCCTACGTCTCGTGGTACGGCGCCCGCGTCATCGCCTTCCTCCGCTGGGAGCGCACCGGCCGCCATCCCCGCATCCGCAGCGTGCTGCCGCGCCTCATCGGCCACGGCACCTACATGGCCGGCCTGGTGGCCATCGTACGGGCAGGCAGCGGGCTCCAGCAGTGGACCTGCGAATGCCCCGTGATCCTCACGGTGACGCTCGACGCGATCGGCTTCGTCGCCCTCACGCGGGCGTGCCGCGCCCTGCGTCAGCACGTGAGCGCACGCCTGACCCACGCCACCCCTTCGACCCTGCCGGCCGTGCGGCGCGAACTGGCCCGCTTGCGCGTCCTGCTCTACGCCCTGCTCTTCATCGGGCCGGTGGTGCTCGTCGTCTCGGGTCTGGACGTGGGACCGCAGCTCCCCAGGGCGCCGTGGCTTGTGCCGGTGGCCATGCTCGTGCTGATGCAGAGCGCGTTCGGCGTGCTGGTCAACCTCCGCAGCCAGTGGCTGCCGGTGCTCCACCCGGTGATGCCCGCGCCCGGCGCCTTCTGGCGCTTCCTCTATCCCGGCCGACCGCAGGACCATCGGCCTCAGCATCACGACGTGCTGCCCTACGACCATGAGCTGTGGCACTTCCGGCGGTTCAACCAGATCGCCACGGGGCTGCTGATGGTGCATCTGGTCCTGTGGTCCTTCCCCGCGGCGGCACCGGCGGTGGGTGGGCTCGGCATCGCGTGGGCGGGCTTCGCGCTCATCACCGGCCTGGTGAACCTGCTGCGGGTGCTCGGCCGTCGCACGGGCCTGCCCATCGGGCTCGGGCTGCTGGGGCTCGTGCTCCTGATGGGCGCCGTGCGCGATCACCACGCCGTACACCTGCATTCGGAGAAGGCCCCCGCGCACGACGAACGGCCCGACATCGCGAAGGCCTTGTCGAACTGGTGCGCCCGCCAACCTGCCGCGCAGGACACGAGCGCCGTGCTGCCCATGGTCTTCGTGCTCGCCGATGGGGGGGCGAGCCGCAGCGGCCATTGGGTGCTTCGCATCCTGGACACCATCGGCCGGGCCGATCCGGGCTTCCGCACCAAGCTCTTCGCCCTCAGCGGCACCAGCGGCGGTGCCGTGGGGCTCGCGGCCTATCACCTGGACCTGCGTCCTGCGGGCCCGCACGGCAGCGCCGGCACCGTGGACAGCAGCCTCCGTGCCGACCTGCTGAGCCCCACGCTCGCCCACCTGCTCGGCCCCGACCTGCTCAACCTCGGCGGTGGCCTCTGGCCCGATCGCGCGCGCGCCCTGGAGCAGGCCCTCGAACGGGCCGACAGCGCCTGGGGACGACCGGTGCGCGCCGTGTTCAACCAGTTCGCGGACTCGCTGCCCCTGCTCTTCCTCAACACCACCCGCGTGCACGACGGCCTGCCCGCCGTGATCGCCAGCATGCGGCTCTGCTACGACCTCGACACGGTGAGCCGCCGCACCGACCTGCTCGCCCAACGCTTCGCCGGCGATGCCGACCTGGCCTTCAGCACCGCCGCCATCCTCAGCGCGCGCTTCCCCTACATGAGCCCCGCCGGCGGCCTGTACTTCAACGGCCGGTGGAACCACTATGTGGACGGCGGCTACTTCGACAACAGCGGCGCCGGCATCGTCACCGAGATCCTGCGCCACATCGCCACCGAGCGCAGGCGCAGCCCGCACACCGCGTGGATCCAGCGCGTGCGGCCCGTGGTGCTGCACATCAGCAACACGGCGCCCGCACGTCCGGACGGCGG
>JAEUSW010000241.1 GCA_016788285.1 Flavobacteriales bacterium
GCCGGTGCGGACAACGACCGCGATGTGATCCTGCAGAGCATCGGCGGGGTGCAGCCCACCGCGGTGCGGATCGGGCAGGGGCCTTGATCGCCCCTACAACCCGAACAGGGCCAGGTTGTCGATGCCGAGCCCCTGCCGCACCTGATCGTTCCACGGCAGAAGCGCTTCCTTGTCGGCGCCGTATTTGGTAGTGCGGAGGTACTCCTCGGTGGTGGACGCCAGTCGCGTGCTGTGCTCGCTGTGCAGCACGCGCGCGCGTTCCACCGTCATGCCCGGCATCCGCAGGCGGTCCTCCAACCGGCGTCGCTCGAGCTCGCACAGGTCGAACCAGATGTTCTGGAAGCAGGCGGTCCAGGGGTGTTCCGGCTCCAGGTAGTAGCTGCGGTAGCCGTCCAGCACGGTCGCCGTACGATGGGTGAACATCCCGTCCATGCTGTCCATGTCCAGGTACAGCTGGGTCACCAGCGCCACCTTCGGCCCTTCCATGGAATAGGCGTGGTCGGATGACCGGCCTTCGGTGACCCTGGAGGAGGTCTCCCGCGGATCGCCGGAGGTCATCGCCTGCAACCACAGCCGCCGCTCGGCGTCCCACAGCGCGTAGTTCGCGGTGAGGAAGTTGCGCTCGTTGCTCAGCCGCTGGTACCAGCCGCCACGGCGCAGGTCGTTGCGGCGCAGGAAGTCCATGTCGCGCTGCTGCCGCTCCGTGGGCAGGGGCGGCCGCTGCCGGACCCAGAACAGGCTGTCCTCCGGCAGCCAGCCGATCTTGCGGTAGTCCGGGATCTCGCTGGTGTAGGTGAAGAGCGGCAGGATGAAGGGCACGCTGCGGTCGTAGGCATGCATCACCGCATGGGTGCGGAAGCCCTGCATGAGGTCGGGCCCCGCGTACACCATGCGGTAGTCCAGTTCCATCACTTCGGGCAGCGGCGGACCCGTGGTCGACCAGGTCTGGCGGTACCGCAGGTCCACCGTATCGATGCGGCCATGGTCGAAGAGGGGCAGGAAGGGGTGGCGCCGGCAATCCGTGCAGCTCAGCTGCAGCGAACGCACCCGGTCGCTGCCGGGCTCCATCCACAGCTCGAGGGTGAAGGCCTCTCCGTGGCCCTTGCGCGGTGTCACCCGGAGGTGGTCCACGCCATCGGGGGCCGAGCCGGTGGACACCAGTTCGGCGACGAACTCGCGGCGCATCTCCTGCGCGCCGCCCATCGCCAACGGCGACAAGGGGAAGGGGCTCCTCCGGTCCAGGATGTCCATGAGCGCGAAGGCCCGCGAGGTGTTGTAGTTGATGTAGAACCGGCCGTCGCGCTCGGTGATGCCGATGCGCCCCTGCTTGAGCTCGAGCCCGTCGATGCGGCCCGATCGCATCCGGGTGTTGAAGAACGCGTGCAGCACCTCCATGGGCAGCGTGTCCGCATAGGTCTCCATGCCGAAGAAGAGCCGTGACGTGACGGACGGGGCCCGGTTGAGCCAGCGCACCGCGGCCATCACGCGGTCGTACTGCGCGCGACCCGGTCGCACGGTCACCTCGCTGAGCGTGAACGAGGCGCGTTCGAGCCGCACCAAGGGGTCCGCGGCCAGCATCGCCGCCGTCACGAGCCGGGCGCGGTAGCCCACGAAGGAGATGCGGAGCGCATCATCCTCGCTGAGGGCCGGCACGGCGAACTCGCCCTCGCCGTTGGTGATGGTGCCCCGGTCCGTGCTGTGCACAAGCACCGTGGCGTAGGGCAACGGGCTGCCATCGCCGGCATCCACCACCCGGCCGCGGAGCAGCTCCTGCGCGATGGCGGCCCGGCCCACGTGAAGCAGCAGCAGAACAAGCAGCGTGCGCATGAGGGAAAGGTAGGCGGAACGGGAGGCCGGTCGAAGCGGATCCCCGGTCGCTCGGCGGGCCTTCCGCACCGATCGACGCTATTTCCCATCCCGGCGGGCGGATCGCCCCTTCGGTCGGATCGTGCTGGCTCCGCATGCATCGCGCGTGGAACCTTGGCAGCCCCAACGATGTCCACCATGCGCCGATCCCTGCTGCTGTTGTCGCTCCTTTCCACGGCCTTCGCCCACGGCCAGGTGCCTCAGGGCGGTGCGCCGCATCACTGGGGCCGGCACCTGCGCCAGGTCGCACTGCCCACCATCGCGCCCGGCGGCCCGCTGGAGGAGGAGCGCGGCGCCGCCTCCGATGGCCTCGTGTTCCGGTACGGCACCCAGCGCTGGCTGCAGGCCGACCTGCTGACCGAGGGGGTGTGGGACAGCCTGCCCGGTGGCCTGCTGCGTGGGCGCCTCCGCCTCACAAGCCCCGGCGCGGCCATGCTCGCCGTGCAGTTCGATCGCTTCGACCTGCCCGACGGCGCCCTGCTCTTCGTGATCGACGGCGCGCAGCGCAGCTACCTCGGCGGCTTCGGCGAGGCCAACGAGCTGCCCGACGGCACCTTCGCCACGGCCCTGCTGCCCGGCGACGCCGTGGTGCTGGAGCTGCAGGTGCCCGCCGAGCGTCGCGCGGACTGCGCCGTGGAGGTCGGCAGCCTCACCCACGCGTTCCACGACCCGTTCAGCAGCACCGAGGCCGGTACGCCGAAGGACTACGACCCGGGCTACCAGAGCGCGGCCTGCCACACCAACGTGGCCTGCCCGGCCGCCAGCGACTGGCAGACGGTGAAGCGCGCCACGGCCATGTTCCTGCGCCCCGACGGCAACGGCTGCACCGGCACCCTGGTGAACAACACCGCCAACAACGGCACACCGTACTTCCTGCTGGCCAACCACTGCTATCAGCCCAACACCAGCGGCTGGGTCTTCTACTTCAACTACGAATCGACCGGCTGCACCGGCAGCAGCGGGTCCACGGCGCAGACGATCACCGGATGCACCCTGAAGGCCAGCGACTACTATGACGATTTCGCCCTGGTGCAGCTCAGCAGCGCACCGCCCGCGAGCTACCAGCCCTACTACGCCGGTTGGGACCGCAGCGGCACCACGCCCGCGCGCACCGTCACCATCGAGCACCCGCTCTACGACGTGAAGAAGATCGCGTTCGATGACCAGGCGCCCACGAGCTACAGCAGCAACGGGACCAACTTCTGGCGCATGTACTGGGACAGCGGCATCATCCAGAGCGGGTCGAGCGGCTCGCCGCTGTACGACCAGAACAAGCGGCTGGTGGGCCATGTGGTGAGCGGCGCGCAGACGTGCAGCAACGCGGCCAGCACGCCCAGCGGAGCGGTGAAGCTCACCAGCAGCTTCGACGGCACCGCGGCCAGCAACCGGCTGCGCGACTGGCTCGATCCGGCGAACAGCACCACCGTGCTCAACGGGTACGACCCCGCCGGAACACCGCCCCAACCCCTGCGGGTGAAGCTGAAGGTGATGCTCGAGGGCGCCTACGACACCGGCACCGGGCTGATGCGCGGTACCCTGCGCAGCGCCGGGCTGGTGCCCCTCACCGAGCCGTACACGGCCCTCGGGTTCGACGGAGTGAACGGCAGCGGGGGCGAGACGACGACGAGCGCCGTGCTCGCCGTCAGCGGCAGCGCGTCCGTGGTGGACTGGGTGCGCGTGGAACTGCGCGACAAGGTGAACAGCGCCGTGCTGGTGGCCGTGCGCCATGCGCTCCTGCTGCGCAACGGCAGCGTGGTGGACGTGGACGGCACGAGCGATGTCGCCTTCTCCGTGCCGGCGGACAACTACCACATCGCGGTGCGGCATCGCAACCACCTGGGCGCCATGCTGGCCACCCCGCAGGCGCTGAGCACCACGGCCACGCTGAAGGACCTGACGCTGGCGGCCACCGCGCTCTATGGCGGGGCCACCGCCACCAAGGCGGTGAACGGCGTGCGCTGCCTCTATGCCGGCGATGCGAACGTGAGCGGCCACGTGAAGTACAGCGGGGCGGACAACGACCGCGACCCCATCCTGCAGAAGGTCGGCGGGCTTGTGCCCACCAACACGGTGAACGGCTACCACCGCGAGGACCTCAACCTGGACGGGGTGGTGCGCTATACGGGCACGGCCAACGACCGCGACCTCATCCTGAACAACATCGGCGGCACGGTGCCCTCATCCGTGCTGGTGGAGCTGCTGCCCTGAGCGGCGCGGCTCAGTCCACGAAGCGCGCGGCCAGGTCGGGGCCCGGCACCAGGCAGGCCTCGGTGCGGCCGAACCAGCGGTAGCGCCGCCGGGCCACCCGGTCGTACACGGCATCGCGCAGCACGCGCGGCAGCCCCAGGAGGACCGCCAGCAGGGGCCACGCGCCGTCGAGGTCGCGGAAGAGCTGCAGCGCGGCGGTGCTGCGGGTGAGCACCCGGCCCTGGCGCAGGTAGATCAACGTGCTGAGCTCCGCGGTGCCAAGCCCCTGCTCGCGCAGGATGCGCTGCCCGGTGGGGCCTTGCAGGGCGGCGAAGCGGATGCGGCCGCGGCGGTCGCGGGGCACCACGAAGCGCACCGCCCCGGTGCACAGGTTGCACACGCCGTCGAACAGCAGCAGGTGGTCAGGCAGCGGGGCCCCGGCCATCGATCAGGACTTGGCGAGCACGCCGCAGAGGTGCCACAGCAGGCGGGCGCCCACGTTGGCGTCCCACTCGTCGTGGCGGCCGGGCGCCACCTCCACCAGGTCGAAGCCGATGAGGGTGCGGCCGCTGGCCGCCAGGCGGCTCAGCAGGTAGGTGGCCTCCTCGAAGGCGAGCCCGCCCGGCACCGGGGTCCCCGTATGCGGGCACAGCACCGGGTCCAGGCCGTCGATGTCGAAGCTCACGTGCACCTTCTCCGGCAGCGCGGCGATGATGGCGTCGCACTGCTCGCGCCAGGTGACGCCCTCGTACTGCTGCCGCCGGATGTCGGCCGAGCGCACCACCTTCACACGGCCGCCCTGGTCCAGGAAGGCCTTGTTCTCCTCGGCGCAGAAGTCGCGGATGCCCACCTGCACCAGCGTGCCCACCTGCGGCAGCTCGAGGGTGTTGTGCATGATGCTGGCGTGGCTGTAGGTGAAGCCTTCGTAGGCGTTGCGCAGGTCCATGTGCGCGTCGATGTGCAGGATGCCGAAGCGCTTGTGGCGGCGGGCCAGGGCGCGGTGGAAGCCCAGGGGCGTGCTGTGGTCGCCGCCCACGAGGCCCACGAGCTTGCCGGCGTCGAGCCATTCCCCGGCGCGGGCCTCCACCCATTCGTTCATCACGGCGCACTCGGCGTTCACCAGCTCCAGCGCCTTCTTGGCCTGGGCCAGCTCCTTCTTGCTGCCGCCCTCGGTGAGCATGGTGATCACCTTGTGGGCCTCCTTCTTCAGGGCCTTGCTCTGCTGCAGCAGCGCCTTGGGCATCTCGTCCATGGCCACGCCGCGCTTCCACAGGTCGGGGAACTCGGGGTGGAACAGGTCCACCTGGAAGCTGGCGTCGAAGATGGCCTGCGGGCCGTGGGCCGTGCCGCCGCCGTAGCTGGTGGTCACCTCCCAGGGCACGGGCAGCAGCACGATGTCGGCCTCCTCGCAGGTGAAGGGCAGCCCGTACATCTGGGCGTTGGCGTCGCCGGGGCTGTTGGGGTCGAAGGCGCGGATCTTGGCGGCTTTGCTCATGGTGCGGGGCCATGCGCGCGGATGCCCATGGCGGTGCGAAGTTCGGTGATCGCGCGGCACCGCTCAGGGCCGCACGATGAGCATGCTGGGCGCCTGCGCCAGCCACGGGGCCTGCTTCTCCACGGCGCGCTTCCAGCCGTCGAGGCCGATCAGCATCAGGTCCTGGCCGGTGAGGGGGCCGCCGCCGTCGATCGCCGTGGTGGACAGCTCCACCGAACCGTGCGCCGCGCGCTGCATGCCGTCCACCAGGGCCCGCAGCTCGGGGTTCTGGGTGAACACGTCGGCCAGGTCGAGCAGGGTGATGTGCGCCCCGCTGTTCACCTGCAGCTTCTGGGCGTAGCTGAGCAGCGCGCTGTCCGCCAGCCCGAAGAGGGGCACCACCACGCGCTCCGTGCGCTGCAGGTCCTTGTCCACGTAGATGCCCAGGGGGATGCGCACCTCGCGCACGATGCGGCGCACGCGATCGTCCAGCTCGGCCGTGGCGAAAAGGTCCTCCTTGCCGGTGAGGGTGTCGATGAGGCGCTCGGGGTCGATGATGCGGCTGGTGAGGCCCACCACGCGGCCCAGGAAGGTGCCCTCGTAGATGCTGCGCCCGATGCCCACGATGGCCAGGTCGAAGTTGCCCGTGTTGGCGATGGTGATGAGCTCCTTGTCGATGTCGGTGCTGGGCTTGAAGAGCGTCTCCAGCGGGACGCCCTTCTCGCGCTTCTCCTTCAGGATGGGCTTGAAGCTGTCGCGCTCGCGCTCGGCCAGGTTGAAGGTGTTGACGTCGCTGCTGGGGGTGAGGTGCAGGGCCACCACGCTGGCGTTGTCGTTGCGCTTCAGGAAGGCATGGGCCACCCGCACCATGTTGCGGCCGCGGCCCGGGTCGCCGAAGGGCACCAGGATGCGGAAGCGCTTGGCCTCCTCGGCCACCACCTGCGCGGGGCGTTCGGCGGTGGGGAAGAGGCGCTCGATCAGCGTCAGCGTCGGGCCGGTCATCACCGTGGTCACCAGGGCCATGATCACCATCATCGCGAAGATCTCCGGGCTGATCACGCCCAGGTCGTAGCCGATGTTGAGGACCACCAGTTCCATCAGGCCACGGGTGTTCATCAGGGCGCCCACCATCAGGCTCTCCTTCAACGGCAGGCCCACGATGCGGGCCGCCACGGCGCTGCCGGTGAACTTGCCCGCCACGGCCACGGCGAGGATCACGGCGCACCACTTCCAAAGGCCCACGTTGTTCAGCAGGCCGATCTCGGTACGCAGGCCGGTGAACACGAAGAAGAGGGGCAGCAGGAGCACCACGGCCACGTCCTCCACTTTCCCGATGAAGATGCTGCGGAAGCGCTGGTTGGGCGGCATGATCACCCCGGCGACGAAGGCCCCGTAGAGGGCGTGCACGCCGATGACCTCGGTGGCGTAGGCGGAGAGCAGCAGCACCAGGATGAAGACGGCCACGATGGGCTTGCTGAGGCTCTCCCGGTCCGCGTACACCTCGCCCAAGCGGTTGAGGAAGGGCCGCACCACGCGGAGCATCAGCAGCATGTAGGCCAGCACCATCAGCACGGTGTAGAGGCTGCTGACGATGCTGCCGGCCTTCACCACGGCGATCACCACGGCCAGCAGGCACCACGCCGTGATATCGTCCGCGGCCGCGAAGGTGATCACCGTGCTTCCGAAGGCCGTTCGGTGCAGGCCGCGCTCCTGTACGATGCGGGCCATCACCGGAAAGGCCGCGATGCTCATGGCGATGCCCATGAACAACGCGAACGAAAGGAAGTGGACCCCTTGGGGGGCGAAGGGCTCGTAGAGGAAGTAGGAGAGGCCCACGCCGAGGGTGTAGGGGAACACGATGCCGGCATGGCTCACCACCACGGCGTCCTGCACACGGTCCTTCATCACCGTGAGGTTGAGCTCCATGCCGATGACGAACATGAACAGGATGAGGCCGATCTGGCTGAGGAACTGCAGGTTGCCCAGCGAGGCCGCGGGGAAGAGGAACTCCGAGTAGGCCGGGAACTGCTGGCCAAGGAAGGAGGGCCCGAGGAAGATGCCCGCAGCGATCTCGCCGATCACCGTGGGCAGGCCCACCTTCTGACAGATGAAGCCGAAGGCCCGCGCCGTCACGATGATGCAGAGGATCTGCAGCAGCAGGATGGCCAGGGGGTGCGTGAGGTTGTGGTGGTAGGTGTCCTTGAACTGCTGCCAGTAGCCGCTCACCTCCTGCAGCTCGCCCCCCACCGACTTGCCGGCCTCGAGCCCGACACCCGCGCCCACGATGCCGTACATCAGGGCCACGCAGGCCCCGATGGTGAGCACGTAGAAGAGCCAGTTGCGCAGCCGGATCATCGCGGGCCGCAAGTTAGACCCGCCCCTTCACGCGCCCTGTTCCCCCCGCATGAAGCCTGCGAAAAGGTCCGCCCCGTCCTCTTGTCGAGAACGGGGCGGTCCCCGGCCGGATGGCTTCCCCTCGTTGCCGCCGGTGATCAAGGTTCAGGTGCGGCGGAACACCGCCGTGAGCAGGTCGGGCGCGCCGTAGGTGCGCAGGTCGCTGGTGCCGCTCGGGGCCGCGGTCGGCTCGGGCGTGGTCGCCGGGGCTGCGGCGGGTGGTGTGGCCGGCAGGCCGGGAGCGGGCAGGTCGTCGGGCACCTGCTCCGGCGTCACGCTGCTGCTGAGGCCGCCGGAGGTCATCGTCCAGGTGCGGCCCACCATCTCGTCGTCCCAGGTGTTGGTCACGTTGTCCACGTCGTCCAGCATGAAGCCGATGCCGCTCTGGAAGTGCACGGCACGCCCCACGGGCACCTGCACCTCGAAGCGCACGCGCTGCGCGCGCAGCTTGTCCGCGCGGGGCATGTCCACCCACGGGGACAGCAGGAGCAGCGAATCGTGCTGCGCGTGGGTGAACCCGGTGTGGCTCGCACGGGCCAGGGCCATCTTCTCGGTGCGCCCGTTGGCGCGGCGCTCCACCATCAGGTGGAAGAGGCTGTCGGGGCTGGGCACCACGTCCAGGGCGGCCCAGGCCCCGTGGATGCTGTCGGGGGTGGTCATCAGGCCCTCCATGTCCCAGTCCACCCGGCCATCGTCGTAGGCCACGCGCCAGTCCTTGCCCAGGCCGCGCATGTCGTGCACGCCCAGGAAGAGTGTCTGCCCGGCGGGCTGTGCGATGGACACCTCCTCGCGCAGCTTCTGGTCGCGCTTGAGGTCGTTGCCCAGGCGGAGGCCCACCACCAGCACCACCATCAGGGCCACGAACCAGGCGGTGCTCAGTGTCCAGCCCAGCCATTGCGGGGCGCGCAGGCCGGTGAGCAGGCGCAGGCCGCCGATGAAGAGCCCGATGGCGGGGATCAGCAGCAGGAGCACGGCGCACAGCACACCCCAGAAGGCGTGGGCCGCGCTGTCGAACACCACCGCGCTGAGGTCGAAGAGGCCGGTGCCCTCCAACCCGCTGAAGTGGTCGAGGGTGATGGTGCCGCCGCCGATGAGCGCGCCCACCAGCGCCAGGGTGAGGATGGCGCCGAGCACCAGGGTGAACACACCGACGATCTTGGCGGCCACGCTGGCGGCGCCGCGGGCGAACTCGCCGACCCCCTGACGGGCCTGTCGGCCGTAGGTGCGGGCCGGTCCGTTGCTCCAACGCCGCCCCAGCTCATCGGCCTCGCGGGCCACACGCTCGGCGCCCTGCTTCACGCGTTCGGCGCCTTCCTCGAAGCTGCGCTTCAGGTTGTCCACCGTCACCGGTTCGCCCTGCATCATCAGGCGCTCGGCCGCCGAGGACGCCTGCGGGATCAGGATCCAGAGGATGATGTAGATCAGCAGGGGCGAGCCCACGCCGAAGATCACCAGCAGGATGAAGGCGATGCGCATCCACAAGGGGTCGGTGCCCAGGTAGGCCGCCAGACCGCCGAAGACCCCGCCCACCCAGCAGTCCTCCGGGTCGCGGAACAGGCGCCGGCGCCCGTCGGTGGGAGGGGGGGGCATGGCGCCGCCGCCGGCCTCGCCGTCCGCGTAGTCCTCCGGCTGACCCATGACGGCGATCACGTGGTCCACGTCGGCGATGCCCACCACCTGACGGCCCTGCAGCCGCTCCTGGAAGAGCTCGGCGATGCGGGCCTCGATGTCGGCCATGATCTCGTCGCGGCCCTCGCTGCCGCTGAAGCGCGCGCGGATGGTGCCGAGGTAGCGGTTGAGCTTCTCGTACGCGTCCTCCTCGATGTGGAACACCGTACCGCTGATGTTGGCTGTGAGGGTCTTTTTCATCGTGCGTTGCGTCGGGTCATCTTTTTCACCGCCTGGGCAAGCTCGTCCCAGGTCTCATCCAGTTCGTTCAGGAACTTCTGCCCCACGGGGGTCAGTTTGTAGTACTTCCGCGGGGGGCCGCTTCGGCTCTCCTCCCAGCGGTAGGTCAGGAATCCGGCATCCTTCAGCCGCGTGAGCAGGGGGTACAGGGTGCCCTCCACCACGATCAGCTTCGCGTCCTTCAGCTTGGCGATGATGTCCGGAGGATACAGCTCCTCCTGCGACAGCACCGACAGGATGCAGTACTCCAGCACGCCTTTCCGCATCTGCGCCTTGGTGTTCTCGACGTTCATCTGGGCTGTGTCTGGTACTTGACGATGCAAACATATTTGCTTGGGTTGGTACTATGCAAGGCAAAGTACCTTTTTGTGACCAACGGCCCGTCCGATGGGATGGGCGGTGGGCGGTCCGGCCTCGCGCCTTCGGCTACTTTTGGCCGTGCCCCGTCCGCAGCGCATGATCCTGCTCACCTCCCTGCTTCTCCTGGTCCTGGCCGCCGTGGCCTGGTGGCTCTCACGGCTGGGCTTCGCGCCGGTGAAGGGGTACGTGGACGGGCTGGCGCCCGATGGGGACGTGGAGACGTACACCGGGGCCTTCCACGAGCGGGTGCGCGGCAACCTGCGGATGTTGGCGGCGGCCGCCGCTGCGGCGGCGGGGCTGGTGTTCGCCGGTGGGCGCCTGCTGGCCCGTTCGCTCCCGCGCGGCGAGGTGCAGCGCGGGACCCTGTGGACCGACCTGCGCCGCGCGCTCGTCAAGCTGAACAAGCGCACCTCCCGCACGCACAAGCTGTTCGTGGGCGGCCTCATCGTCGCCGGTGCCGTGCTGCGCATCGTGCAGCTGCAGGCCCCGATCATCTACGATGAGGCCTTCACCTATGTGTACTACGCCGTGCGCCCGCTGCCGGTGATCATCTCCGACTACAGCTACCCGAACAACCAGATCCTGCACACGCTGCTGGTGAAGCTGAGCACGGCGGTCCTCGGGGTGCACCTGTGGAGCCTCCGTCTTCCGGCCCTCCTGGCGGGCATCCTGGCCATGCCGCTGGCCTACCTCTTCGTCCGCGCCCACTTCAACCGCTACATCGGGCTGCTCATGCTCGCGTTCGTGGCGTCCAGCGGCTCGCTGATCGAGTACAGCGCGCTGGGCCGCGGCTACAGCCTCACCTGGTGCCTGCTGTTGCTGGGCTGGCTGGCGGGGCGCCACTTCGCCAAGACCAATGCCCTCGGCAGCGCCATCGCCCTGGCGGTGATCAATGCGCTCGGGATGTGGACCGTGACCACCATGCTCTACATCGCGGCCGCCTGCTACCTGTGGCTGGTGCTGCACCTGATGACCGCCTACGACACCACCCTCGCCAAGCGCATGCAGCGCCTGGCCCTGTCCTTCGCGATCTTCCTGGTGCTCACCGGCGCGTTGTACCTGCCCGTGATCGTGGTGCACGGCCTGGGCCAGCTGTTCCACCACCCCACCATGGGCGACAACAGTTGGGAGGTGTTCTCCACCACGCACCAGGACCGCACCTTCGACCTCTACGCCTACTTCAACGACACCGCGGCCGGCTGGGTCAGCATCCTGGGCCTCGCCGGCCTGGTCTATGCGGCCTACATCAGCACCAAGTTCCGGCTGCTGCTGGTGGCCCTGGTGCTCGGGGCCGTCCCCATCGTGATCGCCCAGCGCCTGGTGGCGCCGCCCCGGGTGTGGATCTACACCCTTTTCGTGCTCCACCTCAGCTCGGCCATCGCCCTCTTCTACCTGCTGAAGCTGGTGCAGGAGACCCTGTTGCCGAAGCTCAGCAAGCGCGTGCGCACCAGCGTCACCGCCCTGGTGGTGCTGGTGGGCCTCTCGTGGAGCGGCATGCGCGGCATCCAGGACCGCATCGAGCGCTTTCCGGAGGCCACCTGGACGGCCGAGTACTTCCGCGGTGCCCTGAAGCCCGCCGACCGGGTGATGACCGAGTTCCCGTGGGAGGCGCCGGTGGAGTTCCACTTCAGGGAGCAACGCATCCCCATCGCCGCCCTGTACCGGCCCACGACCCCGGGCGCCACGCTCTATGTACTGGTGAGCCCGGCCCGCGAGCAGACCCTGGAGGGGGTGCTGATGCACCACGACCACCGCCCCGACCAGCTCACGGCCCCCGACCGGGTGAAGGACTGGAAGCGGCTGGAGGTGTGGCGTGCCACGGTGCGCTAGGCGACCGGCCGCCGGATGTTCGCGCCGAAGCGCGACCTTTGGCCCCGTGGCCCCGGCAACGGTCCACATCAACCGCAGATCCCCGACGACGATGGCAGAAGAAGGCCGCCAGATCATCTTCAACATGGTGAAGGTGGGCAAGACGCTCCCTTCCGGCAAGAAGATCCTCAACGACATCTACCTCGGCTTCTACTACGGGGCCAAGATCGGCGTGCTCGGCCTCAACGGCTCGGGCAAGTCGACCCTCATGCGCATCATCGCCGGCAAGGAGAAGAGCTTCGAGGGCGATGTGCACCTCAGCCCCGGCTATTCCATCGGCCACCTGGAGCAGGAGCCCGAGCTGGACGAGACCAAGACCGTGATCGAGATCGTGCGCGAGGGCGTGAAGCCCATCATGGACCTGCTCGCGGAGTACGAGGAGGTGAACAACAAGTTCGCCGACGAGGAGGTGCTGAACGACCCCGAGAAGATGGACAAGCTCATCGCCCGGCAGGCCGCCCTGCAGGACAGGATCGAGGTGAGCGATGCCTGGAACATCGACCAGAAGCTGGAGGTGGCCATGGACGCCCTGCGCTGCCCGGACGGCGACACGTCGATCAAGGTGCTGAGCGGTGGCGAGCGCCGCCGCGTGGCCCTGTGCCGCCTGCTGCTGCAGCAGCCCGATATCCTGCTGCTGGACGAACCCACCAACCACCTCGACGCCGAGAGCGTGGCCTGGCTGGAACTGCACCTGCAGCAGTACAAGGGCACCGTGATCGCCATCACCCACGACCGCTACTTCCTGGACAACGTGGCCGGCTGGATCCTGGAGCTCGACCGCGGCGAGGGCATCCCCTTCAAGGGCAACTACACCAACTGGCTGGAGCAGAAGACCGCCCGCCTCGCCCAGGAGGAGAAGCAGGAGAGCAAGCGCCAGCGCGTGCTGAAGCAGGAACTGGAGTGGGTGCGCAGCAACCCCAGCGCGCGCCGCACCAAGAACAAGGCCCGCCTCGCCAACTACGAGAAGATGCAGGGCGAGAGCGTGAAGGAGAAGGAGGCCAAGCTGGAGATCTTCATCCCCAACGGGCCGCGCCTGGGCGACAAGGTGATCGAGTTCAAGAACGTGAGCAAGGGCTTCGGCGACCGGCTCCTCATCGACAACCTCAGCTTCGCGCTGCCGCCGGCGGGCATCGTGGGCATCATCGGCCCGAACGGCGCCGGCAAGACCACCCTGTTCCGCATGGTGATGGGGGCGGAGAAGCCCGACAGCGGCACCATCACCATCGGCGACACCGTGCAGATCGCCTACGTGGACCAGAGCCACAAGGACCTGGTGGCCGAGAAGACCGTGTACGAGGTGATCAGCGGCGGCCTGGAGAACATCACCTTCGGCAACGTGGTGATGAACACCCGCGCCTACCTCAGCCGCTTCAACTTCAGCGGCACCGACCAGAACAAGAAGGTGGGCGTGCTCAGCGGCGGTGAACGCAACCGCCTGCACCTGGCCATGACGGTGAAGCAGAGCAGCAACGTGCTGCTGCTGGACGAACCCACCAACGACCTGGACGTGAACACGCTGCGCGCGCTGGAGGAGGCCATCCAGGACTACAGCGGCTGCGCCGTGATCATCAGCCACGACCGCTGGTTCATGGACCGCGTGTGCACGCACATCCTCGCCTTCGAGGGCGACAGCCAGGTGTACTGGTTCGAGGGCGGCTTCAGCGACTACGAGGAGAACCGCAAAAAGCGCCTCGGCGGCGACATCGTGCCCCACCGGATCAAGTACCGGAAGCTGGTGCGCGGGTGAGGAGCCGTTCGATGAAGCTGTTGCGTTTCTTCGACTATGCGTTCACGCGTACGGCCACCTTCTTCTTTAAGAGGGACGGTGTGGAGGCGGACAGAGCGATCTGGTTTGTGACAGGGATCCAGACTTTTCTTGTGCTGGATGCGGCTTGCACATTCCTCTATTTCGTGTTCCCCGGTTTTCTGAAGGAGCATTCCACGTTAGGAGCGATCGCGTGGGGAATGATCCTCTCGGGAGCTTACATGCTCAATCGCCGTCGATACCGTGGTCAGTACTTTCGGTTCAAGGAACAATGGCAGGAAAGTCATCGCCAGCGAGTCGGTCGAGGTGTTGCGATGATCGTGATCGGGATCATCGTGTTCTACTATCCGCTCTTCTTGCTCACCCTGTTCGGTAAGGCATCGTTGAGTTGATGAGGCCCTATTTGAGGCGTTCAGCACCCTGATGAAGACAACTGGTCGAATGCAAGCTGGTGCGCGGGTGAGGCCGGAGCACGCGCACTGATCCGCGGCCCCCAGGCATCGTTCATCGGGCCTACGCCGTCCATCCCCCGCATGTCCGACCCGCACATCCCGGTCCACCACCTGCCCGCCCCGTCGCGCATGCCCACGCGGGTGGAGCGCTTCGGTCCCAAGCCCCTGCCCGTGCCAGGCCCGGTGCACCGCCACGATTTCAACGAGCTCTTCTTCTTCACGCAGGGCGGCGGCGCCCACATGATCGACCTTGAGCGCATCGCCTTCACCGCCCCCTGCGTGCACGTGGTGGCGCCCGGGCAGGTGCACCAGCTGGAGCGGTCGCCCGACAGCGCCGGCCTGGTGGTGATGTTCAGCCCGGAGGCGCTGCTGGGCCAGGGCCATGCCGCGCGCGCCGAGCTCTTCGCGTGGGCCCAGGGCCCCAAGAGCTTCGCCGTGGACGCCGCGCAGCTCACCGAGGCCCAGCTGCTGATCGGCCTGATGGAAGGGGAGCTGGACCGCCCCGAGGGGCCCGTCGCGGAGGTCGTGGAGGGCTACCTCGGCATCCTCCTGATCAAATGCGCGCGCTGGGCCGGTGCGCCGGGCCACACGGCGCCGGCGGGCCATGACCTGGTGCGGCGCTTCATCGACCTGCTGGAACGCACCTACCTGCACCAGCGCCAGGTGGCCCATTACGCCGAGGAGCTGGCCATCAGCGCCGACCACCTCAACGAACTGGTGAAGGCCCGGCTGGGCCGCACCGCCAGCAAGGTGGTGCAGGACCGCCTGCTGCTGGAGGCCAAGCGCCTGCTGCTGCACGCCGAGCTGAGCGTGAAGGAAGTGGGCTACACCCTGGGCATGCACGACCAGCCCCACTTCACCCGCTGGTTCAGCAAGCTGGAGGGCCGCACCCCGGTGGAGTACCGGGCGCACATCCGGGATTTGTACAAGCCCTGACCGGAAGCGTGCATTGGCGCCGGCCAAAGGCCCGCGGACCTTTGGCCTCATCAAAGCGGACCCCATGAAACGCATCCACCTCTGCCCCTTCGTCCTTGTGCCCGCAATGGCCACGGCCCAGACCCTGTGCGACAGCCTGCTGGTCGAGAGCTTCACCTACGACCCCTTCGGCAACGGCCTGCACATCCGGCTCGACAACCAGAGCACCCAGTTCCTGAGCTACCCGTACTTCGACGTGCTCGACGATCAGGGCAACACCATCGTGCAGGGCTCGTTCGGCTTCTTCGGCATCCTGCCGGGCACGGATCAGCTGCATGTGCTCGAGATCGGTGGCGCCCCGCCGCCGTCCCCGTTCACCGGTTCCCTCGTGTTGCACTACACCGGTCCTGATGGCGATGCCACCTGCACCATCCCGCAGCAGGCGGTCAGCCTCTGCCCGGCGGACAGCTGCTTCCCGTTCCAGGTGTACGCCCTCTCACAGAATGCCCCGGTGAACGCCCAGCTCGTCTGGTCCCTGCGCGATGCGGGCAACAGCACACTGGCGGGAGGAGGGTTCACCTTCACCGCAGGTGGATCGCCCGAAGCGGTCGCCCAGGCCTGCCTGCCGCCCGGGGAGTACTCCTTGCACGTCGAATGGCCCTTCCCCACCGGGGAGACCTTCCAGGTCGGTGTGTCGCCTTCCGTCTTCGAGGCCGTGGGTCCGGACACCCTCCTGGCCCAAGGCGGACCGGTCACCCTGCCCTTCACCCTGTTCGGGCCGTGCATCGCCGGAACGCAGGCCGTGCCTGAGGCCGCAACGCCGGCGCACCTCATCGCGGTCGACGCGCGCACCGTGCGCATTACCAGCACGGATGGCCGGGCCATCGGCGAGGTGATGATCGTGGACCCGGCCGGCCGGCGCGTCGGCGGCATCCGCACCACCGATGCACAGGCCACCATCGAGTTGGGCGCCGGCGCGGGCGGCGTCCACCTGCTCCGCATCACCGACGCGCAGGACCGCACCATCACGCAACGCATCGTCATCCTGTAGCTTCACCCTCGCGCCGAGGCCCAGGCGAACATCACATGCGCACACGAGCGAACAAGGGACCGGGGCTTGACCGCCGCCAGTTCATCAAGGCCGGATCGCTGCTTTCGATCGGCACCCTCTTCCTGCGGCGGGACGTGCTCGCCGAGGCCCCCGTGGGCGGCTGCCTGCCCACCACGGACGACATCCTGGGGCCCTACTACCTCGCCGGCTCACCCGTGACCACGCTGGTGGCCGACACCAACGAACCGGGGGACCGTTTGTTCATCGCGGGCACGGTGCTGAGCAGCGACTGCATCACCCCGGTGCCGAACGCCATGATCGAGGTGTGGCAGGCGAACGCCGCGGCGGTGTATGACACTTCGACCGACTTCCGCCTGCGGGCCACGCTCTACAGCGATGCGAACGGGCAGTACGCCTTCGAGACCATCATGCCCGGGGCCTACCTCAACGGCAACCAGTACCGGCCCAGGCACATCCACTTCCGGGTGAACCATGCGGGCTTCCCCGAGCTCATCACCCAGCTCTATTTCGAGGGCGACCCGTACATCCCCGCCGACCCGTGGGCCTCACAGCCCGACGCCGTGCAGCGCATCATACCGCTGAACCCCATCGGCGGCACCGCCCAGGAAGGGGTGTTCGACATCGTGCTGGACGGGCAGACGGCGGTGAAGCCGAACCGCTTCGGCACCGAGGGCGACCTGCTGCCCGTGCATCCCAACCCGATGCGGGAGCTCTGCAACATCCACTTCAACGTCTTCCGCCCCGCGCGTGCGGCGGTGCACATCGCTGACCTCCAAGGCCGGGTGCTCGTGACGCTCGTGGACGAGAACAAGGCGCAAGGGCGCTACACCACCGCCTGGGATGGCCGCGCCGCCAACGGGTCGTTGCTGAGCGCGGGCACCTACCTCTGCCTGCTGCAGCTGGACGGCCGGCCGGTGAAGGCGCAGCGGATCGTGAAGCAGTGATGCGGGTGGTGGGCTGGGTCTTGCGAAACACCGTCGAAGGCGTTGATCGGCGCTCCGCGGTCGCCCACCACGGCGGCCTCCGGCCACCAACGGGCCGCCTGACCGGTATATCGGCCCGCGATCTTGGTGTGTTCCGCCCGCCGCGTGCGTCTACCCTTGTGGTGCGAAGCGTCCCCTTGCGGGACATTCTGGTGGGTGGACCGCCCAAGGGCTCAGCCCGGGCGGTCCGCTTTTTTCCCTAGGTTCACCTCACCAAACCCGGTGATCATGCCACGAACCCTGACCCTGCTGGCCTGCGCCGGCGCCTTGTCCGCCCAGGCCCAGCTCACCATCACCGACAGCCTCACCGTGAGCTCCATCAGCACCCTGCTCGAGGGCATCGGTGTGGTGGTGAGCAACGTCACGGTGAACTGCCCCGAAGCGGCCATGGGCCACTTCATCGGCACCTCCGAGCTCGCCATCACCGAAGGCCTCGTGCTGACCACGGGCCTGGCCGACGAGGTGGCGGG
>JAEUSW010000267.1 GCA_016788285.1 Flavobacteriales bacterium
AGGCGACGTATGCGCTGGTGAAGGACACACCGGGCCTCGCGTTCTCCTCGCGCGGCAAGGTGCAGGCCAAAGGCAAGGGGGAGATGGAGATGTACTTTGTTCGTCGAAGCTCCGAGGGAGCGTAGGAGAACTTCGTGGAGCGCGCGCAGGGCTGACCTGCCCTGGTGCGGATGAACCGAACGGGCCACGCGGTGTACGGGCGGTGGCATGCGCACCCTTCAAGCCTTCCTCCTGCCCCTCCTCGCCCCCACCCTGCCTGCCGCGGCCCAATGGCATGCGGATGATCCCGTGCTCCTGTTCCAGCGCTTCGTGGGCCGCGTGCAACAGAGCCCGGCCGATAGCGCCGACTTCGCGCGGTTCGGCGCGGCCCTGGCGGGGACCACGCCGGACATCGGCCCGCTGCCCGATCCACGCGCATACCGCCTGGTGTGGGAGGTGACATGCGAAGGCGGCACCTGGTTGACGCGCGGCCACGGCACCGACCTGACGACCTTCCTGCAGGACCCTCCCGAGAAACGCTTCACCGTGCCGGTGTGCTGTCCCTTGTTCTTCGGCGGGCGCTACGCCGTGGTGCACTGGGAGCCGCCCACGGGGCTTGTGCGCTACCACGACTGGTTCTTCGAGCGGATGGTCCGTTGAGGTCGTTCCGCGCCGCCCGCCGTCTTTATTCCATCCCGCCGGCACCGATCCGTGCGCGACCACCGTACCTTGTTCCCATGCCCGGTGTCACTTGCCGGGTGTTCTGATGACGCTGTGGGCCAACACCAAGGGCCCGGCCCGTGCACGGCGACCAGTGGTCCTCCGATCGGCGATCCCGAAGTGGCGCAGCCCCATCGTGGTGGCGGCGCGAACCGTTCCACGGGAGGAGCACGATACCGCCCACCAGGGCAGAACCACATGGACCATCATCGCCCCATCGCCATCGTCATCCCCTTGGAGACCTGGCCCGCCAAACGTACCATCCTCATGGAGCGCTACGCCTTTCTGCATACGCACGACCTCGACCTGGTGCCCGGCCGCGAGGATGAGCTGATCCAACGCCTGCAACGTCTGCTTTACATGGCGCACCAGGCCGTGGTGGACCTGATCCACAACCGCTGACCATGGCCCGCGAGAAGATCCTGTTCCGTCCGGCGCAGGCCGATGCGGACTGCATCCGCGTGCGCCTCGACAGCCGCACCATCGTGCTGATCCGCAGCATGAAGAAGTTCGCCTACTGGAAGGAGCGCTACCCGGAGGCGGTGGTGCTGGAACCCGTGGGCCCCGAAACCAAAGAGCCCTTGCCCTGAGCGGCCCCCGCGCGGGCCGCAGCACATCCGCGGCCCGTCCACCTGAACCCATGCATACCGGCCCTGTACCCGCGCCTCCACCCCGCTACATCGGCACCCACCACGAACGCGCGTTCGGCAGCACCGTGCGGGCCCGCGTCCAGGCCTTCTTCAAGGAGACGGGCGGCCGCACCAAGGCCGACGCCCGGCTTGTGCCGAAGGTGCTGGTGCTGATGACCCTCTTCCTGGCGCCGCTGGTGGTGATGCTGCTGGTGCCGATGCCGGCCTGGGCGGCGCTGCTGCTGGTGCTGGTAATGGGCGTGGGCATGGCGGGCGTGGGCATGAGCGTGATGCACGACGGTCTGCACGGCGCCAGTTCGACCCGGCCCTGGGTGAACGAGCTGCTGGGGGGCACCATGTATGTGCTGGGCAGCGATGCCTTCACCTGGAAGGTGCAGCACAACGGGGCGCACCACACGCACACCAACGTGGACGGGGTGGACCAGGACATCGACCCGCCGGACCTGCTGCGCTTCAGCGAGCATGCGCCGTTGCGGCGGGTGCACCGCTACCAGCACATCTACGCCTTCCTGTTCTACGGGCTGCTCACCCTGGTGAAGCTGGGGAACGACTTCGTGTCCCTGCGGCGCGTGGCGCACAGCGGCGATGCGCGCTACGCGGGCCGAAGTTATCCCGTGGACCTGGCGGTGATGGTGCTGGTGAAGCTCGTGCACGCGGGCGTGTTCATCGGCCTTCCGCTCTGGCTCACGGACTTCAGCTGGTGGCAGGTGCTCACGGGCTTCGTGCTGATGCACGTCGTCTGCAGCGTGATCCTGGGCACGGTGTTCCAGCTGGCGCACGTGGTGGAGGGCGCCGGGCAACCGAAGCTGGGGGCCGACGGCGTGATCGCCACCGATTGGGCCGTGCACGAGCTGCTCACCACGGCCAACTTCGCCCCTTCGTGCCGATGGCTCACGTGGTACACCGGCGGGCTCAACCATCAGGTGGAGCACCACCTCTTCCCCAGCGTGTCGCATCTGCACTATCCTGCGATCGCGCCCATCGTGCAACGCACGGCCGCCGAGTTCGGGGTACCGTACAATGTGAAGCCGGACCTGTGGACCGCGCTGGGCTCGCATGTGCGACGGCTCCGGCAGCTGGGCGGCGTGGGCTGAACACTCCCCGGCGGACGGTCGGTGGCGCGGTATGCCCCCATCGCCACCTACCTTCAGGGCCCCATCGGACCCGGATGACCGACGCTCATGTCCCACAGTTGAAGGACGGCGACCGCTGCCGGGTGATCCGTGGCACGCACACGGGCAAGCGCGGCATCGCGCGCGACCTGAACATCAGCGCGAGCGGCCACCTCACCCTCACCGTGGTGCAGGCGGACGGTGTGCGCTTCAAGACCCTGGGGCGGAACGTGGTGCGCGAGGTGTGACGCCCCCCTTCAATGACAAAGCCCCGGCTCATCGCCGGGGCTTCGCTGTTGGTGCGAGAGGAGGACCTCAGGCGCGGGTCACGTTGACCGCGTTGGGGCCTTTCGGGCTCTGCTCCACCTCGAAGGTGACCTTGTCGCCTTCCCGGATGGGCTCGCGCGTCCCGGTCTTGTGCACGAAGAGGTCCTTGCCACCCTCATCCGGGGTGATGAAACCGAACCCTTTCTCCGTGTTGAAGAACTTCACTGTACCGCTTGACATGTACTGACTGGTAATGCGTCCGCCCTTCGGCGGACAAGTGTATCCCCGGCAAAACCACCGGGGCATTGATGGCCCAAAGGTCGACCATTC
>JAEUSW010000269.1 GCA_016788285.1 Flavobacteriales bacterium
CCGGCGCTGCTCTTCCTGGCCTGGGCGGATGGCCGTCGGCTTCGTTGGAGCGCACCCTTCATCGTCTTCGGTCGGGTGCCCTTCTTCTACTACATGCTCCACATCTACCTGATCCATGCGCTGGCCACGGTGGGCCTGTGGCTCCAAGGCCAGCCCCTCCACGAGACCGTGCTCAGCTCCACACTTGATCCGAAGGACTACGCGGACAACGGCTTCCCGCTCGCGGTGGTGTACATGGTCTGGATCGGCGTGGTGCTCGCGCTGTACCTGCCCTGCCGATGGTTCGCGAACTACCGCGCATCGCACCGGGAGAAATGGTGGCTGAGCTATCTGTGAGCGGCGCTGGTGACCGCATGCCCGGGCCGGCACGGGCTTCAGCGCGGGCCCTGCACCGCTGACCCGCCTGGGCCGGCCCGATGGAACGGATCATCCTGGCGTTGGACCGGCCGGGTCACCGGCCTGCCGCATTGCTCCTGCAGGAAGGCGAGCAGTTCGTCCAGCATGGCCGCGTAGAGGTCCGCCTGGGCGCGGAGCGCCTCCCCGTCGGGCAACGCAAAGCGCCCCTCCCCCGCCCGGCGCATCAGGTACGCGCTCGTGTAGCTCTCGTGCCCGAAGGGCCGCTTGGGGTCCAGGTACCGGACCTCGCCGCGCACGCCCTTGAACAGCGGGTAGGGCGGCTCCCCGTCCGAATCAGCCACCATCAGGATCGGCATCGGATAGTGGTGGGTGGTGATCGCATCGAGCACATGAGGCCACTTGTCGCGCACCTCGGCCGTGTCGGTCTTCCACTCCATGGTGGTCTCCAGGCTGATGAACGCATCGGCGAGGCCTGGCTCATGCAGTGTGCACCATCCCTCCTGTGCGCCCCAGCTGTGGCCGATGTAGAAGACCTTGTTGCCGTCGGCGACCTGTCGTGCGAAGCGGAGGATGCTGCGCATGCTGCCGTGATCGGGCTCCCACGCGAGCGGCGTGCCGTACGTCGCGCCCTCAAGCGGCCAGTGGAAGTTGCACGAGAGGAAGATGTAGCCGTTCGCCGCGAAGTGCTCGGCCATCCATACGTTCTCGTCGCTCATGCCCTGCGAACCATGATGGTAGACGATGACCGGCCGTTCGCCATGCAAGGGCAGAACGGCGCCATGGGCGTGCGTACCCAAGGCGAACAGGCTGTCCTTCACCTGCTGTTCGGTGAATGGCCCGTAGTCGATGGGGTCATCGCCATCGAAGGGGTAGCGCAGGCAGTACTCCACGAACGCGCTGTCCATGCGGAGCAGCAGTTGCTGATACACCGGCACCAAGGAAGCAGGCAGCGCGGGCCTGCGCAGTTCATGGAACCGCAGGTTGTTCGGACCACGCCTGCCCAACGGACGAGCCATGGTGCCACCCAGCGGGAACCAGGCCTGAACGAAGAGCGGCGCCGGCCCCGCATAGCCGAACCCGGCATAATGCGGACCGTCGGAGAAGAGCAGGGTGTCCGCGAAGCCGATCGGTGAAGGACCGGCGGATTGAGCGGCCATCCGGACGGCCAGGGCCAGCATGAGCGGAACGAACCCGGTGCGCATGGCGCAAGGTACCGACCGCCCTGCGCGCCACGCTCAGCGCTTCACCAGCCGCTGCACCGCGCTGCGGCCATCGCGCGTCAGCACGCGCACGGCGTACACCCCGGGCACCCACTGGTCCGTGTCCAGGCCGGCCCCCAGGGCGTTCACCGGATGGTCCAGCACGACACGACCGCTGGCGTCCATCACGGTGATCCGCGCCAACGGCTCGGTCGCGGTCACCCAGGCGCGGTCGGCCACCGGGTTGGGCTGCACGCTGAAGCCGGCGACGGGAGCCGTCTCCATCACGCCCACGGCGCCAGCGAAGTGCAGGTCATCGACCAGGATGGTGGTGCCGTCCACCGGCGTGTTCATGCTCGCCTCGATGAAGACCCGCGCGGTGTCCGGCGTGTTGCCGCTCAGGTAGGTGAACGGGATGCTGAACGGCTGCCAGGTGGGGATCGCGGCGGTGATGTTGAACGTGGCGACGGCGATCACCTCGCGGGCCGTCATCTGGCTGTTCCATCCCCAGAGCGCGGCGTGCACCATGGCCGCGTCACCGCCCTGCGGCGCGTACTGCACCTGCCCTTCGAACGTGGCCGGTCGCGCGGCGTACGGGAAGCCGGGATAGCCCGTGATCTCATCGCCGCAGGTGGCGCGGCCCACCTCGACGATCGTACCGGCCGTCATCGAGGTGATCGCGATGTGGTGGTTGCCCACCGCCCCGGGGGTCCCTGGCACACAGCTCGCGGTACCGGCCAGCTGGTGGGTCACCGCGTTGGTGGTCCACCATTGGGCAGGCTCCATGTAGTTCACGTTGTTCGTCCAGGTCTCGAAGCCCCCGTTCGGGATCTGGGCGGATGCGAGGGAGGCCGTGAGCAGGGCGGGGATCAGCAGGGTCGAATGGCGCATGGGGCTGTGGTTGATGTGCTGCTGACGAAGCGCGGCGGTGCATCGGTTGTCCGCCGGCCGCCGCGTGTGACGGACGGTGCACGGTATCGAGCATCTCCAGCGCTCGATCGGACCGCTCCCGCCATTCCGCAGCAAAGGCGCTGGTGCGCAAGGCGAACAGGCTGTCCTTCACCTGCTGCACGGTGTACCGCGCTCAGTTGATCGCATGGTCGCCGTTGGAGGGGTAGCGCAGGTCGTATTCGATGTAGGCCGGATCCACCCACAGGAGCAGCTCTTCGTACACCCGTTGCAATGCACCGCTCAGGTGACGCTCTCGGAGCTGGTGTGAGGAAAGCCGATGCGTTAGGCCCCTCGAGGGGGAACCAGGCCTGCACGAAGAACGGGGCCGGACCATCGCAGCCGAACGCGGTGTAGCGCAGGCTGTCGTTGAAGAGCCCCGTGTCCGCGAAGCCGACCGTGTGGCGCGGTGTCGACCGGGCGTCCGTGGTCGTGCCCAGCAGCCCACACAGGCCTGCAACGAGCTGCTTCATGACACGATGATCGGCCAGCCGTGCCCAAGAAAGACACAGGTTCATGGAACCACCGGCCGCCCGCGCTGCTCGCAGTACAGACGCTGTTCCTCGGCGAATCCCAGGCATTCCTCCGCGCCCAAGTACTTCAGGTCCTCCCGGTCCTTGCGCACATGCGGGTGCCAACCAGGCAGCCGGATGACGCCCGGGATACCTTCCTGCACGCTGTAGCAGCGCTCCTGTTCGGTACCGTTCATGGTGAACCGCAGCCCGATCCGGGAATGACCCGGCCAGATCATCTGCTTGTTCATGCCACCGTCCCATGCGGCGTCCGACACGCCGGGCTGCCTGCGCAGGAAGGCCACCAGCGTATCCAAGGTGGGGCCGTGGGTGATGTAGGTGGTGCTCGGAGTCACCAGTACATGGCCTTTGCGCATACGGTGCAGTTCGCGCTCCACCCAGCGGTCCAAGCGCTGCACCTTGCCGCTCTTCATCGCCCGCGCGAAAGCCTCGGCATCCTGTGCGAACGCGGGTGCCGACGACAACAGCAGCACGACCAGAAAGCACCTCATTCGCCGAGCCAATTCCGCCAGTCCTTCATGGCTTGTTGGACCTCCGTTTCACCTCGGGGCGATCGAAGCTGCAGCTCGGGCGCGGTCAGGTGGCTCTGCCCGGTGAAGCGATCCAAGGTCAGCATCACCTCACGCATGTAGATGTCATGGATGGTCGCGTTCTCGCTGCCCGTGATGCGCATGGGTGTGGTCTCCAGCACCCGCAGCAGGTAGCGCACGGCCGCGCGGTCCTGGCGCTCGAGCTTCGCGTAGCCATCCTTGGTGGTGCACACCAGCGGGCGCATGCGCCGGTACTCCTGCAGCTCGCGCAACCCCTCGATGCGGGTATCGGCGAACCAATGCGCGGTGGCGGCCATGGCCAAGGGGAAGCTCAGGTGCCGACGGATGTAGGCATGCGTGAGCCGCGTGTGCGGGTCCTCGCTCCAGTGCTTTCGCGAGAACCGCTCGAAGCAGTAGCGCGCGCTGTCGTCGTTCAACTCCTCCTGAAGCATGGCGAGCAGCTCGCACGAAAGCGGCGGAACAGGCGGGTAGTCGTGCTTGAACAGGCCCGTGCTGTCGGTGAGCACGCGTTCAACCCCGGCAACGAATGCCGCCGGCACGTCCGCACAGGTGTCACGCTGAACGGCACCCTCCGGCGAACAGGCGACAAAGGCGAGCAGGAACAGGCTGTGCATGGGACTCATGGTTCGTACCGACCGCTCACGGTGAAACAAAGATCCTTGCCCAACAGGAAGCCGATGTCGCGGAGGTGCTCGCCCTGCGCGGGGACCTGCCGCAGTCGGTAGCGGCCCTCGGTGTCAGGCCGGAGGTAAAGCGCGTCGCGGTGATCCCAGCTTTCGGTGTAGATGTCGGTACCGGTCCGCACCGCGAAGGTGAGGTCGCACAGGATGGTGCAGCAGTCCTTCATGTAGAAGCCGCCCATGCTCGCCTGATGCGGTTGCCCGCTGTTGTTCCACACGAACTCGAAGCGCATGCTGTCGCCGGGTTCCGGGTTGATCGGGCTGATGCTTACGTGGTCGCCGAACAGGTCGCCGATGA
>JAEUSW010000274.1 GCA_016788285.1 Flavobacteriales bacterium
GATCGACCTCCGCGAGCTATGGCACTACCGGGACCTGGTGCTGCTCTTCACGCGGCGCGACATCGTGACGGTGTATGCGCAGACCGTCCTGGGCCCGTTGTGGGTGGTGCTTCAGCCCCTCATCACCACCTTCACCTTCGCCCTCGTCTTCGGCAAAGCCGCCGGGCTGGCCCCTCCGGACCTGCCCGGTCCGCTCTTCTACATGTCGGGCCTGGTGCCCTGGGCCTTCTTCAGCGGCCAGATCACCAAGACATCGCGCACGCTGGTGGGCGGCGCCCACGTGATGACCAAGGTCTATTTCCCCAGGCTGGTGATGCCCATCAGCACGACCCTGAGCAACGGCTTCACCTTCCTCATCCAGTTCGCGGCGCTGTGCGCCATGATCGCTGTTTACACCGCCTCCGGTTCCTTCACCTGGTCCGCCGGGTCGCAGCTCCTCGGCCTGCCGGTGCTGGTGCTCATCATGGGCACCCTCGGCCTGGGCACGGGCATCCTCATCTCCGCCGCCACCACCAAGTACCGGGACCTGAGCTTCCTTGTCGGGTTCGGCGTCCAGCTGCTCATGTACGCCAGTCCGGTGATCCTGCCCCTGAGCCGCCTGCAGAAGTTCCCCGCCTTGCTGCGCGTGTTCGAGCTGAACCCGATGACCGCGGTGATCGAGGCGTTCCGGGCCATGCTTTTCGGCGGTGCGGTGCCCTGGGACGGCCTGCTGTACTCCGCCACGGTGGCCGTCGTGATGCTGCTGGTGGGGGTGATGACCTTCAACAAGGTGGAGCGCTCCTTCGCCGACATCGTGTGAGCATGGGCCCTGTGGTGATCGAAGTGGAGGGCCTGGGCAAGAGCTACCGGCTGGGCAGCATCGGCAGCGGCACGATCGCCGATGAGCTGCGCCGGGGCTGGGCCCGGTTGCGCGGCCGCCCCGACCCGGACGCGCCGGTGGACACCGCCTCACCGGGCAGGGCGCAGGGGAAGGTGTTCCACGCGTTGAGCGGGGTGTCGTTCCAGCTTCGTGAGGGTGAGGTGCTCGGCATCATCGGCCGCAACGGCGCCGGGAAGAGCACATTGCTGAAGCTGCTGTCGCGCATCACCGCCCCGAGCGAGGGCTTCATCCGCATGAAGGGCCGGGTGGCCAGCCTGCTGGAGGTGGGCACGGGCTTCCATCCGGACCTCACCGGCCGGGAGAACATCTACCTCAACGGGGCCATCCTGGGCATGCACCGGCGCGAGATCGACGCCAAGCTCGGGGAGATCATCACCTTCAGCGGCATCGAGCACCACATCGACACCCCGGTGAAGCGCTACAGCTCGGGCATGAAGGTGCGGCTGGGCTTCGCGGTGGCCGCGCATCTGGAGCCGGAGATCCTCATCGTGGACGAGGTGCTGGCCGTGGGCGATGCGGAGTTCCAGCGCAAGTGCCTGGGCAAGATGAAGGATGTGAGCACCAGCGGCCGCACCATCCTGTTCGTGAGCCACAACATGACGGCGGTGCTGAGCCTCTGCACCCGCGTGGTGTGGATCGATGGGGGGCGCGTGGCGGCCGATGGCCCGCCGGAGGAGGTGGTGGCCACGTACCTCGGCTCCTATGCGCAGGGCGGCGATGAGGTGGCCTGGGCGCCGGGCGAGGGACCAGGCAGCGACCTGGTGCGCCTCACCCATGCTGCCGTGGTGCCGCAGGAGGCGGGGGCTCCCCTCGCCATGCGCAGCGCCTTCGCCATCCGCATCGGGCTGGAGAACCGCGGGGTGCACGACGACGACCTCAACATCGGCCTCCGCGTGGTGAACGACCACGACCTGGTGCTCTTCGCCAGCACGCAGGCCGACAACGGCACGGACCGGCCGCCGGTGCCGCACGGGCGCTTCGAGGTGGAGTGCCTCATCCCCGGCGACCTGATGAACGAGGGCAGCTACCACGTCGTGGTCACCGCGTTCCGCGGGGCGAAACTGCATTTCATGACCGAGCGGGTCCTGAGCTTCACGGTGCATGCCGGCGAGCGCCGCGGGGCCTGGTTCGGCAAACAGGCCGGGCTGATCCGGCCCCGCCTGTCGTGGCGCACCCACGCAATGGAGCCCCGGGCATGACCGGCCTGTTCCACCGCTTGAAGAGGCTCGTGGAGCCGCTGCGGCCGCGGCTCATGCCCTCCATCGTGATCGTGGGCGCGCAGAAGGCGGGCACCTCGGCGCTGTACAGCATGCTGGTGCGCCATCCCAAGGTGATCGCCCCGGTGGAGAAGGAGCTCACCTTCTTCGGCAACGACAGCACCTATGCGCTGGGCATGGCGCACTACCGGCGGATGCTGCCGGTGCGACCGCTGCGCGCCACGGGATGGACCACCCTGGACGCCACGCCGAACTACCTCTACCGCCCCGCGGCGGCCGAACGCATCCACCGCCACCTGCCCGATGCGGTGATCGTCGCCGTCCTTCGCGACCCGGTGAAGCGGGCCCGATCGGACTGGAACATGTTCCATCAGTTCAAGGGGCACCCGCGCTACGCCCATCTGTACGACCCACGGACCTTCGCCGAGGCCATGGCCGCCGAGCTGGCCGATCCGCCGCCGTTCGGCTACCTGGCCCGTGGGCACTACGGTCCTCAGCTGGAGCGCTACATCCGGCTCTTCGGTCGTGAGCGGGTGCTCGTGTTCGGTTATCCCCAGCTGAAGGCCTCGCCGGAGAGCGTGGTGAGGCGCATCGCCGAGGCGGCCGGGCTGGATGCTGCGCTCTTCCCCGAGCGGCTGCGCGAGGTGAAGGCCAACGTGCGGGCCTATAGCGAACCGGTGGACGCGGCGCTGGAGGAGCGCATCAGGGCGTATTTCGTGCCGCACATGCAGCGCTTGGATGAAGTGCTCGGTGAGCACCTTGACCTGCGGGAGGGGTAAATGGACGGCCCGCATGCCGCTCCTCGACACGCCATCCGCATACATTTGAACGACCATGACGGATCGGCGGGTCGATGAGAAGGAAGTAGGGGTGCGACCAGGTGAGCGGACCGTGTTCGTCACCCGCACCTACATGCCCGACCTGGAGGCATACACTGGGATGCTGCGCGGCATCTGGGCCAGTGGTCAGGTGACCAACAATGGTCCGCTCTGTCAGGAGCTGGAGTCGGCGTTGCTGCCCCATCACGGAACACGCCATGTGCTGCTAATGGGCAATGGCACGATCACCCTTCAGATCGCGATCAGAGCGCTTGAGGTGGGGGGCGAGGTGATCACCACCCCGTTCAGCTATGTCGCCTCCACGACGGCCGTGCTCTGGGAGCAGTGCACGCCGGTCTTCGCCGACATCGCGCCGGACGGATTCAACATCGACCCTTCGGCGATCGAGGCGGCCATCACCCCAAGGACCACCGCTGTGCTCGCAACGCACGTCTATGGGCTCCCCTGTGACGTGGAGGCCATCGAACGCATTGCGCGGCGCCATGGACTTAAAGTGATATACGACGCAGCACATGCGTTCGGTACCTTGTATCGCGGCCGTCCCCTGCTTTCTTACGGTGATGTGAGTTCGTGCAGCTTCCACGCCACGAAGATCTTCCACACCGTGGAGGGCGGTTCGGTGGCCTGCAATGACGCTGCGCTGTACGACCGTATGCGCTTGATGCGGTCCTTCGGGCACATCGGTGATGCGCATCACATCGCGGGGATCAATGGCAAGAACAGTGAGCTCCATGCCGCGATGGGCCTACTCGTGCTCGCTCGCTTCAAGGAGATCCTTGAGCGCCGACGGGAACAATGGGAGCGGTACGCGGCCTGCTTGTCCGGCGTACCGGTCCGCACGGCCCACATCCCGGCGGGCACCCAATACAATCATGCGTACTTCCCGGTCGTGCTGCCCAACGAGGCCGCGTTGCTCGCTGTGGTGGAAGCCCTTGGGGCGATCGGTGTGATGCCCAGGCGGTATTTCTACCCGGCCCTGAACACACTCCCCTATGTCAACCGATCCGGGGGATGTCCGGTCGCGGAGGATGTCGCCAGGCGGGTACTGTGCCTTCCTTTATACCACGACCTAAGCGATGCCTGGATCGAACGCATCGCAGAGGTGCTGAATCGCACCGTGCGATGAGCCGCACCACCGGACCTTGGCTTTGTACGGTGGTGAGGGGACGTAACCGCCGGATGGGGTCGTAGTGACCAACGACCATGGGTGATACCCCGCAATACGGATGGCAATGAGGTCGAGGAACGAATGCACCTTGGAGCAGGTGCTCCAGGCACTTGGCGAGCTGGGCATCCCCCATCGGCTGGTCGGAGCACCAAGGCCGGTGCGCAGAGTATGCAGTCTGCGGCAGAGGGAGGCCCAAGGACTTTACTACTATGCAGGCGATGCACCGGGGCCCATCGATGACCTGGAGGGTTCGGTGATCATGTGCAGGCCGGAGGTGGCACGGTCCACGGACACGTGTTCGGCCATTGCCGTCGAGGGCGATGTACAACTGGCGTTCTATCGCCTATGCGCACGGTTGTTCCGGACCGGTCCGGAACCCGGTGTTCATTCCACGGCCATCATCGATCCCGAAGCGCGCATCGGGGATTCGGTCCACATCGGGCCGTACGCGGTCATCGGCAAGTGCGAGATCGGGGCGGGCAGTGTGGTGAACGCGCACGTAGTGGTGATGGATGGATCGATCATCGGCGAACGGGTGACCATCGAACCCAACAGCTGCATCGGTGCCACAGGGGTGGCCTGGGTCTGGGCTCCGGATGGAACGCGCATCGTGCTGCCTCAGCTCGGCGGTGTGCACATCGATGATGAGGTCTTCATCGGAACGGATGTCACCGTGGTCCGTGGGATGTTCAACGAGATGACCATCATCGGCAAGGGCTGCATGATCGCCCACGGCACCAAGATCGGGCACAGTGCGGTCCTGGGAGAGGGTTGTCACTTGGCGAACAATGTGAGCATCGCCGGGTCGGCGAAGGTGGGAGCGCGTTCATTTCTGGGCTCGGGATGCAGCATCAGGCCCCATACGACATTGGCGGAGGCCACCATAGTCGGTGTCGGGGCGGCCGTCGTGGCAGATTCACCCACTCCGGGCGCGATCTTGGCCGGGGTGCCCGCCCGGAGGATGCCCGATAAGGAGAGACCCGCTGGAATGCCGCGGCCAATGGGGTGAAGACGGTCACTGCTCGAAGCCGCCCTCCGGGGTCCATCCGACCGCCATCGTGCATCCGGAGGCGCGCATCGGCGCGGAGGTGAGCATCGGTCCTTATTGCGTGGTGGGAAGGAGCACCATCGGTGACGGCTCGCGGTTGGAGTCACACGTGGTGG
>JAEUSW010000281.1 GCA_016788285.1 Flavobacteriales bacterium
CTGAGCGGCTGCTTCGCCTTGGTGCGTTCCTGCTCGCGCTCCTTCCGCTGGTCCTTCAGGCCCTTGTACGCGTCCTTCAGGTGGTAGGTGAGCTCGGCGCCGAAGGGCGGGTTGGGCGCCGAGAAGTACGCATCGCCCATCGACCCGGTACGGCCCCCGCCGAGCGGTGAACGCGGGTTGTACCACAGCGCGGTGCGCGGGGTGAAGAGCGTGGCCTCGGCCTTGCGCATGTCGTCGTTCAGCTCACGCAGCGCGCGGTGATCATCGAGGATGTAGAAGCCGCGTCCGAAGGTGGCCAGCACGAGGTCGTGCTCGCGCCGCTGGATGGCCAGGTCACGCACGGGGATGGTGGGCAGGCCGCCCTTCAGTTGGAGCCAGCGCTTGCCGCCATCGGTGGTGACGTACACGCCGAACTCGGTGCCGAGGAAGAGCAGGTCGCGCTTCACCTCGTCCTGCACCACGCGCCACACGAGCGTGCGCTGCGGCAGGTCGCCGGTGATGCTCGTCCACGTGCGGCCCTTGTCGGTGCTGCGGTAGAGGAAGGGCTTGTACACGCCGTTCTTGTGGTCGTCGAACGCGGCGTACACCGTGCCGGCATCGAACAGGTCGGCCTTGATGTCGTTGACGAAGGCGGTGGCCGGCAGGCCGGGCAGTGCGCTGAGGGGCACGCGGCGCCAGCTCTTCCCTTCATCCTCGGTGACCTGGATGGCGCCATCGTCGGTGCCCGCGTAGATGAGCCCCTGCTGCACGGGCGATACCGCGAGGGAGGTGATGGTGGCGTACTCCGACATGGCGTAGAGGTCCCACGCGTTGTCCCAGCCCTGCGTGGTGCCGTAGAAGTTGGTGCGGATGCGTTCGGTGCCGCTGGTGAGGTCGCCGGAGAGCGCGGTCCAGCTGTCGCCGCGGTCGGTGCTGCGCCACACGCGATAGGTGCCGAAGTAGATGGTGGCGGGGTCGTGCGGGCTCACCACGATGGGCGCGTCCCAGTTGCTGCGCTCCCAGGGCTCGCCGGGGGCGGCCTGCGGACGGATGTACACGTTCTCGCCGGTGCGGCGGTCGTGGCGCATCAGGTTGCCCTGCTGCCACTGGCCGTACACGATGTCGGGGTTGCCGGGCTCGGTGGCGGGCTGGTGACCATCGCCGCCGATGATCACGCTCCAATCGCTGCTGCGGATGCCGTGCTCGTTGTCCGTGCGCGAAGGCCCGCCCTGCGTGTTGTTGTCCTGCGTGCCACCGTACACGGTGTAGAAGGGCAGCGCATCGTCCACGGCCACCTTGTAGAACTGGGTCACGGGCAGGTTGCCGATGTGGCGCCAGGTGGCCCCGCGATCGAAGGTCTCGTACAGCCCGCCGTCGCAGCCGAACAGCAGGTACTCGGGGTCGTCCTTGCGGAACACCACCACGTGGTCGTCCACATGGCGCGTGTCCACGTTCAGGCCGCGGAAGGTCTTGCCGCCATCGTCGGAGGTCTGCGTGTAGTTGCTCACCAGGTAGAGCCGGTCGAACTGGTGCGGGCAGGCGTACAGTTCCTGGTAGTAGTGCGGTCCGGTGCCGCCGCTCACCGCGTCGGACATCTTCGTCCAGCTGGCGCCGCGGTCGGCGCTACGGTACACGGCCCCGGTGCGACGGTCGAGCTCGATGGCGGCGTAGAGCACATCGGGTTTCTGCGGCGAGAGGGCCAGGCCGATCTTGCCCAGGTTGCCGCCGGGCAGTCCGCCCTCGAGCTTGGTCCACGTTTCGCCGCCGTCGGTGCTGCGGTGGATGGCGGAGCCCGGCCCGCCGCCCATGTAGCCGGCCACGGTGCGGTGGCGCTGCCAGGTGGCCGCATACAGCCGCTTCGGATCGCGCGGGTCCATCACCAGGTCGGTGGCGCCCACCCATGCCTCGTCGCCGAGCGTGCGCGTCCACGTCTTTCCGCCATCGGTGGTGCGGTACACCCCACGCTCCCCGCCCTTGGTCCACAGCGGGCCCTGCGCGGCCACCCACACGGTGTTGGGGTCGGTGGGGTGCACCACGATGCGGCTGATGTGCTCGCTGGCCTTCAGCCCCATGTGCTTCCACGTCTTTCCGCCGTCGGCGCTGCGGTACACGCCATCGCCGAAGCCCACGTGGCGGCCGCCCACGTTCTCGCCGGTGCCCACCCACACCACCTCGGGGTCCTGCGGGTCGAGTATGATGCAGCCGATGGAATAGCTGGCCTGTCCATCGAACAAGGGCGTCCACGTGGTGCCCGCGTTCACGGTCTTCCACACACCACCGGAGCCCACGGCCACGTACCAGGTGCCTGGCTTGGTGGGGTGGATCACCACATCGGCGATGCGGCCGCTCATGAAGGCGGGGCCGATGGAGCGGAACGTGAGGCCGGCGAGCTGGTCGGCCTTCAGCGTGTCGGTCGCGGGTCTCGCCGGCTGGCGTTGTGCATGTGCCGAAGCGGGCGACAGCGCCACAGCAGCGGCCAGAAGAAGTGCGCGGTTCATGGTGGGTGCGGGCAAGGTAACGCGGCACCTGCGACCGGGTCGGAGGTGGGGCCTTCAAGGTCCGGAAGGTGAGCGGGGGCGCTCAGAACGCGTAGCGGATGCTGGTGCCGTTGAACTGCAGATGCTGCCAGAGCCCGGCGCGTGAGCGTTTCCAGTGGCGGGCATGCACGATGTAGTTGGCCAGGTCGTACACGAACAGGAAGCCGCCCTGCAGCAACAACGAGGTGCCGAAGCCCTGGAACATCTCGCTGCGCTTCGCCGTGGGATCGCCGCGTCCGTTCTCCCACAGCCACAGGCCGGCGCCCATGTAGGCCAGGTCGAGCCCGGTGTTGATCAGGTACACGGCCTCCACCTTGCGCTGGGCGTCGAAGGTGCCCGGGATGTCCAACGTCGACGGACCGCGCAGCCGCTTGCGGGCCCCCAGGTATGCGGGCACCGCGATCCCCAGGTTCACCACGTTCCACGCGGCGTTCATCTGGTGGAAGTGGAACGCTTCGCTGCCCGAGGGGGTGGTGGCCATGCCGATGCCGCCCGCCACCAGGTTGCCCACCGCCCAGCCGCCCAGCACCAGCATGCTGGTGCCGCTCGTGCGTTCGCGCTGTGCGTTGAACTGCATGTAGTCGTCCGGCACCTGGGCCTGCGCCGTGAGCGTGATGCACGCAAGAAGGGAACACAGGGGGGTGCGGATGGTCATGGGTCCGGGGCTTGTCGAACGAAGGAACAACGAACCCGTCGGTCGGTTCCCCGGACGGTGCGGAACTTCGCACCACGATGACGACCACGACCGGTACCGATGTGGCCCATGCCGCACTTCTGTTGAAGCAGGGGGCCGTGGTGGCCATCCCCACGGAGACCGTGTACGGACTGGCCGCGGACGCCTTCAACGAGGAGGCGGTGCTCACCATCTTCAGCGTCAAGCAGCGGCCGGCCTTCGATCCCCTCATCGTTCATGTGCGCGACCGCGAGCAGCTGCACCGGGTGGCCGAGGTGCCTGCCGAGGCGGAGGCCCTGATCGCGCGCTTCTGGCCCGGGCCGCTCACCCTGGTGCTGCCCAGGCGCCCGGCCGTGCCCGACCTGGTGACCAGCGGCTTGGACACGGTGGCCGTGCGCATGCCGGCCCACCCCATGACCCGCGCGCTGCTGGACGAACTGGACACGCCGTTGGCAGCGCCCAGCGCGAACCCGTTCGGCTATGTGAGCCCCACCACGGCGCAGCACGTCATGGACCAGCTCGGTGGACGCATCCCTTACATCCTCGACGGCGGGGCCTGCACCGTGGGGGTGGAGAGCACCATCCTGGGACGCGATGCCAAGGGCCGCTGGGTGCTGTACCGCCCGGGCGGCATCGCCTTGGAATCCATTGAGGCCTTGGTGGGCGAGGTGCATGCGCCGGCGCAGGCCGCCAAGCCGCTGGCCCCGGGCATGCTCGAGAGCCACTATGCCCCCCGCAAACCGGTGCACGTGGGCGATGTGCCGGCGCTCCTGCGCCGGTTCGCCGGAAGGGCCGTGGGCGTCATCAGCTTCCGCAGCGAGCATCACGCCCACCGCTGCGAGGTGCTCTCGCCCGAGGGCGACCTGTCCGCCGCCGCCCGGCACCTCTTCGCCGTGCTGCGCGAGCTGGACACCAGCGATTGCCAGGTCATCGTCGCCGAGCGGTTCCCCGAGGAAGGCCTGGGCCGCGCCATCAATGACCGACTTCGAAGGGCCGCGGCGGGGCGGTGAGGATCAGCGCATGTCCTGCAGGACGTCGTTGGCCAGCCGCTCGCCCCAGGCCGCCCCGAGCCGGGCGGAACCCTCCACCAGCGACGGGTTCTCGCGCGCCAGCTTGCGGCCCAGCGGCGTTTCGTAGAAGCGCGTCATCTCCTGCAGCTCCTCCAGGCTGAACCGCTCGTGGTACAGCACGGCGATCTCCGCGTTGAGCTCGCCCAGCCGTGCGATCACCTCTTTCCGGAAGCGCTTGAGGAACTCCTTGTCCGAGCTCGGGTCCTGCTCCTGCAGGTCGAGCATGGCCTCCATGGCGCTGCGCTGCATCGCCTCCGTGCCACTGGCCTTCTGGAACGCGTCGAACTGCGCCAGGTAGGCGGCATCCTGGCCCCGCAGGCCTCCGTGCAGGAGCGTGATGAACAGGACGAGGAGGGCCGGGCGCATGGGAATGGGTTTTCCCAAAGGTCGCGCATGCACCGCCAGCGCCCAAGCCCGATCTTTGCACCCCGCAGGAGCCCGGGAGCTCATGTGTTCATGTGCCCGCGTGCGCATGTGCCCATGGCGGATGCGGAGACCACACCGATGAAGAAACGGATCGCGATCCTGGGCAGCACGGGCAGTATCGGCACCCAGGCCCTGGAGGTGGTGCGCGAGCAGCCCGCCCGCTTCGCCGTGGAGCTGCTCACGGCCGGCCGCAACAGCGACCTGCTGATCGAGCAGGCGCTGGCCTTCCGCCCCAACGCGGTGGTGATCGGCGACACCGCGCAGCTCGCCCGGGTGAAGGACGCCCTCTTCGCGCACGGCATCAAGGTGTACGGCGGTGAGGAGGCCATCGCGCAGGCCGTGGCCATGGCCGACATCGACATGGTGCTCACCGCCATGGTGGGCTACGCCGGTCTGCGGCCCACGCTGGCGGCGATCGAGGCGGGCAAGCCCATCGCGCTGGCCAACAAGGAGACCCTGGTGGTGGCCGGCGAGCTCGTCACCGCCGCGGCCCGGGCCAAAGGGGTCAACATCCTGCCGGTGGACAGCGAGCACAGCGCCATCTTCCAATGCCTGGTGGGCGAATGGCAGAACCCGATCGAGAAGGTCGTGCTCACGGCCAGCGGCGGTCCCTTCCGTGGCCGCACGCGCGATCAGCTGGCCACCGTCACCAAGGCCCAGGCGCTCAAGCACCCCAACTGGGACATGGGCGCCAAGATCACCATCGACAGCGCCAGTCTGATGAACAAGGGCCTGGAGGCCATCGAGGCCAAGTGGCTCTTCCACCTGCGGCCCGATCAGGTGGAGATCGTGGTGCACCCGCAGAGCATCGTGCACAGCCTGGTGCAGTTCCGCGACGGCAGCCTGAAGGCGCAGCTGGGCCTGCCGGACATGAAGCTGCCCATCCAGTACGCGATGGCCTATCCCGACCGGCTGGACACGTCGTGGCCGCGCTTCGACTTCGCGCAGTATCCTGCGCTCACCTTCGAGCCGCCCGACCTCGGCACCTTCCGCAACCTGGCCCTGGCCCTGGACGCCCTGCAGCGCGGCGGCAACGCCCCCTGCGTGCTCAATGCCGCCAACGAGATCGCCGTGGAGCTCTTCCTGCAGGACCGCATCGGTTTCCTGGAGATGAGCGACCTGATCGAGGAACGACTCGCAAAGGCGACCTTTGTACCGCGGCCCACGCTGGAGGACCTGGTGGCCTCCGATGACGAGACCCGCCGCAGCGCCCGCACCTGGGCAAGCCCCGCATGGAATTCCTGATCAAGGCCGGCCAGCTCATCCTGAGCCTCAGCATCCTGGTGACCCTCCACGAGCTGGGCCACTTCGTGCCCGCACGCCTCTTCGGCACCCGCGTGGAGAAGTTCTTCCTCTTCTTCGACTGGAAGTTCGCCCTGTGGAAACGCCAGGTGGGCGACACCGTCTTCGGCATCGGCTGGATCCCCCTGGGCGGCTACGTGAAGATCAGCGGCATGATCGACGAGAGCATGGACCGCGAGCAGATGGCGCAGGCCCCCCAGCCCTGGGAGTTCCGCGCCAAACCGGCCTGGCAGCGCCTCATCATCATGGTGGGCGGCGTCACCGTCAACCTGCTCCTGGGCATGCTCATCTACGTCGCCGTGCTCTTCACCTGGGGCCGCGATTACCTGCCGCTCGAGAACGCCATCTATGGCCTGCACCCCAGCAGCGTGATCAAGGAACAGGGCATGGCCGACGGCGACCGCGTGATCGCCGTGGAAGGCCATGCGGTGCGGTCCATCGAGGAGCTGGGCAAGGCCATCCTCATCGACGGGGCCCGCACCCTCACCATCGACCGCCAGGGCCGCACCACCGATATCCCCCTGAGCGCCGACATCGCTGACCGCATCCTGGACCGCAACGAGAAGACGCTTTTCACGCCCTGTGTGCCCTTCTTCGTGGACAGCATCCTGCCCGATGGCACGGCCAAGGACAGCGAGCTGCGCAAAGGCGACCGCCTCATCGCGGTGAACGGCACGCCCACCCCGTGGTTCGCCCAGTTCCGCGAGGCGGTGGGGGAACTGAAGGGCCGGCAGGTCACCCTCGGCGTGCTGCGCGGCAGCGACACCCTGCAGCTGCCCGTGCAGGTGAGCGAGCAGGGCCTGATCGGCGTGGGCAACCGACCCCCGGAGGCCTACTTCACCTTCGCGAAGGAGCGTTACAGCCTGCTGGAGTCCGTCCCCGCCGGCATCGCCTACGGATGGAACACGCTGGGCGGCTACGTGAGCTCCCTGAAGCTCCTGTTCAGCGCCAGCGGCGTGAAGCAGATGGGCGGCTTCGGCTCCATCGGAGGCTTGTTCAGCCCCACCTGGGACTGGCAGGTGTTCTGGAACATGACCGCCTTCCTGAGCATCATCCTGGCCTTCATGAACATCCTGCCCATCCCCGCGCTCGACGGGGGGCACGTGGTGTTCCTGCTCTACGAGATGGTGTTCCGCCGCACGCCCAACCAGAAGGTGCTCGAAGTGGCCCAGATGGTCGGCATGGTGCTGCTGCTCGGCCTCATCCTGTTCGCCAACGGCAACGACGTGGTGAAGTGGCTCACCGGCCGCCTGTAACACCCGCCCGCCGCATCGCGTAGCACCGGGGACAAGCCCCCGCTGCGATGCCCCATGTCGTGCTGCTCGAGGATGATCCCCTGGTGAGGACCCTGCTCACCCACCGCATGCTGCGCAACGGCTGGCGCGTGAGCGCCCTGGCCGATGCCCGCAACCTCGATGCCCTGCTGCAGGGAGGCCTGCCCGACCTCATCGTGGTGGACATCGGCCTGCCGCACCTGGACGGACTGGCGGTGGTGGAGGACCTGCGCGCCCGCGGCATCACCGTGCCGGTGCTGGTGCTCACCGCCTACGAGCAGCCCCACCTGATCGCCGCCGTGCGCAGCGCCGGCGCCGACGACCTGGTGCAGAAGCCCTGCGACAACGAGGTGCTCCTCGAACGGATGCAGCGCTTGATGGCGGCCTGATGCCCCATCTTTGTGCACTTGTCCGCCTCCTTCACCCACGACCTGCTCATCGTCGGCCAGGGCCTGGCCGGATCGGTGCTTGCCGAGACCGCCCTGCGCCGCGGCCTGCGCGTACGCCTGCTGGACGAACCCCGCGAGGGCCGCGCCTCCTGGGTGGCCGCCGGCCTGGTGAACCCCGTGGCCCTGCGCCGCACCCTGCTCAGCTGGCGCGCCCCCGAACTGCTCCCCATCGCCGGGGCCTTCTACCGCGAGGCCGGCCTGCACCTGGGCCGTGAGTTCTGGCACCCCGTGCCGCTGGTGAAGGTGTTCCCCAGCGCGAAGGAGGCCGGCGAGTGGCGCGTGCGCATGAACGACCCCGAGGTGGGCCACTACCTCAGCATCGAGACCTGCACCGACCCCGGCCTGCAGCGCGTGGACCAGCCCTACGGCCATGGGCAGGTGAAGCGCGCCGCCTGGGTGGACGTGGCCGGCCTGCTCACCGCCTGGCGCGCGCTGTGGCATGAACAGGGCGTGCTGGAGGAGCGCCGCGTGGAACCCGGTGATGTGCGGACCGTTCCCGGCGGGGTGGATCTCTTCGGGCACACCGCCCCACTGATCGTGTGGTGCGCGGGGCCCTTCGCGCAGATCAACGGCCTGGTGCCCGTGCGCGGCGAGCGCCTCACGGTGCGCCTGCCCGGTCTTGACCTGGGTGTGCTGGTGCACCGCGGCGGTTTCATCCTGCCCCTGGGCGGCGACGACTACCGCGTGGGCAGCACCTACGACTGGGACCACGTGTGGAGCGGACCCACGGCCGCCGGACGCGCCGACCTCCTCCGCCGACTGCACAAGCTGCTGCTGCACACCCCGCTGGAACCCGAGGAGGCCGAGGCCTTTCAGGTGGTGGACCACTGGTCCGGCGTGCGCCCCACGGCCAGCGACCGCCGCCCCCTGCTGGGCCGCATCGCCCCCCACCAGGCCGTGCTGAACGGACTGGGCTCCAAAGGCGTGCTGCTGGCCCCCTGGTGTGCCCACCATCTGCTGGACCACCTGCTCGACGGCTCGGCGCTGGACCCGGAGGTGGACCTGGCGCGGTTCGCGTAGGGGTTTTGTCTGAACGCTTACCTTGCCATGCACCACCCATGTGGGGGCCATGTGAGGAACTCGGCGCATAGTTGTTCCATGATGATCCGCTTTGGCCTGTCCCTGCTTGTAGCTGCTTGCTGTGGGGTACACGGCTGTGCCCAATGGGAGTGTGTGGGTGGAGGCTTTCAACTTGGCGGTGTGTTCGACATTAAGTACGACAGCGCTTTCGGACGACTGTTCGTGGCGGGTAGTATGCACAATATGGTCACCGATAGCGTTCTCGTCAAAGGGGTCGCGGTATGGGATCAGTCTGGCTGGCGCCCTTTGGGGAAGGGAGTGACACAGTACGGAGGGTCCCCGCCAAAAGCGCTCATGATAACAGACACCGCCCTGATCGTCGCCGGTGGCTTTCAGGAGATGGATTCCGTGCCCAACACCCAGTGGGCGGCCCAATGGAAGGGGGATGCTTGGCACAGCATGGGCATCACTTCAGGCACCACCGGGTCGTGCAGTGCGCTTCGTTTGGACACCTTGGGTGGGGAGCTCCACCTGTTCGGTCCGTGCCAGTTCGGCACCAGCCCCGCCATGAGCAATTGGCTCACGTGGGACGGCGGGGAATGGCGACAATACGACTCCGATGAGCCGTTCGATGGGTATACCGCAGCCGCCTGTCGCTACCAGGGCCAGGTACACGTGGCGGGCAATTTCTGGACAGTGAACGGTGCCACCGATGTGGCCCGGTACACCGGCAGCACCTGGGAGGAGTTGGGCCCCGGTGTGGCCGGCGACCCCTTCATGACCGACATGCTGGTGTACGACGACCTGCTCTGGGTGTGTGGCGATATCGCGGCCTCGGCCGGCAACCCCGCCAACGCGCTCCTCGCCTGGGATGGCGCCCAATGGCTCGACCCTTTCCCACAGATCACCCACGTGGCGTACGGGCGCGATCTGCTGGTGGCCAATGGCAAGTTGTACTACACGGGCACCTTCGTGGCCAATGGTCTGGATAGTGCCTACGCGCTGTTGGAGTACGACGGGCAACAGGTGTGCGTGATGGGCGGGTCGGGTCCTGTTCTGGGCCGCATCGCCGCCTCGGCCGACACGCTCTATGCCGCTACTGGAGAGCATCTCTTCGGCTTCATGAGCGGGCCGTTGATGAACTTCATCGGCAAATGGCCGCTGAACGCACCACGGGACACCTGCTTCGCCCTGCCGCAAAGCATGGGCGGAGGATCCGACCGACCCTTGTTCTGGTCCGCCGCCCCCAACCCCAACCAAGGCCAGTTCACGTTGCGTGGTCCCGGGCTGAACGACCTGCGTGAGCTCGAGGCGGTGGATGCGCTCGGTCGTTCGGTATGGGTGGAATGGTCGCATGTCGAAGCCGGCTCCGTGGAGGTGCGGTGTGCCGGCACAGGCCTCATCACCCTGCGTGGCCGCACGGCCGATCGGCGCGGACAGGCCCGGGTGCTGGTGGAGCCCTGAGCGTTTCCGTCGTCACCCACCCCCATCCATCGCCACCTTTGTGCGCCGCGGCGCCGCACCAGTGTTGCCGCGTGGCCGATGCTCCCCGTGCGCACGCTGCTCCAGCTCGTCCCCGTCCTCCTGATCGCCCTGCTGCCGGCGTGCCGCAGCGGCCGCAGCAACCTGCGCGGCAGCACCACCGGCCCCGATCCGCGCTGGGCGCAGGTGGACTCCCTGATGCGCGACGGGCGCTTCGCCGATGCGCTCACCGCCACCGATGGGCTGCTGGCCGAGGCGCAGGGCTCGGGTGATGCGCTCCTGCAGTTCGCCGCGCACCTGCGCCGCTCATCCCTGCGCCAGCTCACCGGCACCGACCGCCTGGTGGTGCTGCGCGACCTGGACCGCACCACCGACAGCCTGGCCGCGGCGGGCGCACCGCTGCCGCTGGTGCCGCTGTTGCACAGCGCCCTGGCCGAGGCCTGGTGGAACGCCTACAGCGACGACCGCTGGCGGGTGCTGGAGCGCGGCCGCACCGCCGATGACCCGGACGACCCGGAGACCTGGTCGCAGGCCACCTACATGGACCACATCCTGCGGCACGTGCATCGCTCGCTGGAACCGCTGGACAGCCTGAAGGCCTTCGCCACGGCCGACCTGCGCGGGTCGCTGCGCACCGTGCCCACCGCCTCCGGCACCGCGGAACCCGGCGCCCTGGCCCTGCGCCCCACGCTCTTCGACCTGCTGGGCCACCGCGCCCTGGACCTCCTGCGGAACCCGGAGACCCGTCTGGCCGAGCCGGCGGACGCCTTCCAGCTGAACGACCCGCGCCACTTCGCCCTGTTCGACGCCTTCTTCTTCGGGCCGTTCCACCACGCCGACAGCGGTGCCTGGGGCCTGCAGGCCCTGCGGCTGTACCAGCGGCTGGAGCGCGCCCACCAGAGCGACGACCACCCCGACGCCCTGGTGGACGCCACGCTCGGCCGGCTGGATCATGTGCGCGCCCACAGCACCCTGCCGAACGCCGACTCGCTCTACTACGGTGCGCTGCTCACCCTGCGGTCACGCGTGCCCGATGACAGCTGCTGGAGCGAGGTGACGCTGGCTATCGCCACCTGGCATGCCGAACGGGCCGATCGCTACGACCCGCTGGTGAGCGATGCCCACCGCGACGAACGCCGCACCGCCCTCGCCCTGTGCGACGAGGCCATCGCACATTCCCCGGGCTCCACCGGTGCGCGCAACGCCGCCGTGCTGCGGGCGCAGCTGCGCGATCGCGAACTGGACCTCCGCAGCGAAGAGGCGGCCATGCCGGGGCGTGACCTGCTGCTGAGCCTGCGCTACCGCAACACGCCGCGGGTGTGGCTGCGCGTGGTGAAGGACCCGCAGGAGCCCGGGCGCGACCGCCGCTGGTCCCGCGATCACCAGGAGTGGCTGCTGCAGCAGCGGCCGTTGCGCAGCTGGACCCTGGCCCTGCCGGACGACGGCGACCTGAACCCGCACCGCGTGGACCTGCCCGTGGACGGATTGCCCGCCGGGCGTTATGCCGTACTGGTGTGCGACAGCGCCCGCTTCGCCGCCGGCAAGGACCGCATCGCGTACACGCATGTGCAGGTCACCCGCTTCGCGCTGGCGCAGCGCAGCCACCCTGCCGGGCAGGACCTGCTGGTGATGGACCGCTGGAGCGGCCAGCCCCTTGCCGGGGTGAAGGTGAGCCTCTACGGCCAGCGCGCCGGGGCCGATCAGCTGGTGAAGCTCGGCGAGGCGGTGACCGATGCCGAGGGGCGCCCCGCCCCGGACATCGCACCGGCCAACGGCCGCCAGATGCTGGTGCTGGAGCAGGGCGACGACCGCTGGATGGCCGATGCCGGATATCGCTGGTGGAACGGCGAGCCGCCACCGGCGGACAGCGTGCGCACCTTCCTCTTCACCGACCGCGCCATCTACCGCCCCGGGCAGGAGGTCCACGTGAAAGGCATCGTCACCGTGAAGCGCGGCGACCAGGTGGTGGTGCGGCCCGGTCACCGCGGCGTGCTCCGCTTCCTCGATGTCAACGGCGAGCCGGTGGACACCGTGCCGTACACCACGGACGCCTTCGGCTCGTGCGTGGCGCGCTTCACTGCACCCGTGGGCGCGCTCACCGGTGCGATGCGCATCGAGGAGGCGCACGGGTCGGCGGAGGTGCGCGTGGAGGAATACAAGCGGCCCACCTTCGAGGTGCGCATCGACCCCGTGGCCGGACAGCCGCGCCTGAACGGCGAGGTGGAACTGACCGGTACCGCGGCCAGCTATGCGGGTGTTCCGCTCGATGGCGCCACCGTGCGCTGGACGGTGCAGCGCACGCCCCGCATGCCGTGGTGGTGCGGCATGGGCTGGCGCGGGCTGCCCTGGGGACGTTCGACCCAGGTGGCCACCGGCACCGCCACCTGCGACGCGCAGGGCCGCTTCACCGCCCGGTTCACCGCGCCGGCCGATCCGGCCTTCCCGCGCGATGCCGACCCCACCTTCCACTTCGCGGCGGAGGCCGTGGTCACCGACCGCTCCGGCGAGGTGCAACAGGGCTCCACGGCCTTCGACCTGGCCTACCGGCGCATCGCCATCGACCTGCGCCTCGCCGAGGCGGTGGACCGCGGTGCACTGGACAGCCTCGACCTGCGGGTGCGCAACCTCAACGGCCGGGAGGTGGACGTGCCGGTGGACGTCCGCGTGCATCGCCTGCAGGCCCCGCAGGTGCCCTACCGCGAACGCCTGTTGCCACGCCCCGACCGGTCCGTGCTGGACCGCGAGGCCTTCGTACGGCGTTTCCCCGAGGAAGCCTACGGACCCGAAGCCGACCCGCTCACCTGGCCCGCGGAGGAGGTCGTGTACGAGCGCACCGGCCACCGCGCCCACGGACGTGCGCTGGCCCTGCCCGCCGCGCGCACCTGGGACGTGGGCACCTACCGCATCGAGCTGCAGGCGCGCGATGACGGCGGGGACACGGTGCGCGTGCGCACGGTGGTGACGCTGTACGATGCGGAGGTGCAGCGCACCGGCTTCGCTGCCGAGGCCTTCCATGCGGAGCTGGTGAAGGGCCGCTGCGAGCCCGGCGAAAAGGCCGTGCTGCTGCTGAGCTCGGCGCTGCCGGATGCCCGTGTGCTGATGGAGGTGGAGCGCGATGGCGTGACGGCCGTGAGCCGCCGCCTGACGTTGAGCCGCGGCCAGCAGCGCGTGGAGCTGCCCGTGCGCGAGGACGACCGCGGCGGCTTCGCCGTGCACCTGCTGTGCGTGGAGCGCGGCCGCGCGCACGCCCGCACCCTCGCCATCGAGGTGCCGTGGACCAACAAGGACCTGCAGGTGGAGTGGATGAGCTTCCGCGACAAGCTGCAGCCCGGCGACCGGGAGGAGTGGCGCTTGAAGATCCGCGGTGCGAAGGGCGACGCCGTGGCCGCCCAGCTGCTGGCCAC
>JAEUSW010000304.1 GCA_016788285.1 Flavobacteriales bacterium
GATGAATCCGTCCACCGTCCGGCTCTTCCAACGCGCCCTGTACCTCTGGCTCGCGGGCTACGTGCTGTCCGCCCTCCCCGAGGCCGGCCGGATGTGGCAGCATCCGGTGTCGCCGGTCACCCACGGGGCATGGATCCCGGACCTCGTGGCCGCCTTGCCCGGCTCGGACCGATGGGCGGGGCTGCCCGCGGCCGTGCTCCTCCTCGGCATGGCCGCGTACGGGCTGTGGCGCGAACCACCCCGGTGGGTGGCCCTGACGATGGCCGTCCTCTACACCGTCCTTTTGCATCGCTCATGGCTGGCGGCCACCGGTGGTCATTGGTTGGTGGCGAACGTGCTGTTGTGGAACGTGGCGTTGCGCGAGCGACCATCCGGACCGGCCGAGGCTCGCCTCGCGCACCTGGGCCTTTGGGCCATTCGCCTTCAGCTCTGCCTGGCCTATGCCATGTCGGGACTGAACAAGCTGGCGGGCACCTCCTGGACCGATGGCACCGCCCTGCTGCGCGTGGCCGGTGACGAGGCCTATGGTCCACGTGCGCTCCTGCTTCATCCCGCGGTCGCGGCCATCCTCGGTCATGGGGTGCTCGTCCTGTTGCTGGCGCTGCCCGTCGCCCTGTGGGTGCCGGCCGTTCGGCGCTTCGCGCTGATCGTGGCGCTGCTCTTCCATGTGGCGAGCGGGATCTGGTTCCATATCCCGGACATGGCCCTGGCCTCCTGCGCCGCGCTGCTGTGCTGGACCTCACGTGCCGAAGCCCAGGCGGTGACCCGGGCGACCTCGCGTTGCAAGGCCCTTGTGCTCAGGTGGTTGGGTGACGGATGGGCAGGGGTGGCGGTATTTTGTTCAAGGAATAATGAGAAAAGTTGAACACTATGCGAACCGATAGCTTTGCTGCGTGTTCCATGTGTACAACCCCGGACCCATGAACATCCGCTCCTTCCTGCCCTCCCTTGGGGCTCTGGCCTTGGTGGCCTCCCTGTCCTCCTGCGCCATGACGAACAAGGGCCAGGCGCGCCTGTACCAGAAGGCCGAACAGGCCGCCCCGTACGATGCGGTGGTGGTGCCGGGCGTGCCGTTCGAGGGCGGCCAATGGCAGGACATCATGAAGATGCGCGTGCACTGGGCGGTGAAGCTGTATGAGCGGGGCCTGACCAGGAACATCATCTTCTCGGGTTCGGCCGTGTACACGCCGTACGTGGAGGCGACCATCATGGGGCTGTATGCCGAGCAGCTGGGCGTTCCGCGCGAGCACATCCTCTTGGAGACCCGGGCCGAGCACAGCACCGAGAACCTGTTCAACAGCTATATGCTGGCCCGCGACCGCGGCATGAAGCGCATCGCGCTGGCCTCCGATCCCTTCCAGTCCTGGATGTTGCGCGGCCTGGCCAAGCGGATGGAACGCCAACTCGGAGCGGACATCGACATGCTGCCCGTGGTGTTCAAGGACCTCTTCAGCGCCAGCCTGTCCACGCCCGCCATCGATCCCACGCCGGCCTACGTCCAGGAGTTCGTGTCCCTGCCCGAGCGGGAGAACTTCTTCAAGCGCTTCCTGGGCACCAGCGGCAACAACCTCGATTGGGACCGTGCTCGCGCGGATGCGGCGCGGAACGGCGACCGGGTGGAGCTGATGGACTAAGGCGTCGGTGCCTGCTTCAACCCTTCCACCACCGCATCGGCCATGGCTTCAGCGATGCGCAGATAGCCGGGCGTGGTGAAGTGGCAGCATGCGTCGCTGTACATGGCGCGCGGCTCGCTGCGGAACACGCTGGTGAGGTCGTGGAAGTTCACACCGGCTGCGTTCAGTCGCGCGCCCCGGTCGATCAGCAGGGGGTAGCCTTCTTCCACGGCATCGCGATAGCAGAAGGGACCTTCGGCCAGGGCCACGGCGGCCTCCTTGGGACCGATGGGTTTGGACCCCGGTACGTACTGGTTGGGCTGCAGGAAGTGGAAGTAAGCGGCGCCGTGCGCACGGGCCAGGGCGTTCACCTGCATGGAGCTGCGCATCCACAGGTCGGCTTGCTCGGCCCGGTAGGCGGCCGTATCCGTCACGTTCCGCACCGGTCCGGTGACCTGCAGGTCGGCACCGGCGTGCTCCATGGTGGTGCGCAGGCGCTGCTCCAGGTCGGCGAGCTCCGCCGCGTCACGGGCATCGCGGGAGCGCCACAGCAGCAGGGCCACGTTGCTGTGCCGCAGGTGCGAGGCGGCGAGGCGCCGACGTCGGGCCTCCCGGTGTTCGGCCACGGCGAGCTGCCCCGCCAGGATGCGCTGCACCTTGGGGTCGAGCCGCTTGCGGGCGTACATGTTCCAGTGCCGGGGGTAGTTGGGGTGGATGCCGAACGGCAGGTTGTCGCACACCGGCAGCACGATGTCGTTGAAGCCGTCCAGTGCGAGCACCAGGTCCACGTGCGCCCCTTGGGCCAGGAACCAGCTGAGGGCCTGCAGGGGTTGTGGCTGCTTGTAACCGCCCAGGGCGAGGACCGCCACCCGGAAGGCCTTGCCACGGTAGGCGGGCACACGCTGCAGGCCACGCAGCAGCCGTTGCTCGGCGAAGGTGTGCAGGCCCATGGCCACCGATCCGCCGAGCAGCACCACGTTCACGGTGTCGGGCGCTCCGGGGTGCAGCGGGTCCGCGCCGGGCAGGCCGAAGCGGTTGCGGTCGTTGAGGGGTACGCTGACATAACCGAGGTACGGATGCAGGTAGTGGTCGCCGAGGTATTCTTCGGCGGGGCGCTCGGCCTGGAGGGTGTCCACGGGCACTTCGGTCCCGAGGGCCTCAAGGGTGGCCGCCCGGTCGTAAGGGTTGCCGATGATGAGGCCGAGCAACCAAGGGCTGGCCTCGGCGGCGGCGAGGCACAGCAGCAGCACGAGCAGGAGCGCGCGCCAGGGCGACCGACGGTCGCGGCGGGAGCGGCGGCGTCGGCTGCTCATGGGGTCGTCAGGTGAAGAGGGGCCTCAGGCGCATCATGCCGTTCACCTGGAAGCGGATCCGGCTCAGTTCCGCCTCGTCGGTGCGGTGCGTGAGGGCCGCGTCGATGAGGTGCACGATCTGCCGGCATTCGGCCTCCTTCAACCCCCGGGTGGTGATGGCCGGCGCGCCGATGCGGATGCCGCTGGTGACGAAGGGGCTCTCCGTATCGAAGGGCACCATGTTCTTGTTCACCGTGATGTCCACGCGGCCCAAGGCCTGTTCGGCCTCCTTGCCGGTGACGCCCTTGTTGCGCAGGTCGATCAGCATGCAGTGGTTGTCGGTGCCGCCGCTCACCACATCATAGCCCTTCTCCACCAGCCCCTCGGCCAGGGTACGGGCGTTCGCGATCACTTGCCGGCCATGGTCCACGAAGGCGGGGGAAAGGGCTTCGCCGAAGGCGATGGCCTTGGCGGCGATGACGTGCTCCAGCGGGCCGCCCTGTGTTCCGGGGAAGACGGCGCCGTCCAGCACGCTGCCCAGGCTGCGCACCTCGCCCTTGGGGGTCTTCGCCCCCCACGGGTTGGCGCCATCCTGGCCGGCCATGATCAGGCCTCCGCGAGGTCCGCGCAGGGTCTTGTGCGTGGTGGTGGTCACCACATGGCAGTGCGGCAGCGGGTCGTTCAGCAGTCGGGCGGCGATGAGGCCGGCGGGGTGGCTCACGTCGGCCATCAGCGCGGCGCCCACCTCGTCGGCGATGGCGCGGAAGGTGGCGTAGTCCCAGTCGCGGCTGTAGGCACTGGCCCCGCAGATGATCAGCTTCGGGCGCTCGCGCTGCGCGGTCTCGCGCACCACGTTCATGTCCACCCGTCCGGTGGTTCTCTCCACACCATAGAAGGTGGCGCGGTAGAGCTTTCCGCTGAAGTTGACGGGGCTGCCGTGGGTGAGGTGACCGCCGTGGCTCAGGTCGAAGCCCAGGATGGTGTCGCCCGGCTTGAGCGCGGCAAGCATCACCGCGGCGTTGGCCTGGGCCCCGCTGTGGGGCTGCACGTTGGCCCATGCGGCGCCGAACAGGCGCTTGGCGCGGTCGATGGCCAGTTGCTCCACCTCGTCCACATGCTCACAGCCGCCGTAATAGCGTCGACCGGGCAGGCCTTCGGCGTATTTGTTGGTGAGCACGGAGCCCATGGCCTCCATCACCTGGTCGCTCACGTAGTTCTCGCTGGCGATCAGCTCCAGCCCTTTCGTCTGGCGCCATTTCTCCTTGTCGATGATGCCGAAGACCTGCTGATCGCGCTCCATGGTGAAAGTTGGTGAGCGGCGAAGATAGCCGGGGGCGCCACCCGTTCAGGTGCGGATGCGCTCCGCACGCGGGAGCACCAGCAACAGGATCAGCAGGAGCACGGGGTATTGCAGGGCGTGCAGCAGCTTCACGGCCACGGCCTCGAGCGGCGGCAGCGCTTGGGCCGCGATGTGCAGGAGCAGGGCCAGGGCGGCGGCGATGGCGGTGCCGGCCACCAGCGTGCGGCGGTGGTGGTGATGGCCGGTGAGCACACGCGCCAGCAGAACGGCCAGCAGGAGCATGAGCGCCACGTAGGCGGACGAGAGGAGCCACTTCACCAGGGTCAGGTCGCCCAGGTCCGCTCCGTCGGTCCATCGCTGGAACAGCGAGTGGGCGTAGGAATACGGCGTACCGCGCTCCAGGTGGTCGAGCTGGTAGTTGAGGTTGAGGAAGAGGAACTCGCGCACGGCGCCCAACAACACGGCGATGCCGACGATGCAGGAGGCGATGAGCCGGCGTTTCATGGGGCCGGCGCGGCGGCACCGGTCCGCGCGAACCGTTTCACCCACAGGAACCACAGGAGGAAGACCCAGCCGTACACGACCACATAGAAGGTGTAGTCGTGGTTGAAGTTGAGCAGTTCGTAGTCGATGCTGACCACGATGCAGAGGGCGGCGATGCGCGCCACGTTGATGAGGTGGATGGAGAGCAGACCGAGCGGGATGAACCAGAGCTTGTGCCGCCAGGGCCCGGGATAGGTGAGGAGGAACAGCGCGAACACGGCGAAGAGGCTCACCCCGTTGCAGGGGTCGCCGATCCACAACAGGTGGCCGCCCTGCACGCCGATGGTGCGGATCATCTCGGCGTTCGCGGGTTCGGGCAGCAGGGTATACCCCAAGGCGGTGAGCAGGGCACCGCTGAGGCGGATGAGGTTGTCGATCACCGCACGGTCGAGCACGCCCCACGGGTGGATGACAAGCTCATACAGCAGGTACCAGCCCAGGAAGAGCGCGCCTGCGGCGGCGAGGAAACGGACGAGCGGGTCGCGCAAGGTGGAAGAGGACGGTGCCGAGGCCCCGCCCATGGGTCACTTGCTGGGGCGTGCCCGGCGCAGGGAGATCGCCGAGCGACCGCCGATGATGGCGCCTGCGGCCAGGAGGAGGCCGATGCCGCCGTCGATAGGGATGCAGGGCGGAGGCCAGCACGGGGGAGGGCCTCCCACGGGAGGCTGCGCCCAAAGGCCGCCGGCCAAAGGCAGCAGGACCAGTGCAAGGACCGCTGCGTATCGGTGGAAGAGCATCCTCGACAAGGCTTTCTATAGGGTTGCGAAGGTACGGACTCCGAGCGGCTCGGTTCCAGTGGGCGAAGATGAACATTTATGAACGATCGGCAAACCGACCCCGCCGATCGCCCGATGGCGCAAGGTGCATGGCCTTCGACCGCGCCGTGTATCTTTGACGCCCTTGCTCCGGGACAGGGCCCGCACCGTGGTGCGCCCGCGCCGGAGCCCGTTGCAAGCGATGGCCACCCCGGGAAGTCAGGCGAAAGGCGGCATCATCGACGTCAACGACCTCCGGTATTTCGTCCGGATCTTCTCCAAGAACTGGTACTTCGTGGTGGTGGCCCTGGTGCTCTCCGCCGCGCTGAGCTACCTCTACTCGTACAAGATCCCCGAGGTGCACGGAGCCAGCGCGCAGATCCTCCTGAAGGACCGCGAGGTCTACAACTACCAGACCCAGGTCTACCAGAACATCGGCTATGTCGCCGCCTACAGCGACATCGTGAACCAGAAGCGGGTGCTCACCTCGTATGATCTGGTGGACAAGGCCTTGAGCAAGCTGGACTTCGACATCTCCTATTACATCATCGGTCGGTTCAAGGTGTCGCAGGTGTACGGATCCCTGCCCTTCACGGTGAAGATCGACCTGCTGAACCCGAAGTACTACCAGCGGCCGTTCGACCTGCGGGTGGTGGATCCGGACCACTACGAACTGAGCTATGATGGAGGTGCCGGCATCGTGTCCAAGGTGTATGCCTTCGGTCAGGACGTGATGGAGAACGACTTCCTGCTGCGAGTGGACAAGAGCGAACAGCTCGCAGCGGGGAGCTTCGAGAAGGTCACCGCGAGCGACTACCAGTTCGTGCGGCACAGCCGGCCCTGGTTGGTGAACAAGTACAAGAGCGGCATGGTGGTGGAGAACCTGGACTACACCACCATCCTGCAGGTCACCGTGGAGGATGAGATCCCCGCCCGGGCCAAGATGTTCCTGGACACGCTGAGCCGCGAGTACATCAACTACACGCTCCAGAGCGAGTTCGACATCAACCAGAACACCCTCAACTACATCGACAAGCAGCTGGACGAGGTGACGGTGATCCTGAACCAGTTCGAGGATGAGCTCCAGCGCTACAAGGAGAGCCGCAACATCCTCGACCTGAGCCGCGAGGAGGACCGCTACTTCAACGAGCTCGTGCGCTTCGACAATGAGCGGCGCAAGCTGGAACTGATGATCCAGTCCCTGAACGACCTGGAGGACTATGTGGTGAACCTGGGCGACGAGAAGCTGCTGCCGCCCTCGTTCTACATCCTGGAGGACGACGTGTTCCTGCGCAGCACGCTGAGCGAGCTGTACGCCATGCAGATGAACCGCAACAGCATGCTGTTCGACGCCACGCCCGAGAACCTGAGCGTCAACCGGCTGGACAGCACGATCATGCTGAACCGGGGCAACCTGCTGGTGTACGTCAAGAACTCACGCAAGGCCATCGAGGCGAAGATCCGCGACGTGCAGGCCCAGATGGATGACTACGAGCGGCTGATCCGCACGGTGCCCCTGAGCCAGCGCGACATCCTCAACATCGAACGGCGGCTGCAGGTGAACGAGAAGCTCTACCTCTTCCTGCTGGAGAAACGGGCCAACACGGTGATCGCGCGTGCGGGCATCGTGCCGCAGACGAAGGTGATCGAACTGGCCCGGTCGATCGGGGTGGTGCGGCCGGACAAGGTGAAGATCCTGTACGCGTTCATGGTCGGCGGCATCGTGATCTCGCTCGTGATCGTGTTCATCCGGGTGATGTTCTACGACCGGATCGAGAACGCCGACCAGCTGAAGGCCATGGTGCACATGCCGGTCTTCGGCGAGATCATCGCCAGCGACAAGGCCGAGGAGAACTACGTGGTGGTGGACAGCGACCCCAAGAGCGCCATCACCGAGAGCTTCCGCACCGTGCGCACGAACCTCGAGTACCTGCCCGGTCCGCAGGGGACGGGCCGCGTGGTGCTGGTCACCAGCTACAGGCCCAACGAGGGCAAGACCTTCTGCAGCGTGAACCTGAGCGCCATCCTGGCCAAGGCGGGCAAGCGCGTGATGCTGCTCGAGCTCGACCTGCACAAGCCGAAGGTGGGCAAGGGGTTGAACATGACCAGTACGCAGGGCCTGAGCAATCTGCTGGTGGGCCACGTGGAGGCCGCGGCGGTGGTGCAGCCCACGCAGATCGAGAACTTCCACGTGATCCTCAGCGGCCCCACCCCGCCCAATGCGTCGGAGCTGGTGCTCAGCCGGCACCTGGAGGAGCTGTTCCGGTATGGTCGCCAGCACTACGATTATGTGATCATCGACACCCCGCCGGTGGGCCTCATCACCGACGCCCTTGTGATGATGAAGCATGTGGACGCCACCCTGTTCGTGGTGAACACGCGCTTCGCCAACAAGGACCACCTCACCAGCGCGATGGAGGTGATCCAGAGCAACCCGGTGCGCAACTTCGGCTTCATCCTCAACGGTGTGCGGATGAAGAAGAGCAAGTACTACTACAACACCAACTACGGCTACGGCTACCGCTACGCGTACGGTTACGGCAGCGGCTATGGCTATGGCTACGGCTATGGCCGCCGCAAGCGCGGCAAGGACGCCAAGGACGGAGCCGATACCGAGGCCTGACCCCGGCCGATGAGCGCCCCGACCGCCACGCACCACGCTCCTCCCGCGGGCTTCACCACCGTGATCGGCCCGCGGCGCCCGCTGCTGGCGATCGACCTCCGCGAGCTATGGCACTACCGGGACCTGGTGCTGCTCTTCACGCGGCGCGACATCGTGACGGTGTATGCGCAGACCGTCCTGGGCCCGTTGTGGGTGGTGCTTCAGCCCCTCATCACCACCTTCACCTTCGC
>JAEUSW010000064.1 GCA_016788285.1 Flavobacteriales bacterium
TCGAAGGTGAGCCCCAGGCCTTCCAGGTCGTAGCCCACCGAGGCGCGGGCCTTCACCAGCAGGATGGCCTGCTTGCGGTTCCAGCCCAGGTCCTTGGTCCAGTCGAACCAGGCGGCGCTGTGGTCGCTGTAGGTGAACACCTCGCTGAGGTCGCCTTCCACGGTCACCAGCTTCAGCACCGGGCGGATGCGCTCCAGCAGCACGGTGCTCGTGACCTCCTCGGCGGGAGGTGCCGGGCGGTACAGCTCGCGGGTGATGAAGAAGACCAGCAGGGCGACGCCCAGCAGGAGCAGGAGACCGGTGGCGCGTTTCATGGCGGCCACAAAGGTGGCACGGCGGTGCCGTAAGTCGCCTCTGAGCTGCCGTTGCCTGTTCTGACCTGGTGGTCGTGGATCATACGAGGTAGTTTCATCATGGCAAGCTCCTGATCCCATGAAGACAACGCACGCTTTGGCAGTATCAATGGCCTTGGGCTCTCTATCAGGCATGGCACAGAGCTTCGATCACTTGGATGCGAACATGGTCCGGGCCCGATTCACGGCCCATGGCATGATCGGACTTGATCGGAGCGTTGGCGAGCCGGATTTTGAGGTGCCCATTGGAAGCGGGGCCCATGCACTGTTCGCGGCCTCGTTGTGGGTGGGTGGGTATGATACACTTGGCGGTCTGCATCTTGCTGGCCTGTTGTTCGACCAGGTCGGGCTGCCTGACTATGCCCCGGGACCGCTCACAACGGACGGCAGCGCATCGATCACTCCGGCCGTGTCAGCCCAGTATGATCATGTGTTCAAGATCAAAGCCGTGGATGTTGCCCTGCACCAGGCCTACTACGATTGTTTGAACACGCCAGGATGCGATGTCAATGTTCAGTTCCCCGGGTATGTGATACCCCAGAGTTTTTTGGACTGGCCAGGGAACGGTGACACCTTGGCTGGTCAGGCCGCCCGGTTGGCGCCATTCATCGATCTGGATGGTGACGGGCTGTATGAGCCGACCGCTGGCGACGCACCTTGCATCCACGGTGACGAAGCGCTCTATTTCATGTTCAACGATGTGCTCAACCCGCATGGCACGGGCGGTACTCCCCTCGGTATCGAGGTCCATGCCATGCCCTTCGCATTCTATTCCACCGACGAGGCGCTCGCGCACACCCTCTTCATCAAATACCGGCTCATCAATCGAAGCGATGACCCCTATGAAATGACCCGCATTGGTCTGTTCACTGATTTTGACCTTGGATATGGTCGTGATGACTACGTGGGTTCTGATCCCGGGAGGAATCTCAGCTACGTGTATAACGCGGATACATTGGATGAAACGACATCGACCTACACCGGGTATGGTTCGATGCCACCCGCTTTTGGGGCGACGCAACTCAAAGGTCCATACCTGGAGCCTGATGGATCTGATGATCCCGAAGGGCCGGGAATACCCGCGTTCAACGGCTCCGGCTTTGGTGACCTGGTGGTCGACAATGAACGTCATGGTGTCTCGTACATGACCTACTTCAGCAATGACGCCACCTCCCAAGGCGATCCGAATACCCCCGAACAGTTCTTCGGTTATTTGAGCGGGTACTGGCGCGACGGAACACCGCTCTACCATGGAGGCACTGGGCATTTCTCCGATCCCGAGGCCACGAACGTTCCAGCGCGCTTTGCATTTCCAAGTTCTGAAGACCCACTTGGAGCGGGAACAGGTGGTCAGGTGATGGCCCCATGGGCGGAGCATTCATCAGGCAATCAACCGTGGGATAGACGGATGGTCATGTCGGCCGGACCCTTGGATCTGGATGCCGGAGAGGAGATCGAACTTGTCTACGCGTTCGTCTTCGCCCGCCCTGGATCCAATGGGCTCATGAGCAGTGTTCTGCGGCTACAGGAAAGGGTGGATTCGATACAGGCCATGTACAATGATCTGCCGGAAGCGTGCAACGGGGCGGGATCTCAGGTGGGCTTGGAGGAACACACCGACCATGGGCCTGTCCTGTTTCCCGTACCCGCCGAAGACCACCTGACCTTGAAGCTTGAGGTCCCCGGTCCAGTGGAATTTGTCGTGTACAATATGCTCGGCGTGGTATTCTTGAGAGGGCGCGATACCAGGGATCTTGTCCAGATCGACCTTTCAGAGCTTGGTCAAGGCCTGTATCTGTTCCATGTTGCTCAAGGCGAGGTGAGCCATGTCGTTCCGTTCGTGAAGGTCACGACCAGATAGGGATGATCATCATACATCCGAGGATCCGCCGCACCCCTCCTCTTCGGCAGGTGGCGCCGGGCGGTACACCTCGCGGGTGATGAAGAAGACCAGCAGGGCGACGCCCAGCAGGAGCAGGAGACCGGTGGCGCGTTTCATGGCGGCCACAAAGGTGGCACGGCCGTGCCGATACCTTTGGCCGATGCGCTTCGCCTGGCTGGGATCCGTGGGGATGGCGTGGCTGGCGATGTCCGGTTGCGGTGGCGCCCCGCGCGTCGACCTGGACGTCCTGCGGTCCGCCGAGCTGGTCCTGGCCGATGGATCGCGCCGCACCGGCGCCGAGTTCTTCGGCACGGGCCCCACGCTGGTGCTGACACTGGACCCGGAATGCCCGCTCTGCCGGATGCATGCGCCCGAACTGGCGCGCCTGACGGCCGCTGACCCGCTCCGCATCGTGGGGCTCTACGCCTCGCCCTTCATCGCCGCCGACAGTGCACGGGCCTTCGCGGAGCACCACGGGTTCCGATTTCCGCAGGTGATGGACCCGGAATGCCGCATCGCGCAAGCGCTCGGCGCCGTGGTCACCCCGGAGGCCTTCGTGCTGGCGGCGGACGGTACGGTGCTGTACCGCGGCGCCATCGACGATCGCGCCCCACGCGCCGGGCGTAAGAAGCCGGAGGCCACGCGCCATCACCTGCGCGATGCGCTGGCCGCTGTGCAGCGCGGCGCGCGCCCTTCGCCGTCGACCGTGCGTGCCGTCGGCTGTTTCCTGGAATGCGGGGATCCTTCGGCGCCATGAGCAGGGGGATCGCGATCGCCTCCGTGGTGCTGCTGCTGACCGTGCTACCCGGCTGCGGCCCTTCGGACCCCGTTGATGCCGTGAAGGACCTGCCGGACACGGTGACCTTCGCCGCGCACATCGCCCCGCTGGTGCGCACGCACTGCATGCCGTGCCACGGCCCCGGGCATGCGGGGCCCTTTGCGCTCACCACTTACGACGAGGTGCGGCGCAAGGCGCGCACGGTGCGCCACGTCACGCGGGAGCGCTACATGCCGCCCTGGCCGGCCGACACGGCCTACAGCCGCTTCATCGGTGAGCGGGTGCTGACGGCGCGCCAGATCGCCTTGATCGGCCGGTGGGTGGAACAAGGCATGCCGGCGGGCGATACGGCCTCGCTGCCTCCGTTCGGTCCGGTGTCGGAGTCCGCGGCCCTGGGGCCACCGGATCGGGTGGTGCCGGTGCCCGGGGCCTACACCGTGCCGGGCGATGGTCGCGACCGCTTCATCATCGCCAAGGCGCCGTTCGAACTGCCGCGCGACACCTTCCTGCGGGCGGTGGCCTTCGTGCCGGGCGATCGCCGGGCGGTGCACCACATGAACGGGGCCTTGATCAACTACCCGGAAGGGGCCAAGGCCGATGTGTTCGCCGGCAGCGCGTACCTCGATGCCGAGGAGCAGGGTGGGCCCGCGGCCTTCGCTCGGCTCGGGCTGGCCAACGACGATGGCAGCTGGCCGCCGTTGGTGCCCAGCGCGGTGAACTACCTGCCCGGGCTGGCGCCGCTGGTGCTGCCCGATGGGTTCGGCGGTCTGCACCTGGCGCGCAAGGGGGCCTTCCTGCTCAACACGGTGCATTACGGCCCCAGCGACCGCGAGGCCGTGGACCGCAGCGCCTTCCACCTCTGGTTCGCGCCGCGCGCCCCGGAGCGCCCGCTGCAGGAGCTGGCCCTGGGCAGCACGCACACGCCGGTGGTGCCTCCGCTGCATCTGGCGCCCGGCGAGGTGCGCACCTTCAGCACGCGGCTCACGGTGCCGAAGGCGATCAGCGTGCTGTCCGTGAACCCCCACATGCACCTGCTGGGCACGCGGTTCACGGCGTACGCGCTGCGCGGCACCGACACCATCCCGCTGGTGCGCATCCGCGACTGGGACTTCCGCTGGCAGTACGCCTACACCTTCCGTCGGCCGGTGGTGCTGCTACCGGGCGATGTCATCGTGGCCGAGGGCAGCTTCGACAACCGCGCGGAGAACCCGCACCAGCCGTTCGATCCGCCGCGGGAGGTGCGGGGCAGCGACAGCCGCTTCATGCGCACCACCGACGAGATGTTCCAGTTCTTCCTCACCTACGTGGACCGGAAGGCGGGGGATGAGGACGTGGAGCTGGGGGGAGTGGCGAGTAGCGAGCGG
>JAEUSW010000345.1 GCA_016788285.1 Flavobacteriales bacterium
GGCTATTACCGTGTGCACCTGGACGACGAGGACGTGGACGCCGAGCTCACCGCCACCGCACGGGTGGGGGTGCATCGGTATACGTTCAACCGGATGGACACGGCCACCTTGGTGCTCGACCTTCGGCATAGGGATCAACTGCGGGAAGGCACCCTTGAGCGCGTCTCCGCGAACGAGTTCGTTGGCGAACGTCGCAGCAGCTCCTGGGCCAAGGATCAGCGACTGTTCTTCTGCATCCGGACCAATGCGCCATCCATCGGCCAGATGACGGAATACACCACCGTCACTCCAGGAAGCGTGGCGAAGAACCCTTGTGCCGCGCTCTTCTTCAAGCCTTCCGGCGAACCGCTCATCGTGAAGGTCGGCATCAGTGCGGTAAGCATTGAAGGCGCGCGGAAGAACCTCGAGGCCGAGGTGCCGCACTGGGACTTCGACCGGGTTCGGGCGGAGGCCGAGGCCGCCTGGAACGCCGAGCTCAACAAGGTGCAGGTGAAGGGCGGCACGCCGGAGCAGCAGCGCATCTTCCACACGGCGATGTACCACAGCCTCATCGCCCCCTGCGTGTTCAATGACGTGGACGGGCGGTACCGCGGCATGGACGGCGCGGTGCACCAGGCCGACCACGACGTGTACACCATCTTCAGCCTGTGGGACACCTTCCGCGCCACGCACCCGCTGTTCACGCTGCTGGAGCCCGACCGGGTGAACGACTACATCCGCACCTTCCTGCTGCATTACCAGCAGGGCGGCCGGCTGCCGGTGTGGGAGCTGTGGGGCAACGAGACGGACTGCATGATCGGCTACCACAGCGCCAGCGTGATCGCCGACGCGCACAGCAAGGGCATCCGGGGCTACGACGCCCGCCTGGCGCTGGATGCGCTGGTCGCCGGGGCCATGCGCGACGAGCCGGGGCTCAACGCCTACCGCACGCGCGGCTACATCAGCAGCGAGGACCAGGCGGAGAGCGTGAGCCGCACGCTGGAGTATGCGTACGACGACTGGTGCATCGCCCAACTGGCGGAGGCGCTGGGCGCGGACAGCCTGGCCGCGGTGTTCACCCGGCGCGCGTATTCGTGGCAGAACCTGCTGGACCCGGGGACGCGGTTCTTCCGCGCCCGGCGCAACGGCGGCCTGATCGAGCCCTTCGACCCGTACGAGGTGAACTACCACTTCACCGAAGCGAACGCCTGGCAGTACGGGCTCTTCGTGCCGCACCATCTCGACGACCTGTTGCGCGACGCGGGCGGAAGCAGTGCCCTGCGCTCGCGGCTCGATGAGCTGTTCGATGCCGATGTCCGCACCAGCGGCCGGGAGCAGGCGGACATCACGGGCCTCATCGGGCAGTACGCCCACGGCAACGAGCCCAGCCACCACATGGCCTACCTCTACGCCCGCACGGACGCTCCGGCTTGGATGGACGGGCTGGTGGACCGCATCCGCACGGAGTTCTACCGCGACGCCCCGGACGGGCTGATCGGCAACGAGGACTGCGGCCAGATGAGCAGCTGGTACGTGCTCAGTGCCCTGGGCCTCTACCCCATCTGCCCGGGCTCGCCGCAGTACACCCTGGGCGTGCCGCTGTTCGACGAGGCCACGGTGCGGCTGGCCAATGGACGCAGCCTGCGCATCACCGCCGAGCGCACGCCTGCCGACGCGCGCTATGTGGAGGAGATCGGGTGGAACGGCCGCGAACCGGAGGTCTTCCGCCAGCTGAGCCACGACCGCCTGATGGACGGGGGAACCCTGGCCTTTCGCATGGGCCCACGTCCGGGCGGAGCCCCTTCCTTCCCCGATCCCGGGGAGCCTGAGCTCTCGCTGGAACGGCCGCTACCCGCGCCCTGGGTGAACGCCCCGTCGCGCACCTTCACGGACACGCTGGCCGTGCGTTTCGTACGCCCCATTCCCTATGGTCAGGTGCAGTACCGTCTGAAGGAGGGCGGCGTGAAGCAATGGCGCGCCGCGCCGGAGGTGCTCACCCTGCGGCAGTCGGGCACCGTGCAGGCACGCCTGGTGCTGGGCGATCGCACCGGGCCGGTGGTGGAGGCGAGGTTCGAGCGGCTGGAGGTGCGCCACACGGTGAGCCTGCAGAGCACCTACGCCAACCAGTACGCGGCCGGTGGCGACCAGGCGCTCGTCGACGGACTGCGCGGCGGGGTGGAGTTCCGGTCCGGCGAATGGCAGGGCTTCCAGGGCCAGGACGTGCTCGCCACGGTCGACCTGGGCGGTGAGCGGCGCCTCGATGCCGTGAGCGTGGGCGTGCTGCAGGACCAGCGGTCATGGATCTGGTACCCTGAGTACGTGGATGTCGCCTGGAGCATCAACGGTCGGCAGTGGAGCAGCACGGTGCTGACGCATGCGGTGGCCCGCGATGCGGACGGTGCACAGCGCTTGGAGCTCCGCACCGGTCCCATCGGCAAGCGCGCCCGCTACGTGAAGCTGATGGCGAAGAACGCCGGTCCCTGCCCGGACTGGCACCCCAGCAAGGGTGGGTCGAGCTGGATCTTCCTGGACGAGATCGGCATCGAGGCGGGGCCGCCCCGCTAAGCGTCGGTTCGGGAACTCTTGAATGATGGGCTCCGAGACCATTTTGGGGTCAGGCACGGCCGGAAAAAGGTCGGATAGCGGTGACCGCCTGACCCTGTTTCGGCGAAGCATGGCCGCAAACGGGCCGGAGAGCGCATTTGAAGATCTCCTGAACAGGCTCTAAGGTCACCGCACAGAACGAGGAAGCCCGGCTTGCGGCCGGGCTTCCGAAAGAAGGGTGATCGATCAGCGCGCCACCTGCACGGCCTTGGTGCGCACGAACTCGTCCGCGTGCACCTGGAGCAGGTAGTTGCCGTTCTGCAGGCCGGAGAGGTCGACCAGCACCGAGCGGTCGTTCACCGTGCGCACCGGCACATCGAGCACCTGGCGTCCGGTGAGGTCGAACACCCGCACCACGGCGTTGGTCAATTGGTCCAGGCCGAGCTGGATGGTCACCGCGCCGGTGGTGGGGTTCGGGTAGAGCACGAAACCGGTGGCGTCGTTCTCATCGATGCCCACGAGGCCGCAACCCACATCCCACACCAGCGGGATCGTGGCCTGGCCATCGTCGCAGGAACCGGTGTTGTTGGACTGGACCCGCAGGGTGAGCAGGTTGTCCGGGTTCTGGGAGCTGATGGAGAGACCGCTGAGGTCGCCGCCCAGGTTTCCGTTGAAGAGCACGCCGGCCAGGTCGTAGGCCCCGTTGTAGATCACCACCTTGTCCTCCACCAGCAGCTGCCCTTGCAGGAAGGTCATCGTGATCGGCAGGTTGGGGTCGCTCGACTGGTAGACGAACCAGGCGTCGTCGGTGTTCTCGTAGCAGTACGACGTGTTCACGTTGAGGCAGGCCGGGATCACGCAGCTGTCCTCATACGCCACCACCGGGCCGCTGAAGATGCGGCAGAGGCTGTTGTCGCCGTTGAAGACCGACAGGTTGACGATCGTGTCCATGCCGATGGGGCCGAAGTTCTGGAGGCCGGTGCCGATGCCGAAGAGCGTGTCACCCGGAAGCACGAGATCCACGGTGGCGGCATCGCCGGTGGAGGTGACGTTCACCTCGATGCTGTACTCGCGGTGGATGCAATCGGGCACCACGGTGAAGGTCGCGGCGGGCACGTCGCAGTCCAGGCAGCCCACGGTCCAGTTCCACTCCCAGGCGGGGTTGGTGGAGCACTGCACGGAACCGTCGGAGGTGATGGTCATGAAGATGTTGGGGCCCGTGGACACGATCGGAGGCAGCGTGCTCAGGTCGAAGGTGGGACCGTTGTGCTGCCAGATGATCGGGCTTCCGTTGTTCGGGCCGTCATAGATGGTGAGCACGTCATAGACGGAGGACTCGATGGTGCCGGATGAGAAGACGATCGCCAGCGGATCGTTGTTGGAGCTCTGGTACCACCAGGTCTTGGTGTCGTTGGCCACGTAGCAGTAACTGTCGTTGTACTCGACTCCGCCACAATTGAGGATGACCGGGCAGTTCCCGGTGCTCTGGACGTTGAAGAAGCTCTGGCTGCAGGCCGCTTCGAACTCATGGCCCACCACGATGTCCACCAAGGCTCCGACAGTGAAGGGCCCGAGGGTGATGACACCGACACCCTGCCCGGGGATCTGCGGCTGAGGCGTGCCGTTGATGCTGTGGTCGATGTTGACGAACGAGCCATCACCGGTGCTGGCCACGTTCACATCGATGGTGAAGCTGTTGGTGTTGCAGTCGTCCAGCACGCTGTAGCTGGCCACCACCGGCGTGCAGTTCAGGAAGAGCTGCACGGTGGTGGTCACGCAGCTGGACTGCACGTTGCAGAGGTCGTCCACGTTCCAGTGGGGATACAGGTCACCGCCGGTCACGGCCGTGACGGTCACCGGGCTGTAGCCTTGGCCGATGACGTTGCCGCCGGGAAAGTCCTCACGCACGGTGATGTAGCCGCCGGAGCTGAGGGTGAACTGGTAGGTCGCACCCGCGATGATGCCGGTGATCAGGGAGTACTCGGACTCGTAGCTGCATGTGCTGATGGTGGTCAGCGCGCCGAAGGGGTCGGGCGTGGCCTGGCCGAACTGGCTGGCGTTCTGGCAGTTCCCTTGTGCAAGGACGGCAGCGGTCGGCGCAAGGGCCGAAGCAAGGACGAGGACCTGGGTGATGTGTCGAAATGCGCTCATGCGTGGGGTCGTGTTGACCGGTTGGATGGTTGCCGAAGGTAGGGTTTGTCCGGTGGACCGCCCAAGTGGGAGGCGGGACGTTCGCACAGGGTCTGTTGAAAACCCGTGCAGGCGGCTAGGGCGTCCAGACCTCCCAACCGGGGGGCGCCCCTCCCCCCACCTCGATCCAGCGGTCCGCGCCGGGCAACAGGAAGAAGTCGTTGTCGCTCAAGGTGGCCCCAGGTGCGCGCAGATGCACGTTCGGGACGGGGACATCGGTGCTCACGCGGAACCGACCGGGCCTCGTCGGGTCCGGCGTCAGCTCGATGCGCGGGCGCTGCCAGTCCATCGCCCCCCAGGGCGCCATCGTCAACGTCCGGTCGGCCAGCAGTTGGCCCCGTGGGTCCAGGACGCGGACATGGACCAGCGTCCTCTCCGGAGTTGACCCGGCCAGCACCTCGGGCACCGGCAGCCGGACCAGGTCGATCAAGCCATTGGCCGGAGAGAACCATAAGCTGTCGGATCGCAAGCAGCGTCCGTCGGTACTGAACACCTGTGTGATGGCCAGCAACAGGTCAGGATCCGCCTCCTCGTTCCACAGTGCGGCCACCACGGTCCCCTCCGCAGGCCGGAGATCGAGCACGAGCGGACGGTAGCTGCGGGCCACCTCGTACATCGCGGCCTTCCACGTACCGGTGTGGTCCACGGTGCTCCAGCTGGGCCCGGCCCACACGTCGTTGAGCTGCCAGAACAGGGTGCCCATGCAATGCGGTTGCGCCGTGAGGTGCGCCCAGATGGCCTGGCGGTAGGCCTCGGCCTGCGCCAGCTGGCTGAAACGGATCAGCTCGCCGAGCGTCCGCGGCCGCACGCCGAACTCGCGTTGGATGGCCTCCAGGATCGGCCGGTCGGTCTTGTAGCTCCGCTGTCGGGCGCCCAGCACCGGATCGCCGAGGTGCAAGTGCTCCGGATCGAGCTGCGTGGCGAGCGTAACGCTGTCGGGATAGCTCTGGAACCCGTACTCGCTCACGAACCGGCCCACGTTGCGGCCGAAGGAGGCGAAGCTGCTGTCCCCGTGCCAGACGCCCCAATAGTGCAGGTCGCCGTTCCGCAGGCCTTCGGCGTTGCCCCAGTTGCTCAGCGGAGATGTTGGCGTGTACGGCGCGCCGTCCAGAGAACGGACATGATCAAGGCCCCGAAGCAGATCGCCCTCGAACAGCGCGGTCATGCCATGGCGGACGCGCACCGAATCGGCACCGTGGATCCGGTAGCGGTCCTGCCAGCCCCAGTTGTTCCAGGCCACCTCCAGTTCGTTGTTGCCGCACCACAGCGCCAGCCCCGGCCAGCGGCCCAGGCGCTCGGACTGGTCGGCGACCTCGGCCCGCACATTGTCCAGGAAGGCGCCTTCGGCCGGTGGGATGTTCGCGAACATCAGGTCCTGCCACACCAGGATCCCGGCCGTGTCACAGGCCGCGTAGAACGCGTCCGGGGGGTATACGCCGCCCGCCCACACGCGCACCATGTTCATGCCCGCCCGCTGCATGTCGCGCACCCGGGCCACCCACAGGCTGTCCGGACCGGGGAACATGGACGGCGGCACCAGGTTGCAGCCCTTGATGAAAAGCGGGCGGCCGTTGCGCATGAAGCGGAATGTCCGCCCGATGCTGTCCGGGCGCTGGTCCAAGGATACCTGCGGCGTTGAACGCGGGACCGGAACACCAGGCCGCTCCAAGGCCACTTCCTGCCAGATGCCGAGGGTGACGAGGCGCGGGGAGAAGTCCCATCCGAACTGGTAAGCGGCCTTGCGCACGTAGGGGCTCGTCCCGCTCGGGTCGCTGTCGTGCGGGAGCTGGATGCCGTAGGCGGCGCGCAGCTGCGCCCCTTCACGCACCGGGCTTCGGAGCACCACGCGGAGGTCGTTGGCCCCTTCACGCAGAAGGCCATGCACCGGCCATTTCCAGGTCCGGAACATGTTGTCCGCACCGCCCAACCTGACGCCGTTGAGGCGGACGTCGGCGAACGTATCGATGCCTTTGAAGACCAACAACGCGTCGGCATGAGCGGCCCAATCGGCATCCGCCTCGAACCGCAGCGCGTATTCCCAATCGCGGAGCTCGACCCAGCGCACACTGTCGCTGTGGGCGTTCCGCAAGGGGTCGGGGATGCGACCGGTGCGGAGGAGGTCCTCGTGCACGGTCCCCGGCACCCGGGCGGGCCACCACCGCTCGGTGCCGAGCTCGCGATACCGCCAGCCGTCGTTGAGCGCCTTCCGCGCGGGCTGGGCGACGGCCGCCAAGGCCCAGAGGCCCGCGACGGTCAGTAGGGCGAGCCTCATCGCAGACGGGCTTTCGTCAGCGCGTTGAGCACCCCCTCGATCTTGGCCTCGTCCGGCACGGTCTCGAAGCTGAGCCCGCGATGGGCGGAGCTCATGCTCACCTCATGGGGTTCGGGCGGCAGTTTCCGCTGGGCGGCGAAGTGCACCTCGGCGACCCCCGTGCGCTCCACGAGCTCCACCACGTTCTGTGGGGTGATGCCTCCGGCCGCGGCCACGCGCAGGCGGCCTTGTGCTCCTTCCACCATGGCCTTGATCGTGAGGGCGCCATCGATCGCCAGGGTGCGGCCGCCGCTGGTGAGCACGCGGTGCACCCCTTCGGAGAGGCAGGTGGCGAAGGCCGCGCCCGGGTCGGGGCTGCGGTCGATGGCCCGATGGAAGGTGATCTCCGCCTCCGGAGCGGCCATGCGGACGGCCCGGATGAAGGGGATGTCCGGTCCACCCTCCTCGTCCAGGGCGCCGATCACCAGACCCGGTGTGCTCATGCCGATGAGCAGGGCATCGCGCAACATGGCCTGGCGTTCGTTCATGGTGTAGGTGAACCCTCCCGGCGTGGCCCGGATGAGGACCCGCATGGGGATCCCGAGCTCCTCCTTCACGGCGTTCACCAGTCCGTAGCTGGGGGTCACCCCACCGCAATCCGGCCAGGTGCACAGTTCCACGCTGTCCACCCCTGCACGTGCGGCGGCTTGGGCTTCGGCGAGGCCGGACACGCAGACCTCCACGTGGACCTTCATGGACCAAACGTAGCACGCACCGGTTGCAACCGCCATCACCACCCTGGCGTACAAGGGCCGATGCGTACCGCGCTGATCGTTCTTCTGCTGCTCACCGGGTGCTGGTCACCGCTGTCCGCCTCGCGCCTGGAGCACGGTCGCACCGAACGCGCGACCGGCATGGCCGGAGCACGCGATCGGGCCCGTGTGCTGCTGGAGCTGGCGCGCGGTCTGGATGCCGACCGTCCCGTGGAGGCCTTGGCGCAACGCCGCACCGCACTGCATTTCGCCGAACAGTCCAAGGACCTGGAGCTCATGCACCGGGTGCTGGTGGAGCTGCGCCGGAACGAGCTGGATGCCGGAGGGCTGGACGGTGTGCTGAGGGCCTCGCTGCGCGCCCTGGAAGTGTCCCAGCAACTGGAACGCCCGGCCGTAGTGGCCACCGACCTGGCCTGGTTGAGCCGGACGTACGCCGAGCTCGGTCAGCCCGTGCGGGCGATGGAGGAAAGCCAGCGGGCCCTGCTGGTGGTGCGCGAGCTGGGCGACAGCCTGCGGCTGGCCATGGCCCATCTGGACGTGATGGAGCGCATGATCGCGGCGGGTCGATTCCGCGAAGCGCAGGAGCAGGGTCACCTGGCCGATGCCGTCTTCGCCCATCTGGTGGACGTGGAAGGTCAGGCCCGCCGTTGGGTGCTGAGCGCCACCGCGCTGCTCGACCAAGGGAAACCGGCCGACGCGTTGCCGTGCCTGGGCAAGGCCTCCACCCTGCTGGGCCGATCCGCATCGCCCGCCCTGTGGACCGCCTTGCGGAAGGAACAGGCCCGCGCCGCCCTCGGGATGGGGGACATGCGCGATGCCGACCGGCACCTCGACTCGTTGGAGATGCTGCTCACCCGCACGGGCGACCGCTCCGAACGTCTGCACTACCTCGACCTCCGCCAGCAGCTGGCGCGCGCCCTGGGCGCTGAACACGAGGCCCTGACCTACCTGGACCTGCAGATGAAGCTGAAGGACTCCCTGCTGAACGCGCAGATGGCGCGGCAGCTGGCCGGCCTGCAAGCGCTTTACCAGGTCTCCACCAAGGACCGCGACAATGCGATGCTCCGGGAGCGGAGCGCGATGAACGAGGCGATCGCCGGCTCGGCGCAACGGCGCAGCCGGCTGCTGCTGATCCTGCTGGGCGTGGTCTCGGCCATGGTGGTGCTGTTCGGCACCACCCTGTTCCATGTCCGCCGGGTGATCGGTCGGGTGCGTCACAAGAACCGGCTGATCCGCGAACAGGGCGATCAGCTGCAGGCCCAGAACCTGGAACTGCAGCGGCAGAACGCCCGTCTGGCGCGATCGCTGATGGCCGAGAGCGAAAAGGACCTGATGCTGCGCGAGATCCACCACCGGGTGAAGAACGACCTGCAGGTGGTGAGCACGCTGGTCCGCCTGCGCGCCCTGCACGAACCATCGAACGGATCGCGTGAGGCGTTGGAGGACCTAGAGCGCCGGGTGCAGGCCATGGCCTTGGTGCACGACCGGCTCTACCGCTCGAACGACCTGCGCCACATCAGCCTGGGCGACCACCTGCAGGAGCTGGCGTCCGGGGTGGTGCGCAGTTTCGCCGCCGAACACCACGTGACGGCCAAGGTCTCCTGCTCGGTGGCCGAGGTGCCCACGGCGATGCTGATCCCCTTGGGGTTGCTGGTGAACGAGCTGTTGATGAACTCCCTGAAGCATGCGTTCCCCGAGGGTCGCCATGGGTCGATCCGGATGGAGCTGGACGGGTGGAACGACCACGGCCTTCGGTTGCGCTACGAGGATGATGGCGTGGGCATGGCCGCGGCCAACGCGCTGTCGGCCGGCAGTTTCGGCCACGACCTGATCCAGGCGCTGAGCGAGCAACTGGAGGGGGAATTGCGCATGAGCGCTGGCGATGGCCACCGCGTGGAGCTCCTGGCCACCTTGGGCGAGGCTCCTCTGCGCGCGGTCGGCTGAGGGGCTCGGCGCACCGGACCTATCTTCGCGCCGCTTCGCGCCCCGATCGACCGGTGCACGGGCACATCACCTGAACATGGGGTTCGAAGAACTGGGGCTCAACCCCGACCTGCTCGAGGGCATCACGGCCATGGGCATCCGCACGCCCACGCCCATCCAGCAGCAGGCCATCCCGGCCGCGCTCGATGGTCGTGACCTGATCGCCTGCGCACAGACCGGCACCGGCAAGACCGCGGCCTTCCTGCTGCCCATCATGGACGTGGTCCACCGCTACCGGCCGAAGGTCGAGGGCAGCATCCGGGCCTTGGTGGTGGTGCCCACCCGCGAGCTCGCCCTGCAGATCGACCAGCAGTTGCAGGCCATCGCGTACTTCACCCCCATCACGTCGATCCCGGTCTACGGCGGCAGTGATGCCGCGTCGTTCGACCAGCAGAAGGCCGCCCTGACCGGAGGCACCGAGGTGATCATCGCCACCCCGGGCAAGCTGTTGAGCCACCTCAACCTGGGTTATGTGCCGGTGAAGGGCCTGGAGTTCCTGGTGCTCGACGAGGCCGATCGGATGATGGACATGGGGTTCATCGACGACATCATGCGCATCATCAGTTTCCTGCCGGAGGACCGGCAGACGCTGCTGTTCAGCGCCACCATGCCGCCTGCGATCCGGGAGCTCACCAAACGCATCCTGAAGGACCCCGTGGAGATCACGATCGCGCTGAGCAAGCCGGCCGAGGGGGTGGACCAGCAGGCGTTCGTGGTGCACGAGATGCAGAAGGCGCCCGTGCTGGAGCACCTGCTGCGCACCACCGAGGCCAGCTGCATCGTGCTGTTCGCCGGCCGCAAGAGCGAGGTGCGCAACCTGGCGCGCCACCTCAAGCGCAAGGGCTTCGACGCCGAGGCGATGCACAGCGACCTGGAGCAGAGCGAGCGGGAGGAGGTGCTGCTGCGGTTCCGGAACCGACGGCTGCGGATCCTGGTGGCCACCAACGTGGTGAGCCGCGGGATCGACATCGACGACATCGACATGGTGATCAACTACGACGTGCCGCAGGACCCCGAGGACTACGTGCACCGCGTGGGACGCACGGCGCGGGCCGCCCGCAAGGGACAGGCCGTCACCTTCATCAACGACAAGGAGATGCGCGAGTTCGGCCGCATCGAGAAGCTCATCGGGTATGCCGTCCGCAAGGTGCCCCTGCCCGCGGAGTTCGGCCCCGGACCGGAGTACCGGCCCGATGCGCCCAAGCGCCGGGATGGTGGCGGAGGTGGACGGAGCGGCTCACGGAGCGGCGCCGCCGGCCGCAGCGCGGGGGGCCGTGCGGGCGGCGGTCGCGGTCGCCGTTAGGTCAGCGCGCCTTGAACATGCCGGCGTTGGCGGCCAGCACCTGCGTGGCGTCGAAGGCCTTCGCCTTGTCCCCCACACGCTCGATGCGGATGCTCTCGATCCGGTCGCCCTGGGCGATGGCGTTCACCACCTCCTGACCGGCCGTGACGTAGCCGAACACGGCGTGCCGCCCGTCCAGCCAGGGGGTCTCCTTGTGGGTGATGAAGAACTGGCTTCCGTTCGTGGCCGGACCGGCGTTGGCCATGCTGAGGGTGCCCGCGCGGTCATGCTTCAGGCCGGGGTTGATCTCGTCCTGGAACGCATAGCCCGGCCCGCCCGAGCCGGTGCCCGTGGGATCGCCGCCCTGGATCATGAAGTCGGCGATGACGCGGTGGAAGGTGAGCCCATCGTAGTACGGCTGGCCCTGCCCGCGCGCGGTGTTCTTCACCGAGCCTTCGGCCAGTCCGACGAAGTTGGCCACCGTCACCGGGGCCTTCTCATGTTCCAGCCTAATGGTGATGGCGCCCTTGGTGGTGGTGATCTTGGCGAAGACGCCCTCGGTGGGGTTGGTGCTCATGGGTGCTTGTTCGGTGGTGGTGAGTGGGTCGGTCGCGGGCGCGGCGGCCTCGCCGGCGCCTTGGCCGGAAGGCGCACACGAGGCCAACAGCAGGGACCAGAGGGCGGAAAGGGATATCGCGGATCGCATGGTCGGTTCGAAGTGGGCGCGAAAATACGCGGCGGCTCACTCCATGAGCCGTTCCTCGATGGCATCCAGCTTCTCCACGGAGAACGCGCCTTCGGTGCGGTGCACCACCCGGCCCTCGCGGTCGAGCACGAAGAAGTACGGGATGTCCTTGCTGTGCAGGCCGAGCGCCTGTTCGAAGGGCTCGATCTCGCCCTGGTAGAAGAGCACATGGTCGGCCACCTCCGGATCGGCGCTCTTGCGGAAGCGCTTCATGCTGGGCTCGTAGGCCGCCTTGTTGCCTCCGATGAACATGGGGATGAACCACACCTCGGCCTCGTAGGTGCCGGCGAACAGCCCGTGCTTGGCCACTAGCCTGAGGAAGGCCGGTTCCGCCCACTCCTCCAGCATGGGCGATGCTTTCTGGCTGTAGGCGAGGCCGACCACCGTGAAGCCTTTGGCCGCCGGGTCGGGCAGCCGCACACGGCCCCCATCGGCCTTCTCCCCTTCCAGCGGTGGAAAGGTGGCCGTCTGAGCGAGCGAGGTGGTGCCGAGGAACACGGCCAACAAGGCGGGGACAAGGGGAAGGCGGGTCCGCATGGTGAGGGGGCGTTGCAGGAATGATGCCATCAGTGGACGCCGTGTTCCGGGTTGCGGCCGCGCACCGGGCGGAAATGGGCCTTCATCCGTTCCACGTCGGCGTCCACATCGCCGGTGGGCCAGAAGGGCGGCGAGAAGGAGACGCATTTGCGTCCATAGTCCATGGCCGCCAGGATGATCGGGACCTTGGCCTTGACGGCGATGTGGTAGAAGCCCGTCCTCCAGGTGTCCACGCGCTTGCGGGTGCCCTCCGGGGTGATGGCGATCTTGAAGCCGGGCACGGTGCGGAACAGGTCGGCCACCTGGTCCACGAGCTGGTTCTTCTGGCTTCGGTCCACCGGATAGCCGCCCAACCAGCGGAACACGGCGCCGAACGGCGGGCGGAACAGTTCGCGCTTGGCGAGGTAGCGCACATCGCCCATGCGTGCGATGCTCCGGGTGAAGAGGCCGATGAGGAAGTCCCAGTTGCTCGTATGCGGCGCCACCACCACGATGTAGCGGTCGAGGTCCTTGGGGCGCTGATCCTCGATCCGCCAGCCGAGCAGGCGGAACATCAGCAGGGAGAACAGCCTGAACATGGGCTCACGTCTGTTGCAGCAGCCAGGCCACCGCGGCATCCTCGGAGGTGTGCACGCTGGTGGGGAACGGATGATGGAGGTAGTGATAGTACATGCGCGCCACCTTTTCGTTGAGGGTGGTGGTGGCCACGGTGGCCTCGGCCACGGTGCGGTCCGCCACCTGTGGGGTGGTGTCGATGGTGGTCACCTCCAGCTCGAAGTCCACCTCGGCGGCCAACACGACCAGCACCCGTCGTGGCGCCCCTTCGCAGAGGCGGCGCCGGGCCTCCACCACCTCCTGCACCCCGGCGGCATCGGTGAGCAGGTCCGGTTTGAAGCGGATCTCAAGGATGTCGTCGTGTCGCACGCTCAGCACGGCCAATCGCAGGTCGATCGCATCCACGGGCTTCATGGGGCGGGCAAGGTATCAAAGGCGCGGATCGCAGGAACCCGACCGCCCCACATGCCGTATGAGCGCCCCATGGAGCAGATGGGATTCGCGGTGGTGGACGTGGAAACGACCTTGGGCGACCCGTTGCGGGGCCGGATCATGGAGCTCGCCCTGGTGCTGCCCGATGCCGATGGACACGTGGCGTGGAGCGCCCTGGTCGACCCGGGTGTGCCGGTGCCGGCGTTCGCACGGATGTTGACGGGCATCGCACCGGACGACCTGCGCCATGCGCCGCGCTTCCATCGGATCATCCCGCGGTTGCTGCTGCTCACGGACACCCGGGTGATCGTGGCGCACAACGCCCGGTACGACATGGCGGCCCTGACGGCGGAGTGTGGTCGGGCGGGCGTGTCGTTCGACCGGTCGACCCTCTGCACCGAACGGCTCAGCCGCCAACTGGTGCCCCAGCTGAGCCATCACAACCTGGGCAGCCTGTGCCGCCACTTCGGGATCCCCTTCGCGGGCCGTCATCGTGCGTTGAACGACGCCCGCGCCACCACGGCGTTGTTGGCCCGGTTCATCGATGGGTTCGGCGCGGAACGGGTGGCGCGGGCCATCCATCATCCGGCCCGGGAGGCGCGCGCCTGACCGGTCACGGGAGCACGGACGCGGCGTACAACACCCACAGCACCAGCGATAGCGCTGCACCAGCGGCCGCCAGACGGATGGTGGCACGGGCATGCCGCTCACCGTTCGGTCCGAAGCGATGCGGCAGCACGACGGCGCGCGCTTTTGCGCGGAGGGCCAGCACCAGCGCGCACACGGCCATCAGCAGGGCGGGCACCACCAGTTGCCCCGACAGGGAGGCCGGCAGGCTCAGCACGGCGAGCACCCGTGCGGTGCGCGACCAGGGCAGGGGTTCCAGTTCGCTCATGCGGCGGCACGATCGAGGAGGCGCTGATGAACACCAAGCACCTGGGGGATGACGAGCTGACGGTCGTCGTTGTGGATCACATGCTGCGCCGCGGCGCGCATGTCCTCTTCCGCATCCTGGGCCGCCATGCGGGCGCGCACGGACTCCTCGCCCACCCCGTCCCGCTGCATGGTGCGGCGCAGGCGCAGGTCCTCGGGCGCGGTCACGAGCACCAGGGCGTCCAGGGCACGCGCGCCCCCGCTGCCCACCAGGATCGCGGATTCCATCAGCACGTAGGGAGCGTCCTGCGCGTCGGCCCACCGCGCGAACGCGGCCCGGACCGCCGGGTGAACGATGCCGTTCAGCCGCGCGCGTGCCGCGGGATCGGAGAAGATCCTTCGCGCCAATGCCGCGCGGTCCAGCGTGCCGCCCGGGTAGGCTTCCGCGCCGAACGCTGCGGTCACCGCCTGCCGCACGGCGGGGTCGTCCGCGAGCAGTCGCCTGCCTGCGGCATCCGCCTCGAAGACCGGCACGCCGAGCACGCCGAAGACACGGCACACCGTGGACTTGCCACTGCCGATGCCACCGGTGATGCCGATCCTCCGCATGGGCTCAGACGGGGATCCGATCATGTGCACGTGCGCTCATGTGACCATGTGGCCATTTGCGCATGTGCCCGTGTGCTGAAGTGACCACGTTCCAGAGGCGCGATCAGCGGGTCCTCTTGGCTGGATCAGCTGGCCTTCACGGCCTCTTCGTTCAGCTGCTGGGAGCTGTCCAACGCCAGGGCGCTCTTCTCGAAGCGGATCTTGACGTTGGTGTCCACCTCCAGCAGCACCGTCTTATCGTTCACCTCGGCCACCTTGCCATGCACACCGCCGATGGTGACCACCTTCATGCCCTTCTGGATCGACTCGCGGAACTTGCGGGCCTCCTTGGCCTTCTTCTGCTGGGGTCGGATCATGAAGAAGTAGAAGACGACCATGAGCAGGCCCATCATGATCCAGAAGCTGTACGGGCTTTGCTGGCCGGCGGCCTGCAGGGGGAAGGAGAGCGGGAACATCATGCGTGTGATCGGGTTCAGGGGTTGCTGAGCGGAGTGAGCACTTCGCCCTTGATGGTGAGGATGGTGGTGGGTGGGCGTGTGTTGGCCACCACGGATACGGTCTTCTCCTGAGCGCCTTCGCGACCTTCGCTATCGAAGGAGACCGTGATGGCGCCGGTGCCGCCCGGGGCGATGGGCTGTCGTGGCCAGTCCTTCCCCACCGTGCAGCCGCAGCTGCCGCGCACGTCGGCGATCACCAGATCGCCTTCGCCCGTATTGCGGAACCGGAAGCTGCGCTCCACGACCGAACCTTGGGAGATGCGGCCCATGTGGATGACCGTGCTGTCGAAGGACATCACCGGCAGTTCTCCGGCCGCGTCCGTGTAGCCCGAAGCCCGGCCGTCGAGGGCCGTGGGGTCCACCTCGCCCGGTGGGCGCTCGCTGTGATCGGTGATGCGGCATGCACCGAGGAGCATCGCGAACACCGCCGCGGACAGGACCAGGCGCGCCGGGCGCATGCTGGCGCGAGGGGGCGCGGTCCGGTCACGGAGGTCGGTCATGGTCCTGCTCAGCTCTCCAGCAGTCCGCGGCCCACCTTGCGGATGCCGCCCTGTTCCTTGAGCTCGAGGAACAGCTTGTCGAGGATGCCGTTGATGAAGTTCTTGCTCTTGGGCGTGCTGTACGCCTTGGCCACCTCGATGTACTCGTTGAGCGTCACCTTCACGGGGATGTCCTCGAAGGTGCGCGCTTCGGTGAGGGCCATGCGCATCAGGATCATGTCGCTCAGGGCGATGCGATCGGCCTCCCAATTGGCGGCCTTCTCGGCGATGAGGCGCCCGTGCTCCTCGCCCTGCTCGATGCTCTTGCGGAACAGGGTGCTCACAAAGTGCTGCTCGGCGGCGGGGGCGGCCAGCACGTCGACCACCGCGGCATCGAAGGCGGCCGGTGCACGAAGACCTTCCAGCACGCGCTTCACCAGTGCGCAGGCCAGGTCCAGGTCCTCCAGCCAATAGATGCTGCGGGCCTCGAAATGGTCGTGCAGGTCCTCGGAGTTGGCCACGTGCTCCACGAAGAGGTGGAGCAGGTATTGTTGCTCGGCGCGAAGGTCGTCCGAAGGCGTGGCCAGGAACGCCTTGAAGCGGTCGTCCTGGTCCATCAGCTTCAGGATGCGCTGGAACAGGTCTCCCTGCCCCATCCAGCCCACCTTGCGCTTGTTGGCCTCGGCCTCCAGCACGGGCGATCCCGTGATGGCGTTGAGGAGGGCACCGTCCACAAAGCGGCGGTTGGGGTTGAGGTCCTCGGCGGTCGGCAGGTGCTTGAGCCGCCTGTCCTCGATCCGCAGTTCCGCGGCCCGGCGCAGCTCCCCGAAGGTGAGCAGCAGGGTGACGAACAGATCGAACGTGCGTTCGATGCTCAGGAACAGCTCCTTCTCGATGCGGGCCGCGCTGGACGAGTCGCTTTGCCAGAACGCATAGAGCGACTGGTAGACCTTGATGCGCAGGTAGCGCCGGTTGAGCATGTGGTCCTGGGGGCTGTTACGGAGGGGCGAACGATCAGGAACGCAGGCCGGCCTGGCGGATGCTGCGGACACGCTGTTCGGCCGCCTGGTTGGCGGCGAGGTAGGTGGGGATGCCCTCGTCGGCGCTGCGCTTGAAGATGGCCAGGGCCGTGTTGTAGATGCCTTCGGTCTGCATCAGGGCCGCCTTGCGGTCGTAGCCCTTCCGCTCCCAGGCGCAGTTGATGATGCCCCCGGCGTTGATGAGGAAGTCCGGCGCGTACAGGATCCCACGCTTCATCACCTCCGGGCCGTGCACGCCCTCGTTGGCGAGCTGGTTGTTGGCGGCCCCGGCGATCACGCTGCACTTCAGCCTGGGCAGGGTCTCGTCGTTCACCGTGGCGCCCAGGGCGCAGGGCGAGTAGATGTCCATGTCCAGGTCGTAGATGTCCGCGGGCTTCACCAGGGTGATGGCGGGCAGCTCGGCCTTGATGGCCGCCAGTTTCTCGTCGTGGATGTCGGTGAGGAACACCTGCGCCCCGGCCTTGACCAAGTGGGTGGCAAGGTGGCGCCCCACGTTCCCGGCACCCTGGATGGCCACCTTGCGGCCGCTGAGGTTCTCGCTGCCGTAGGCGGTCTTGGCGGCGGCCTTCATGCCGCAGAACACCCCGTAGGCCGTCACCGGGCTGGGGTCGCCGCTGCCGCCGATCTCCTCGGGCAGGCCGGCCACGTGCGGGGTCTCCTTGCGGATGTTCACCATCTCGGCGGTGCTCATGCCCACATCCTCGGCGGTGATGTAGCGACCGTTGAGGCTGTGCACGAAGCGGCCGAAGCGGCGGAACATGGCCTCGGTCTTGTCCTTGCGGGCATCGCCGATGATGACGGCCTTGCCGCCGCCCAGGTCGAGCCCGGCCAGGGCGCTCTTGTACGTCATGCCCCGGCTCAGGCGCAATACATCGCTGATCGCTTCGGCCTCGCTGGTGTAGGGCCACATGCGCGTGCCGCCCAGCGCGGGCCCCAGGGTGGTGTCGTGGATGGCGATGATGGCACGGAGACCGGTGGGGCGATCGAAGCAGAAGAGCACTTCCTCGTGATCGTGCTGCTCCATGCGGCCGATGATGGCGGCGGCCTCGGTGGCCTTGGCGGTGGTGGTGGCCATGGATGTGCGGGCTTGCGGGTGAGGGACCACCGGTGGCTTGCGGGGCGGCTACCTTTGGCGGGCCGGTCCTCCGGGGCGGCGCAAAACTAGCACGTTCGCCGGTCCCCGATGCGCCCGCTCCTCGCGCTGAACCCGTACTTCCGCCGCTACCGCGGCCGTTTGCTGCTCGGCTTCCTCTTCATCGTGCTCAGCAACCTCTTCGCGGTGTACAGCCCGCAGGTGGTGCGCGAGGCGGTGGACCTCATCGCCGCCGGCATCGAGCAGGCCGACCGCCCCGCGCCCGATCGCGCCCTGGCCGTGCCCGCCACCCTTGAGCTGTGGGTGGGCTGGACCGGCCTCGACCTGCAAGGCCTGTTGAGCGACCTGGGCGACCGCGATGCCATCGCCGCCACGGTCACCCGGTGCGCCCTCCTGCTGGCCGCGCTCTACCTGGTGTTCGCCCTGCTCAAGGGCCTCTTCATGTTCTTCATGCGGCAGACCATCATCGTGATGAGCCGGCTGATCGAGTACGACATGAAGAACGTGATCTTCGACCACTACCAGTCGCTGGACCGGGCGTTCTACAAGCGCAACAGCACGGGCGACCTCATGAACCGGATCAGCGAGGACGTGGGCAAGGTGCGCATGTACCTCGGCCCGGCGGTGATGTACACCGTGAACCTGGTGGTCCTCTTCGTGCTCTGCATCGGCTTCATGCTCTCGGTGAACCCCACCCTGACGCTGTGGACCTTGCTGCCTCTGCCCCTGATGAGCCTGGTGATCTACCGGGTGAGCGACCTCATCAACCGCCGGAGCCTCGATGTGCAGCGGCAGCAGAGCCTGCTGAGCACCCTGGCACAGGAGTCCTTCAGTGGCATCCGCGTGCTGAAGGCCTACGCCCGGGAGGGCCATGCGGCGGACCGGTTCAGGGCGAGCAGCGCGCGGTACCGCACCCTGAGCCTGGCCCAGGCGCGGGTGGACGCCCTGTTCATGCCGGCCATCGGCCTGCTCATCGGCATCAGCTCCATCCTCACGGTCTTCATCGGCGGGCGCATGCTCATCGCCGGCGACCCCACGGTGACCGTGGGGCACATCGCGGAGTTCATCATCTACGTGAACATGCTCACCTGGCCCTTCGCCTCGGTGGGCTGGGTGGTGTCCCTGGTGCAGCAGGCGTCGGCCAGCATGGAGCGCATCAACGAGTTCCTGGATGCGAGCCCCTCCGTGCGGCCGGGCCATCACGTGCCTGCCGCGCTGAAGGGCGAACTGCGGTTCGACCGCGTGAGCTTCACGTACCTCGACACGGGCATCGAGGCCTTGCACGCGGTGAGCTTCCACGTGCCGGCCGGGGGAACGCTGGCCATCGTGGGCCACACCGGATCGGGCAAGAGCACCGTGGCCGACCTGCTGGTGCGCCACTACGACCCCACGGCCGGCACCGTGCTCATCGACGGCATCCCCCTGCAGGACTACGACCTGGCCGCACTGCGCCGCCACATCGGGCATGTGCCGCAGGACGTCTTCCTGTTCAGTGAACGCATCGCGGACAACATCGCCTTCGGGGCCGATGGCGCGGACGAGGCCCTGATCACCACGGCGGCGCAGCAGGCCCAGGTGCACGACAACATCACGGGGTTCGCCAAAGGCTACGACACCCTGCTCGGAGAACGGGGCGTCACCCTCAGCGGCGGACAGAAGCAGCGCGTGAGCATCGCCAGGGCGCTGGCCACCCGCCCGCGCATCCTGATCCTGGATGACCCGCTGAGCGCGGTGGACACCGCCACGGAGGCGGCTTTTCTCCGCGACCTGCGGGCACAGCGCGACACCGGCCGCACCACCGTGCTGATCAGCCACCGCATCAGCGCCGTGCAGGACGCGGACCACATCCTGGTGCTGGACCATGGTCGGGTGATCGAAGAGGGCGACCATGCGGGCCTGCTCGCGAAGGGGGGGGCCTACGCCCGCCTCCACCAGGAGCAGCTGCTGGAGGAGGCCCGGGAGGCCTGATCGGGGTCCCTTGCCCGGTCCGGACGTCCTTCTATCTTTGGTTGACCGAAACCGGACCCAGCGATGGCGGACGACCGTGAGGATGTGTACTCCAAGGCCGTGAGGGCCGGTAAGCGCACGTATTTCTTCGATGTGAAGAGCACCCGGGGGCGCGACCTCTTCCTCACCATCACCGAGAGCAAGAAGCACAGCAACCCGGACGGCACCGCCAGCTACGAGAAGCACAAGATCTTCCTCTACAAGGAGGACTTCGACAAGTTCCTGGACGGCCTGCACGATGCGTTCGATGAGATCGACCGCCTGCGGGCCACCGGGCAGTACCAGGCGGACCAGCCTCCGCGCGATCCGGATGCACCGCCCCCCGCGGCGGGTGGCGGCGACCGCTTCACCGACGTGGACTTCGACGACCTCGAACGGAAGGACGGCTGAGGCCCCCCCACGCACCGCGCCGACAGCGGTTTGTTCAAAAATCGCCCGGTTATCAACAGCGACGGGGAGCCTCCCCTGCCCTTCTTTGCGCCGTCCATAACCGTTGACCCAACGCTTTCCCGAAGGGCCTTGAACGGAGCGGGCAGACACCAATGTCCAAGATCATCGCCATCGTGAACCAGAAGGGCGGCGTGGGCAAGACCACCACCGCCATCAACCTGGCCGCCTGCTTCGGGGTGCTGGAGCGCCGCACCCTGCTGGTGGACGCCGACCCGCAGGCCAACGCCACCAGCGGCGTGGGCTTCGACCCGCGCAACGTGAAGGCCAGCATCTACGAGTGCATCATCAACGGCACCCCGGCCAGCGAGGTGGTGCTCGGCACCGACAACCCCAACCTCGACCTGCTGCCGGGCCACATCGACCTGGTGGGCGCCGAGATCGAGATGATCGACATGAGCGAGCGCGAGCGCCAGATGAAGAAGGTGCTCGACCCGCTGCGCGACCAGTACGACCTGATCATCATCGACTGCAGCCCCAGCCTGGGCCTGGTGACGGTGAACGCGCTGACGGCGGCCGACAGCGTGATCGTGCCGGTGCAGTGCGAGTACTTCGCCCTGGAGGGCCTCGGCAAGCTGCTCAACACGATCAAGATCGTGCAGCAGCGACTGAACCCCGAGCTGGTGATCGAGGGCATGCTGCTGACCATGTACGACAGCCGCCTGCGCCTGGCCAACCAAGTGGTCGAAGAGGTGAAGACGCACTTCCAGCAGCTGGTGTTCGACACGGTGGTGCACCGCAACGTGGCGCTGGGCGAGGCCCCCAGCCATGGACAGACCATCATCATGCACGACGCCAGCAGCAAGGGGGCGGTGAACTACCTGAACCTGGCGCGCGAGATCCTGCAGAAGAACGACATGACGCGCATCCCGGGCTCGGAGCGCGTGATCGCCATCCCCGAGGAGCAATGACCAAGAAACGCGGCCTGGGGCGCGGCCTGAGCGCCCTACTGGAGGACAGTGGCGCGGACCTCACCGAACGTCCCTCGGGCGGCGACATCGGCGTGGCGGCCGGTGCCCCGGTGCGCAGCACAGGCCATGTGGCCACCCTCCCGGTGGTGCAGATCGAGCCCAACCCCTTCCAGCCCCGCACGCACTTCAGCCCCGAGGCGCTCACCGAGCTCAGCCTCAGCATCCGCCAGCTGGGCGTCATCCAGCCGGTGACGGTGCGCAAGGTGGGCTACGACAAGTACCAGCTCATCAGCGGTGAACGCCGCTTCCGCGCCAGCCAGGCCGCGGGCCTCACCGAGATCCCCGCCTACATCCGCATCGCCAACGACGAGGCCATGCTGGAGATGGCGCTGGTGGAGAACATCCAGCGCGAGGACCTGGACGCCATCGAGGTGGCCATCAGCTTCGAGCGGCTCATCGACGAGGTGAAGCTCACCCAGGAGCAGCTCAGCGAGAAGGTGGGCAAGGACCGCACGACGGTGACGAACTACCTGCGCCTGCTGAAGCTGCCGCCCGAGGTGCAGCTGGGCATCCGCCAGCGGCAGATCGGCATGGGCCACGCCCGCGCCCTGCTGGCCGTGAGCGATCCCGCCCAGCAGGTGGACCTGTACCGCCGCATCGTGGAGAGCCAGCTGAGCGTGCGCGAGGTGGAGGACCTGGCGCGCACGGCCAAGCGCGGCCCGGTGCCCGCCGGCGCCTCGAAGTTGAGCGGCGCGCTGCACAAGCAGACCGCCAGGCAGCTGAGCCAGCGCTTCGGCACCAAGGTTGCCGTGAAGCAGAACGCCCAGGGCAAGGGCCGCATCGAGATCGTCTTCCGCAACGGCGACGAACTGGCGGCCCTGCTGGCCAAGCTGGGCAGTTGAGCCCCGCCATGCGCCGCTGCGTCCTGCTGCTCCTCCTGCTCCCCCTCGCCGCGGCGCTGCACGCCCAACGCGACCCTGCCGCGGCCGACAGCGTGCCCCCCTGGCGCCTGCGCCACAAACCCGGCCGCGCCGCCCTCTACAGCGCCATACTGCCCGGGGCAGGCCAGGTGTACAACCGCAAGTATTGGAAGCTGCCCATCGTGGCCGCCGGCCTTGGCGTGTCCGCCTACTTCATCGCCAGCAACACCCGCGAGTACGACCGCTACAAGGACGCCTACATCGCGCTGGTGGACAACGACCCCGCCACGGTGGACGAGTTCAACGGCCAATTCTCGGCGGCGGCGGTGCGCGATGTGGCCGACACCTACCGCCGGTGGATGGACCTGAGCTACGTGGGCCTCACCCTGGTGTACGTGCTCAACATCGTGGACGCCACGGTGGACGCGCACTTCGTGCGGTTCGACGTGGGCGACGACCTGAGCCTGCACCTGCGTCCGGGCCTCGACCTCGCCGCACAGCGGGCCGTGGGGCTGACGCTGAGCGTGGGGTGGTGAGCGCCACCCTCCCGACCTTCGCCCCATGAACATCGCACTCTACGGCACGGGGCGCATGGGCCGCGCCATCGAGGAGGCCGCACTGCGCCGCGGGCACCGGATCGCGTTGAAGGTGGGCTCGGCCAACGCGGGCGCGCCGCCCACCGGCTGCGACGTGGCCATCGAGTTCAGCCGGCCGGCCCACGCGGTGGACAACATCCGCCTGTGCGTGCAGGCCGGAGTGCCGGTGGTGGTGGGCACCACGGGCTGGTATGACCGCCTGCCCGAGGTGCGCGAGCTGGTGGTCACCGGCGATGGCGCCGTGCTGTGGGCCAGTAACTTCAGCATCGGCGTCAACCTGTTCTTCCGCGTGAACCGGCTGCTGGCCGCGTTGATGGACGGGCGGAGCGACTACCGGGTCCGGCTTGACGAGGTGCACCACGTGCACAAGCTCGACGCCCCCAGCGGTACGGCCCTCACCCTGGCCCGCGACATCGACCTGCATCACGCCGGCTACACGGGCTGGTCCCTCGCCCCTGCCCCTGCCCCTGCCCCTGCTCCTGCTCCTGCTCCCGCTCCTTCCCCCACCCCTGCCCCCGTCCCCATCCACAGCGAGCGCACCGGCGAGGTGCCCGGCAAGCACAGCGTGCAGTGGACCAGCGCGGACGACCGCATCGTCATCACGCACGAGGCCTTCGGGCGGGGCGGCTTCGCCACGGGCGCGGTGCATGCGGCGGAGTGGTTGGCGGACCCGGTGCAGCGGCGGCGTGGCCTCTTCACCATGGACGATGTGCTGGGCCGTCCCTGAACGCCCGTCCGTCCCCTTCCCCACCCCGCTCATCCACGGGGGCATGGCCGCAGGCCGTTCGTTGTGCACCTTCGCAGCCAGATGATCCCCTACCTCGTCCTCTTCGCCTACTTCGCCGTCCTCTTCGGCTGCCTGTGGAAGTACTTCCAAAAGGCCGGCCGCAAGGCGTGGGAAGGCCTCGTGCCCGGTTACAACATCCTCATCTGGCTGAAGCTGAGCGGCAAGCCGTGGTGGTGGATCTTCCTCTTCCTGGTGCCGGGCGTGAACCTGCTGATGTTCATGATCCTGAACGTGAACCTGAGCATCACCCTGGGCGAGCGCGGCTTCAAGGACCACCTGGTGATGACGCTGCTGCCTTGGGTGAAGATCCCGCAGCTGGCCTTCTCGCCGAAGCACACCTATGTGGGCCCGATCCCGGTGGCGCAGCGCAAGCGCGGGCTGCTGGGCCAATGGGGCGATGCCATCCTGTTCGCGGTGATCGTGGCCACGGTGTTCCGCACCTTCACCTTCGAGGCCTTCACCATCCCCACGCCCAGCATGGAGAAAAGCCTGCTGGTGGGCGACTACCTGTTCGTGAGCAAGCTGAGCTACGGGCCGCGCATGCCGATGACCCCGCTCACCTTCCCCTTCACGCACCACACCATGCCGCTGACGGCGAGCACGCCCAGCTTCGTCACCTGGTTCAGCCAGCCCTACCGGCGGCTGCCCGGCTTCGGCAAGCCCGAGCGGGGTGATGCGGTGGTGTTCAACTTCCCCGAGGGCGACACCGTGGTGGCGAACTTCCAGAACCAGAGCTACTACCAGCTGGTGCGCGACCACGGCCGCGAGAAGATCCACGACCCCGGCTACCGCATGCTGAACATGGTGGACGGCCAGGTGCGGCAGATGCCCACGGGCGGCATCCTGGTGCGGCCGCTGGACAAGAAGGAGAACTACATCAAGCGCTGCGTGGCCGTGGCGGGCGACACCGTGGAGGTGCGCGGCGGCCTGGTCCACATCAACGGGGTGAAGCAGCACGTGCCGGAGATGGCCCAGTACGCCTACGAGTTCGTGCTGAAGGACCGCTTCAACGAGCGGATGCTGAAGGAGCAGTACGACATCAGCCCGGACGACCTGTCGCCCGGCGAGAACGGCGGGGTGAGCATCCCCCTCACCGAGGCCAACGCGGCGAAGCTGGGCGGCTTCAGCAACGTGGCCAGCATGACCCGGCAGGACCATCCGAAAGGCTACAGCTCGCCCTACCACAAGCTGCCCTACTTCCCCAACCATCCCGCCTTCGACTGGACGGAGGACAACTTCGGCCCCCTGTGGATCCCGAAGGCCGGTGCCACCGTGGCCCTCACCCTGGCGAACCTGCCGCTGTACGAGCGTGCGATCCGGGTGTACGAGCACAACGACCTACGCGTGGATGGCGACCGCATCCTGATCAACGGCGCGCCGGCCACCAGCTACACCTTCAAGCAGGACTACTACTGGCTGATGGGCGACAACCGGCACCGGTCGCAGGACGCGCGGTTCTGGGGCTTCGTGCCGCACGACCACGTGGTGGGCAAGGCCGTGCTGGTGTGGTTCACCAAGGACCCGTACACGGGCATCCGGTGGAAGCGCCTCTTCACCGTGGTGCGCAACGGCCTGAAGTGAGCCGCCGCCGATCGCCGAGCTTTGGGCGATGCGCAGGGTGTGGCAACGGTGGCTGGGCCTGGGCCCGTGGACGCGGGCCTTCGTGCAGGCCTTGCTGCTGCTGGCCCTGGTGCATGCCCTGGTGCTCCGCTGGGTGATCGTGCAGAGCACGAGCATGTTCGCCACGCTGCTGCCGGGCGATGTGCTGGCCGTACAGCGCTGGCCCGTGTGGACGGGCGTGGACCGCGGGGATGTGCTCGTGTTCCGCGACCCCACGCAGGACGACCGGCCGGTGCGGAAGCGGCAACTGCTGGTGAAGCGCGTGGTGGGCCTGCCCGGCGACACGGTGGAACTGCGCGCCGGCCTGGTGCTGGTGAACGGCCGCCCCCTGCCGCCCTGGCCCGGGGAGACCCGCCGGTACCTCGTGCGCGTGGACCCGGGCACCTCCCTGGACAGCGTCGCCGCCGCCATCGGCCTGCCCCGCACCTTCATCGCGGGGGGTGAGCGGCACCTGGAGCTGCCGTTGAACCCCGCGCTGGCGGCCCGCCTGGAGCACGTGCGCGGCGTGCGCGACACCGGCCCGATGGGCCTGAGCCAACGCCCGGCCCGCCACCTCTTCCCCTTCAGCCCCTTCCACCCGTGGAGCAGCGACGCCTACGGGCCGTTGCGCGTGCCGGCGGCCGGCGACAGCGTGCCCTTGGAGCCCGCGCAGCTGCCGCTCTACGACCGCATCCTCACCCGGCACGAGGGGCATGTGCTGGAAGTGGGCCGGGACGGCCTGCTGCTGGACGGGGCCCCGGCCACGACCGCGGTGATCGCCCGCGACCACTACTTCGTGCTGGGCGACAGCCGGCACAACAGCGCCGACTCGCGCCACTGGGGCTTCGTGCCGGCCGACCACCTGGTGGGCCGGGCGAGGCGCGTGCTGCTGTCGTGGGACGCGGAACGCCGGCAGCTGCGCGGGGACCGGTGGTGGTGGCCCCTCGGCCGGTAGGGCCGGGCCTGCCGCGCGAGGTACCTTCGCGCCATGCGTCCCCTGGCCTTTCTGCTGGTGCTGATGGCGGGCTGCACCGGCCCCGACGACCTGTGCACCCGGCACTACGAGCCTTTCCCTGACCTGATCGGCGGCCGGGCGCGCACCGACGCCAACGCCGCGCTGCTCGACGCCATGGCGCGCTACAACGCCGGCGACCACGAGGCCGCCATCCCCGTGCTGGAGGCCGAACTGCGGAACACGCCCAACGAGGAGCAGATCCGCATGCTGCTGGCCAGCGCGCTCCTGGGTGCGGGCCGGCCCTACGACGCGGAACTGCAGCTCGACTTCATCGAGACCTCGGCGCGCAACGACTACGACGAGGCGGCGGCGTGGTACACGGTGCTGTGCTGGCTGTGCAGCGGTCAGCACGACCGTGCGCTGGAAGGTGCGCGCGCCATCGCCGCGCGGCCTCGACACACCTACAAGCTGCAGGCGGACGCGCTGGTGAAGGACCTGATGCGATGACGTTGGACGCGGTGCATGAGCGCCTGGCCACGGCCCTTCGGGGGCCGCTGCCGGGGCACGCCGCCTTCCTGTCGCGGAGCGGCTACTCCCGTGCGGACCTGGACAGCGCTCAACGCGCGGACACCGCACCCCGGGAGAGCGCCGTGCTGGCCCTGCTCTATCCCGCCTTGGGCGAGCCGCACCTCCTGCTCATGCGCCGGCCCGAGTATGCCGGGGTGCACAGCGGGCAGGTGAGCTTCCCGGGCGGACGGCGTGAGCCGCAGGATGCCGACCTGCAGGCCACCGCGCTGCGGGAGTTCCAGGAGGAGACGGGGGCCGTGCCCAGGGACCTGCGCGTGCTGGGGGCCTTGACGCAGGTGTACATCCCGCCCAGCCGCTCGTTGGTGACGCCCTTCGTGGGCCTGGCCGGGGAACTGGGCCCCACCCGCCCCGACCCGCGCGAGGTGCAGGCGCTGCTGGAGGTGCCGCTGGCCGAGCTGCTGCGGCCCGATGTCATCCGGCAGCGCCGGCAGCACATCCAGGTGCTCGGCCGCGAGGCGGAGATCCCCTACTTCGATCTGGGCGGCCAGGTGGTGTGGGGGGCCACGGCCATGATGCTGGCCGAACTACGCGAGCTGCTCCACGGCTGAGGCCACGCCGAGCTCCTGCAGGAAGCGCTCGTTGGGGCGGCTGCCGGCCTTGTCCGCGCTGTGCTCGGGCTTGATGCGGCGCACGAAGTACATGTCGATGGCGCCCTTGTTCTTGGCCTCGATCTGCCCCCGGTGCACGCACTCGAAGCGGTCCTTGATCAGCGCGTACGTGGAGCCGCTGACGTTGACCTCGCCGGGCTCGCCGCTGCTTTCCATGCGGCTGGCGGTGTTCACCGTATCGCCCCAGATGTCGTAGGCGAACTTGCGCTTGCCCACCACCCCGGCCACCACCGGGCCGGTGTGCACCCCGATGCGCAGGATCCAGGGCACCTTGCCCTTCGCCTCGCGCTGGCGGCGCCACTCGTCCATCAGGTCGCGCACCTCCAGGGCGGCCAGCACGCACTTCACCGCGTGGTGCGGATCGGCCACGGGCACGCCGGAGGCGCACATGTAGCTGTCGCCGATGGTCTTGATCTTCTCGATCCCGTAGCGGCCCACGATCTCATCGAAGTGGATGAAGCACTCGTCCAGTTCGGTGACCAGCTCCTCCGGGCTCATTTTCTCGGCGGCCTTGGTGAAGCCCTTCATGTCGGTGAAGAGCACGGTGACGGCGTCGTGGCGGCGGGCGGTGGCCTTGCCCTTGTCCTTGAGCTCCTCGCTGATCTCCTTGGGCAGGATGTTGAGCAGCAGGTCCTCGATGCGGCCCTTCTGGTGCTCGATCTCGCGGCTCTGGGCGCGCACCTCCTCGGTGCGTTCCTCCACCCGGCGCTCCAGGATCTGGTTGCGCATGCGCAGCTGGCGTTCGCGCACCTTCACCCAGCTGAAGAGCACGAGGGCGATGAAGGCGGTGAGCGCGGTGTAGAACCACCAGGAGCGGTACCACGGGGGCAGCACGGTGAAGGTGAGGCTGGCGGGAGCGCTCCACAGGCCCGCCCGGTTGATGCTCTTCACCCGGAAGGTGTAGTTGCCGGGGGGCAGCGCCGGGAAGAAGGCCTCCGTGGCCGCCGTCAGCGGCTGCCAATCGGGGTCCAGGCCCTCCAGAAGGGTGCTGTACCGCACGGCACCGGGATCGCTGAGGCTCACCGTGCCGTAGTGGATGCGGATGGACCGCTCGCTGTGGCCGAGGCTGAGGTCCTGCTCCAGCGGGCGGTCCTCCAGGTTCACGCTCAGCCCGCGCAGCGCCACGATGGGCGGGGTCGGTGCACCGTCGCCCTGGTCGGGCACCACCCGGGTGGCGCCGCGGGCCGTGCCGAACCACAGGTCACCGTCGCGGGTGAGGCAGACCGCACCGGGCTTGGCCTCCACACCGATGAAGCCGGAGCGCTCCGTGTACGAGAGGAAGCCTTCCTGATCGGGGCGCCAGCTGTTGAGCCCGCCCACCGTTCCGATCCACAGGTGGCCCTTGGCATCGCGCAGCAGCGAGCGCACCGTATTGTCCAACAGACCGTCCGCCTGGGTCCAGGTCCGGTCCTCACGGCCGTCGGTGAGCACCAGCAGGCCCTGGCTGCGGGTGCCCACCCAGATCCGCCCTTGACCATCCTGCACGAAGGCGGTCGGTGAAACGGACCTGCCCAGGTCGATGCGCTGCGCACGTCCGTTGTCGATGCGGGTGATGCCCTTGTCCTTGCTGCCCACCCAGATGGTGCCGCGGTCGTCGCGGTACAGCGCGGTGACGGGCGTGGTGGGCACGCCGTCCTCCTCGGTGTACACCATCGGCGGGGCCCCGGTGGCGTAGCGGCGCAGACCGGTGATGGTGCCGACGTACAGCTCGCCCGGCTGCCCCACGGCCAGCGCCGTCACCTTGCCGCGCGGGATCAGCACGTCGAGGTCGGGGTGCGGCACCGGCTGGAACGCCACGGGGTCCAGCTCCACCAGCCCATTGGTCTCCGAGCCCACCCACACGTTGCCGCTGGCATCCTCGGCCAGCACCCGCACGCGGGAGGTGCGCACGGTCTGCAGGTTCTTGATCATGCCCGTGCCCTGCACGCGCGGGTCCAGGATGCTCACGCCACCGTCCGTGCCGAACCAGATGCGTCCGCTGCGGTCCTCCAGCACGGCCCATACCTGCTGGTCCAGCAGCCCGTCCTGCTCCAGCAGGTTCAGGAAGCGCTCGCCCTTGAAGATGTTGAGGCCGTAGTCGTTGGTGGCGAGCAGCATGTTGCCTTCCCGGTCGCGGGTGATGCGGCGGATCAGCAGGCTCTCGAGGCCGTTGCCCGGATGGTAGTGCCGGCGCACGCCGTTGAGGCCGATCACGGCGGCGCCACCGCCCCAGGTGCCCACCCACACCTGGCCGCTGGCGTCCTCTCCGAAGCACATCACGAAGTCGCTGGGCAGGCCGTTCGCCGTGCTGTAGTTCACCACCTGTCCGGTGCGGGGATCGAGCACGAAGGCGCCGCTGCTCTGGGTGCCGAGCCAGCGGCGGCCGTCGGAATCCTCGTACAGCGCGCTGACGCCGAGCACGTCCTCCAAGCCGTTCCACTCCAGGGAGGCGAAGCGCTTGCCGGCAGGGTCCCACCGCTTCAGCGTGCCGCCGTCCTCCAGGAAGGCGAGGGTGCCGTCGCGGAAGTGTACCGCGTCCACCACGTGCTCGAGCAGGCCCTGGTCGCTGCCGAAGCGGTCCACCGTGGGCACGCCGTCCTCGCTGATGGCGCTGATGCGCAGGGCGCCCTGGCCCATGGTGGTGACCCACACCGCACCATCGCCGTCCTGCACCAGGGCGGTGACGTCGGACGTCAGGGCCTCGCCGGGCAGGGCCAGCGTGGCGAAGCTGCGGCCGGAGCGCACCGTGAGGCCGCCGCCGGTGTGGCCCGCCCAGAAGCGGCCGCCGCGGTCGATCAGCAAGCAGCGCGCCCCCTTGGGGGCCGTGCCATCCTCCGTGCCGTAGGCCCGGATGCCCACGCGGTCACGGCCGTCGAAGCTCACCAGCCCGTCCTCGGTGCCCAGCCACACCAGGCCCGTGCTGTCCTGCACCACGCTGTACACGTTGCTGGAGGGCAGCCCGTTCTGCACATCGAGGCGCTCGAAGTAGAAGCGCTGCGCCGCCAGGGGCGCGGTGAGCACGAGCGGAAGAACGATCAGCAGGCGGCGCATCGGCTATCGGGTGAGGTCGTAGAAACTGGCCTCCGAGCCGGCGGCATCGCTCACCACCAGGGTGTTGCTCACCGACTCGCTGTAGTTCTGGATGAGGTTCTTCAGCGGCCCGTAGTTGTAGAAGGTGTAGATGTCGTCCTTCTTGGCGTCCACGGGGATCCAGTAGCTCTTGCCGCCCACGGTGCGGCCGTGCCCGGCGTACCACACCAGCACGGTGTTCACCTTGTTGCTGCGCACCAGGTCGCGCAGCTCGGTGCTGAAGAAGCGCTCGAGCTGTTGCTTGGAGAGGTTCTTCTTGGTGATGGTCCTCTGCACATTGTACTTGGCGAAGGCCTTCTGCATCTTGGCCGCATCGCCGCCCTGGCCCTGCAGCGCGGGGAAGCTGCGGTACTCGCTGTTCTCGATGTACACCACCCAGGTGGTGCCGGAGGACACCGCGGTGCCCCCTGTGGGCTTGTCGGCCGGGCGCTCGACGGGCTTGTCCGCGGGACGGTCGGCCACCACGGCGGGCTCCACGGGACGCGGGGCGGGCGCCGCCTTGCGTTGGATCTGCACCACCACTTCGCTGGCGTTGCCGAAGCGGTCCTCGGCCCGCACGGTGAACCGGTCCTTGCCGGCGATCACCAGCTTGATGCTGAACTCCGTGCGGTTGGTGTCGGGCACGTAGCTGGCCACGATGCCGTCCACCGTCACGCTGCGGATGATGCTCGCATCGCCGGCCACCCCCTCGATGAAGAGGTCCTCGCGGTCGGCCGCCACCGTGATGATGCGGTCGGCCCCGGGGTCCGGCGAGGTCACCGCCAGTTCGGGGGCCACGCCTTCGGTGCGTTCCACCTTCAGGGTCACCGTGGCGATGTTGCCGTACACGTCCTCGGCCTCCACGGTGAGCCGCTCCTCGGCGAGGCCCAACGGGATGCTGGTGAAGAACTCCGGGTCCTTCTCGTCGCGGGCGAAGTCGGCCTCGGTGCCGTTCACGCGGATGGCCTTCAGCAGGTTGCGGTCGCGCACGTGGCCGTTGACCTTCACCTGGCGCAGGGCGTTGCTCACCTGCACCACCTCGCCGGTGCGGCTGGGCTCCACCAGGGTGATCACCGGCGGGTCCTCTTCGCGGTTCAGCTCGAAGAGCGCATCGGCCACGCGCTTGCGCCGCTCCTGGATGTCCTGGGCCGTGATGCCTTCGGCGTGGATGCCCTCGGGCAAGGCCTTGGCGGCCAGGTCCAGGTCGCGCTGCGCCCCCTCCAGGTCCACGTTGGCCTCCTTGCACTCGGCGCGCAGCAGCAGGGCGTTCACGTCCTTGGGCTGCTCCTGCAGCACGCGGTTCAGGTCGTTCACGGCGTTCTGCTGCTGGCCATAGCCGTTGTAGTAGCGGGCGCGCTGGCGGTACACCTCGGCGTCCGTGCGGCCGTTGGCGATCACCTTGCTGATGTCGTCGATGGCCTTGGCGTACTCCTTCTGCAGGGCGAAGGCCTTGCTGCGGGTGAAGAGGGCCGCGGTGCTGCGCGGGTTCAGCTCCAGGGCGGTGGTGGTGCGCTCCACGGCCTTGTCCAGGGTGCGCAGCTGCATGGTGGGGCCGGTGTACTGCTCGTACAGCTTCAGCTGCACCTCGGCCAGCGCCACGTAGGCGTCCTCGTACAGGTAGTTCCACTCGATCACCCGCTCCAGGTCGGTCTCGGCGGTGCGGTAGTCGCGCTGGGCCATGCGCACCAGGCCGTGGAGGTAGTAGGTGTCGGTGGTGCCCTTCTGCGCCAGGGCGGCGTCGCTGGCGGCGGCGGCACCGTCCAGGTCGTTCAGCGCCAGGCACACGCGCACCTTGGTCTGCAGGGCCTCCATGCTCTTGGGGTCGGTGGCCAGCGCCTTGTTGCACAGCTCCAAGGCCTCCTGCGGGCGGCCAAGGTCGAGGTAGGCGCGGGCGGCGCGGGCGGCATGGCCGGCATCGCCGGGGTCCAGCTCGTGCACCTTGCGCAGGTCGGCGGCGGCGTCGGCGGTGCGGTCCAGCAGGGTGTACACCTCGGCGCGGGCCTGGTAGGCCTTCACCATGCCGGGCTCCACCTGGATGGCCAGGCCGTATTTCTCCACCGCTTCGCTGAGCTGCTGGGCCTGGCGCAGGGCCTCGGCCTCCTTGAAGAAGGCCTTGCCGCTTTGGGCCTGGGCGGTGACGAACAGGCCCAAGGCCGCCACCAGGATCAGGGAGGAACGCGTGCTTCCGAGCATGGCCGCCGAAGTTAGGCCCGACGCGGCATGCCGCGCCACCCTCCGGTCAGATGCGGAAGCGCAGGATGCCCATGGCCAGGGACACCGTGGGCGTGTCCTGGCTGAAGAAGGACAGCACGTCGCGGCTGGCGAAGCCCCCCTCCCACTGGCCTGACGGCAGGCGGAAGAGCAGGCCCATCGGCAGGCGGGTGTCGTAGTTGCCACCGGTGACCACCCCGGCCTGCAGGGTGAGGAACTTCACCGGGCTGTACTCGCCGCCCAGGCTGAACTGGGGCTTGGCGAGGTTGCCGGGCACATCGTTCAGCGGCAGCACCACATCGAGGCCCACCTCGGCCTTGTCCGGCACCACGTAGCTGGCGCCCACCCGCAGCATGCTCGGGGTGGCCACGCGCTTTTCGGCCAGGCCCTCCCAGTTGAGGATGCCGAGCTCGGAGGTGATCACCTCGGCCTGGTCGAAGAAGTTGTAGCTGGTGAAGCCCGGGCTGTC
>JAEUSW010000356.1 GCA_016788285.1 Flavobacteriales bacterium
CCACAGGCCCACCGTGGCCAGCGCATGGATCAGGTAGATGTGGAGCATGTAGTAGAAGAAGGGCACCCGACCGAAGACGATGAAGGGTGCGCTCCAACGAAGCCGACGGCCATCCGCCCAGGCCAGGAAGAGCAGCGCCGGCCCCAGGGTCATGCACAGGTAGAGGAGGGAGGGCGGATATTTCTCCGTGTTCAGGATGGAGAGCAGGTCGAACAGCGGTGTGGGCTGGTCCGTCCAGGGCTGCGGATCGCCGTAGAGGTTCCACCCGCGCAGCACCATGAAGAGCCCGAGCGCCGCAAGGCCGAGCCGGGTCAGTGCGCGTTCGCGGATCGCGGGCGTCACCTCGGGGGTGAAGAGCCGGCCCAGCGCGTAGCCCAGCGCCATGGTGCCGATCCACGGCAGCACGGGATACGCGAACACGATGATGCGGCCGGGCGCCGGTACGAGCTCGCCACCGCGGTGCAGCGCATCGAACAGCGTGCCGATGAAGCCGTTCAGCGGAACGGGCACCTGGTCCAGCAGGTTGTGGCCGAACACGATGATAAGCCCGATGCCCAGGACCCCACGCCACGGAAGCCGCACCAGCACGGACAGCGCGATCATGCTCACCCCGATGGCCCAGAACACGGCGAGCATGGTGAACGTGAACCGCGGGTCGAACTGCCAGCCGAAGGCCACGATCACCACCTCCGCCACGATCATCCACACACCCCGCGTCCAGAGGAAACGGCTCAGCTGAGCGGGCGTGCGCGTGCGTCCGTACAGGAACGCGCTGGTGCCGGCCAGGAACACGAACACGGGTGCGCAGAAATGGGTGACCCAGCGCGTGAGGAAGAGCACGGGGGTGGTGGTGGCCATGTCCGTGGGGTCGGTGCCCCAGAGCATGCCGAAGTGGAAGAAGTCGCGCACATGGTCCAGCGCCATGATGACCATGACGAGGCCGCGGAGCAGGTCGAGCGAGGTGATGCGTGTGCCCACGTGGACAAGGTAGTCCCTTCCAGCCGGCCGGAACGCCGAGCGAGGGGGCGCCTTCACCCACGGGACCCACCGGGGGCGGTCCTTCGGATCGCCGAATGATCCGTACCGTTGGGGTCTCATGCGACCATCCGTCAGCATCACCGAGGACGGCCGTTCCGGCCAGGTCATCTACAGCGAAGGCCTTCGGTCCATCACCGGGTATTGGGAGTTCGGTGGCCACGACGTGGTGACCATCGTGAGCATGGGGTCGCGCGCTGATTGGGAGCGTGCGCACGCATGGGCGATGGAGCGGCGGACGGAGATCCTGGGCTTCGTGGCCGATGAAGTGGTGCGGCAGCGGGCGCCATCGTGCAGGGCGGAGGTCGATGCGGAGCGGGGCGACATACTCATCCGGCTCGGGCCGGGCTCCGCCGCGCCCACATCCTCCGGGGCGGGTTCGCCCCAGGCCCGGTCCGCGGCGTTCGTGCGCCGGTATTCCAACTTGAAAGCCATGGTCGGACTCGGGATCCTGGTCGCGACGGTCATCATCGGTGGCGTGCTCTGGCTCGGCCGGAAGGCGCTCACCGTGGCACCGGTGAGCGGCGTGCCACTGAACGACTGCGTGCGCACGGACACGCACATCGCCTCGCTCATCCAGACCACCGACCCGCACCTGGTGGAGATCAGCGGACGCGGTGGCCACACCACCACCAGCCTCAGCATCCTGATCATCCCGCTGGATGGCACGGAGCCCTTCGTGGTGCCTTTCGCCCGGGAGGTCGACGGCAACGGCTACACCCTGTCCCGCATCCTGGGCAGCGACGGGCGCACGCTCTGGTTCGACTGCATGGGCCTGCACGGTGTTCGCCTGCGCGACCGCAAGCTGGTGGCGGCGGAGGACCTGATGGCCGCGAACCCGGGCATTCCGTCGCGCTGGTGGGAGGACGCCCGCGGCACGGACCTCTTGGATGGGAAGCTGCACCTGATCAACGACGACCGCAGCGCGGCCCTGGACCTGGACCCCGATACCTGGAAGGCCGAGCCCGTGACGCCCAAGCCCTCCAACGACCGGTTCGAGCGCCGCGAGCCCACCGACCACCTGGCCTCGGGCCTGGTCACGCCGGCCGGTTCCTGGCTCGGCCTGCATGCCTCCGAGGAGCTGGAACGCGACTTCAAGGTGGGCACGTGGGTGCGCCGCGTGGAGAACGCCGAGGACGCCAAACGTGAACGACGCCTGTACCGGGGGGAACTGGAGCGCGGATCCGATGCCGGTCACTTCCGCATCCGCGGCATCGCGCCCATCGGTGACAGCGCGTACCTGAACGCGGCCTTCCTGCGCCTGCAGGCCAAGGCGGAGCCGCTGCGCCTGGCCGACCCCGCGAGCGCTCTGATGGTGCATACGGACAAGCCGGGCCTGGGCGGCCGCCTTATCGTGTCGCGCGTGGACCTGGACGGAAAAGCGATCTGGCGCACGGAGACCGGTCTGGACCGCTACACCGTTTCCCAGATCCTGCCCGGCGCCGTGGCCTTCGCCTTTGTGGGCACACGGCCACCCGTGGAAGGCAAGCTGAGCGAGCCCTTGGTGGTGCTGGTGGACAACGCCACCGGAAAGATGACGGTGCATTCGCTGTGGCGCTGATCGTGGCACCGGGCA
>JAEUSW010000069.1 GCA_016788285.1 Flavobacteriales bacterium
GGCTTGGCGATGCGGCCGATGCCCGCCACCACCGCTTCGATCACCTCACCGCGCATGTTCTCCACGGCCTGGTCATCGGCGGTGTCGATGGGCTTTTCGCACACCACGTAGGCGTAGATGCCCTGGCCCTTGATGTCGTGCGGGTAGCCCACCACGGCGCTCTCCACCACGCCCTTGGCCTGGTTGATGGCGTTCTCGATCTCCGCCGTGCCGAAGCGGTGGCCGCTCACGTTGATCACATCGTCCACCCGGCCGATGATGCGGTAGCGGCCGTCGGCATCGCGCTTGGCACCGTCGCCGGTGAAGTAGTAGCCTTTGTAGCTGCTGAAGTAGGTCTGGCGGCAGCGCTCGTGGTCGCCCCAGGTAGTGCGCAGGATGCTGGGCCACGGGAACTTCATGCACAGCAGTCCCTCCACCTCGTTCCCGGTGATCTCCTTGCCCTCGGGCGTGAGCAGCACGGGCTGCACACCGGGCAGAGGCCACGCGGCGTGCGCGGGTTTCTCGTCGTTCACCCCGGCCATGGTGCTGATCAGGATGCCGCCGGTCTCCGTCTGCCACCAAGTATCCACAATGGGGCAGCGGTCCTTGCCCACGTGGATCTTGTACCAGTTCCACGCTTCTTCGTTGATGGGCTCGCCCACGCTGCCGATCACCCGCAGGCTATCCAGCGAATAGGCCAGCACGTGGTCCAATCCGGCGGCCATCAGGCTGCGGATGGCGGTGGGTGCGGTGTAGAAGATGTTCACCCCGTGCTTGTCGATCACCTGCCAGAAGCGGCCCGCATCGGGAAAGGTGGGCACGCCCTCGAACACCAGTGTGGTGGCGCCGTTCAGCAGCGGACCGTAGATGATGTAGCTGTGGCCGGTGATCCAGCCCACGTCGGCCGTGCACCAGTACACGTCGCTCTCCTCGACCTGGAACACGTTGCGGAAGCTGTGGTCGGTGTACACCATGTAGCCGCCGCAGGTGTGCACCACGCCCTTGGGCTTGCCGGTGCTGCCGCTGGTGTAGAGGATGAAGAGCGGGTCCTCCGCGTCCATCACCTCGGCCGGGCAGTGCTTGTCCACGTGGGGCAGCTCCTCGTGCAGCCACACATCGCGGCCTTCCTCCATGTTCACGCTCCAGCCCAGCCGCTCGGTCACGATCACCTTCTGCACAGTCGGACAGGTCTCCAATGCCTCGTCCACCACGCGTTTCACGGGGATCTGCTTGTGCCCGCGGTTCAGGCCGTCGCTCGTGAGCACCATGGTGGCGGCGGCATCCTGGATGCGGTCCGCCAGGCTCTGTGCGCTGAAGCCGCAGAACACCACGCTGTGGATGGCCCCGATGCGCGCGCAGGCCAGCGTGGCGATCACCAGCTCCGGGATCATCGGCATGTAGATGCAGATGCGTTCGCCCTTCTTGGCACCGTTGCGCTTCAGCACGTTGGCATACTGGCACACGCGCTCGTGCAGCTCGCGGTAGGTCAGTCGCACGAAGCGCTCCTTCGGGTCGTTCGGCTCCCAGATGATCGCGAGCTTGTTGCCGCGCTGCTTCAGGTGCCGGTCCAGGCAGTTCTCGGTGATGTTGAGCTGGCCGCCGATGAACCACTTGACATCGGGTTTCTTGAAGTCCCACTGCAGGGTGGTGTCCCAGGTGCGTTTCCAGGTGAAGTGCGCGGCCAGGTCGGCCCAGTACCCTTCGGGGTCGCGGATGGCTTCGGCGCAGGCGGCGTCGTATTCGGCTTGGGTGCGGATGCGGGGGAGGGCCATGGCGGAAAAATAGCGGCCTGGGCGATGCGCTGGACCGGGCGGTACCGGTCGGAGCGCCACGGACGGGACGATCGGGCCGCCGGCTCCGGGATGGAGGAGCCCATCACCCGGCTCGTCGGCCGGGCCAAGTTCCTATTCCCGCAGCCAGACCACCGATGCGGTGCGCTGGCCCGAGGGCAGCTGGACATGCGCGCCGTACACCCCGCGGGAAAGGCGCGACAGGTCCAAGGTGGTGCGGGGCCCGTCCAGGGGTTGGCGCTGCACTTCGCGGCCGGTGGCGTCGTGCATCACGAGGGTCGATCCGGGCTCTCCCTGGCTCCAGACCACGTCCACACGACCGGATCCCGGGTTCGGCACCACCTGCAGGTCGCCGGTCGGGTGGCCCAGAAGGACGGCCCGGACCGGCGAGTACACGTGGTCGCCGTGCTGATCCACCTGCCGCAGGCGGTAGTAGTTCATTCCGTGGTCGGGCCCGGGATCGAAGAAGGTGTAGTGGAGCGGCTGCACGCTGTTCCCCGCGCCGGGGACCGTGCCGATGTGCGCAAAGTCCGCTCCATTCCGGGAGCGCTCCACCTCGAAACGGTCGTTGTCGACCTCGGACGCGGTGGACCAGTCCACGTTGACGCCACCGGGCACGGCATACGCCTGCAGGCTGAGCAGCTCGATGGGGAGCACCGTGCAATCCAGTGAGGCGCCGTTCTGGAGGTTCCAGTTCATGGTGAAGCCCACGCTGCTCTGGCTCCAGTTGCTGATGTACATGAGGTAGACCTGGCCCACGGTCACCTGCATGCCCGGCACCCAGCCGCAGTATTGCGGTGGGATGAGGGGGCAGGCGTTCAGGGTGGCGGGGATGCCGTAGCTGATGGCGGTGCTGGCGAACTGCGGAGGCGAATAGGTGGGATGGCCCATGCCGGTGGCATACGCGCCCGTGCTGTTGAAGGTGGCCGGGCCGCTGGAGGCGGCACAGCGGATCGGCAGGCCCGCTGGCGGACAGATGCTGGAGGGCGTCGATCCCGGCGGATAGGGTCCCCAGATCGCCCAGTCGTAGTCGTCAGGCCCCAGGGGAGCGATGGTGAGGCCCAGATCGCCGGAGGAGCTGGGGGAGAAGACGTACCATGTGCCCTGGTACTCCACGATGTCCAGGCAGCCGGAGTTCGTCGCGTTGATGTCGACGATGTTGCCGGTGTTCGTGGTGTTGTTGCTGAAGGACACGTTGCTGCAGATGGTGACCGCGCCGAGGCAATCCTCCGGTGCCGGCGGAGGGGGGACACAGGTGACGGACCCGGCGTACACCACCCCTGCCACCGGTGGCGTGCCGGAGTTGAAGATGGTGCCGCCGCCCAGCGCCAGGGTGTAGGCATTGTCGGTCTGGAACGCCCCTGATGCGTTATAGCTGATGACGACGGCATCGCCGATGTTGACCCCGATCTGCACGGTGACGGACGGGACGCCGGCCGGAACCGTGTAGTTCGTCGGGACCCCGTTGATGGTGATGGTGACGAAGGATGTGCCCCAGCCGTCGCTGAACAGGTCGGACAGCGTCAGGGTGTACACGCAGTCCCCTGCAGGGGGCGACGCGCACGTGATCAGCAGCGGGGCACAGGTCGTGTTGCCGGCGCAGTTGTACAGGTCCACGAGCACACGCAACTGACCGGTGAAGGTGGCCACCCAGGTGATGGTCGACTGGGATCCGAGCGCGCCACAGGCGTCGTCGTTGTACCCGAGCGAGCCTCCGCCGGCGTTGTTGTAGAGGGTGATCTGGGTGTCGAAGGTGGCCCCGCAGGTGCTGAACGTGTAGGTGTTCCCCGCCACCACGTTCACCAGGGCGTATTGCCCGCCCTGCACGCAGGACACGGTGGTGCTGCCGGGGCAGGGTGGCGTCACCGCCGCGCCGGTGAGCACGTTGTCATTCCCGCATTGCGCGACGGCCGCGGCGGACGAACATCCGACGAGGAGCAGGGCAAGAAGGCGGGTCCCGGACATGGCGGCTCAGGCAAGGTAGTGACCACCGGCTTGCCCCGGGCCAGGGATCATCAACACCGGGGCCGCCCGGGTGCACATGACCGGCCATCCCGTTCGCGTGCGGTGGATCAGCAGCCTGCGCGTGCAGCAGCAACGCCGCATCCAGGTGGCGATGCCGGGTGCCGCTCCCGGGGTCTGCCATGTGTGCGTGTTCGTGGATGGCGTGCCGCACGGGGAGTGCCAGGTGCCGCGTGGGCGCGCGCAGAGCGGGTGGTGGACGTGGAACGCTTCGGATGAACGGCCGCTCCGCGTGCCGACCGGCGCTGGTGACCGGATCGGGCTCATGATCTTCGTGGTGCGATGAGCAACAAGGCGATCAAGGCCAAGGCGGAAGAGCTGCTGAGCTACGGCCTGCCCAAGCAGCAGGTGTTCGACAACCTGTTGCTGCAGTTCCCCGAGGCCAGGCCGAAGAAGGTGGCCGAGGTGGTGCGCTACATGCCGTCGTTGCCGGCCCGTGAACGCTACCGCACCCTGCATCTCACCCTCTTGGGCTTGATCGCGGCCTCCGCCCTCCTGCGCCTGGCACGCCCTCTTTTGAACGGATCCATCGGCATGGACCAGGCCACGGCCTACCTGAGCCTTGTTCCCATCGCCACGCTGCTGATGGGATATAGCCTGTACCGCTGGCAGGGGCAGGTCTTCGAATGGGTCGGCTGGGGCAACGCGTTGGGCGCCTTCGGGCTGTTCAATGATCTGAGCCACTTCGTGAAGGACGGCGGGGATCCGTGGACCTTGTCCGGGCGTCTCCTCAGCGTTTCCATCGGAGGGGCCGCGCTCTATCTCGCCTATCGCGTGTTCACCAAGCCGAAGATGGAGAAGGACCCGGCGGCCCGGTCCCCCGGTCGCTATGTGTTCCCGGACGAAGGGATGCGATGAGCGTGTGCGTTACCGGAGCTGAGCGCCCTGGCACGCTGGGGAGGCCTCACTCCTTCACCCACGACGCACCCAGCACTGCGCCCTGTGCATCGCGCACCGCGACGTGGTAGAGTCCAGCGGGTAGCGCTTCCGTGCCGATCACCGGCCGGGCATCGGTGGTGCGCTGTTGTAGCACCATGCGGCCCGTGGCATCGAAAAGGGTGATGGTGTGCGGGCCGGGGTAGAGGTCGAGGGTGAAGTGGGTGGTGCCGGGGTTGGGGAACGGTGAGGCATCCAGGGCCCTTGGATCGTCCGGTACGGACAAGGTGTAGCCACAATCGGTCACACCGGGTGCAACGAGGTCGATGTCCTGATCGCTGTAGCACATCAGGCCTTGATACGGCGCATCGCTGACGAACCAGATGAAGGCGTTGAGATGGAGCTGCAGTCCCCCGATCCGTTCATACACGGTGTCGATCGGAAGACCGGGGAAGGGCTCCACCACCAGGCGGCG